>DASYTU010000072.1:0-87419 GCA_036001925.1 Actinoplanes sp.
TGTCAGCGCGACGGATCGAGGACCAGCTTTCCCGTGGTACGGCGGGCTCGCAGGTCCTCGTGCGCCTGGCGGGCCTGCGACAGCGGGTACTCGCCACCGGCCACCGCGCGCAGCGACTCCTTCGTGACGAGGTCGAGCAGCTCCGTCATCGCCCGGCTCACGAGGCCCGGCATCCGGTAGGCGTGCGGCAGCCACATCCCCGCCACGGTGGTCGAGTGGGCCAGCAGATTGGCCAGGGCCACGGGCTTCGGCGGTTGCCGGTTGGCCATCCCATAGAAGGCGAGCCGCCCGAACGGCGCCAACGCCACCAGGCTCTGGTCGGTCACCCGGCCACCGGTCATGTCCAGCACCACGTCCACCCGCCGTCCGCCGTTGGCCTCCCGCAGTGCCGCCGTCATGTCTGGCGCCTCGGCGTCCACCGCCGAGTCCGCGCCGAGCGACAGCGCGAGCTCGCGCTTGGCCGGCGAGCTGGCCGTGGCGATCACCCGCCCGGCGCCCCACGCCTTGGCGAGCTGGACCGCCAGGCTGCCGACTCCGCCGGCCGCCGCGTGCACGACCACGGTCTCGCCGGGCTGCAGGTGCACGCTGCGTCGCAGCAGCAGCCACGCCGTGACGCCCTGGACGACCATCGCCAGCGCGGTGACGTCGTCGACCGCGTCGGGCACGTCGAACGCGGCCACCGCGTCGGCGATGGCCCGCTCGGCGTACCCGCCGCCGTCGACCATGGCGACGACCCGCCGCCCGTCTGGGGTGCGGCCGACCACCTCTCCGCCGGGGACCATCGGCAGCACCCGGCGGGACAGATACGAGTTCTCCGCCTGGTGGGTGTCGGCGTAGTTGACTCCGGCCCGGTCCACGGACACGAGCAGCTGCCCCGGGCCCGGCGCCGGCTCCGGCACGTCGGCCGGAACGAGGACCTCGGGGCCGCCGAATTCGGTGACGACGATCGCGCGCATGGCGGCTAGCCTTCCAGGCCCGGGCGACCGCGCGGAACCCGGGTACCCGCGGGAAATGGAACGCCTCGGGCGCGCGACCGAACCCCGCGATCCGTCCCGCGTCCACGGGTCAGCTCGGCAGGTCGACCAGCGCGGCCAGCGCCGCGCGGTGCCGTTCCGCCGTGCCCAGCGCGATCGCCGCGCTCTTGGCCCGCTTCACGTACAGGTGCGCCGGGTGCTCCCAGGTGAACCCGATCCCGCCGTGCATCTGCATGCACTCCTCGGCCGCCCGCACGGCGACGGGGGAGCAGTGCGCCTGCGCGACCGCGGCGGCGACCGCCGCGTCTGGGCTGTCGTCGGCGACGCACCCGGCGGCGTAGCGGGCGACGGCACGTGCCTGCGTGACCGCCACCCACAGCTCCGCGAGCCGGTGCTTGAGCCCCTGGTACGAGCCCACGGGGCGGCCGAACTGGCGGCGGGTCTTCAGGTGGGCGACCGTCGCATCGAGGCACCACGAGGCGATGCCCAGCTGTTCGGCGGCCAGGAGCGCGGCGCCCACCCGCAGCGCGGCCTGCCACGCCGGCACGACTGCGGCGGGGCCGGCGAGCCGCCGGGCCGGCGCCGCCGCGAATGCCACGTCACACAGCCGCCGGGTCAGGTCCAATGTGGTCAGCGGAGTCAGCTCTGCGTCCCGTGCGTCCACGGCCCACAACCCATCGAAGGTCGGCACGACCAGCACGTCGGCCGCCAGCGGGTCGGCGACGCCGGTCACGACGCCGGTCAACGCGTCGCCCACGGCGCTCACCGACGCCGGCACCGGCGCCGCCGGCGGCGTCGACAGCGAAAGCACCAATACCGCCGTTGTGTCGCCGGCCGCCATGGCGGCCAGAAGTCCGTCATCGTCCGGGTCGTCGTCGACGGCCGCAAGCAGCGCCGCCGTGGCCAGGGCGGCGCCGAGGTGCGGCACCGGCGCCACGGCGCGGCCGACCTCCTCCGCCACGACCGCGGCCTCCCGCCACGACGCCCCGGAACCACCGAGCTTCTCCGGTACGGCGAGGCCGGCACACCCGATGTCCGCGGCGAGGGCCCGCCAAAGCGCCCGGTCGTACGCCTCGTCGCCGTCGACCCGCGCCAGCACGGCCGTCCACGGGGCGCGCTCGGCCAGCAGCCGCCGGACGGCGGACCTCAGCTCCTCCTCGACGTCGCTGTACAGGAGCGTCATCGTGGCAACTCCTTCCACGGCACATCGACGTCGACGCGGATCTCCGGCGGCAGGCCCAGCACCCGTTCGGCGATGATGTTGGCGAGGATCTCCGACGTGCCGCCCTCGATCGAGTTGCCCTTGGCGCGCAGATAGCGGTAGCCGGGCGAGCGTTGTTCCCAGTCCACGATGGCCGGTCGCCGCATCGTCCAGTCGTCGTAGCGCAACCCTTCCTCGCCCAGCATCTCCAGCTCGAAGCCGGAGATCTCCTGGTTGAGCCTGGCGTACGCGAACTTCGTCGCCGACCCTTCGGCGCCCGGCTGGCCCGCCGCGAGCTGCTCGCGCAGCCGTTGTGCGGCCAGCCGCGCGGCCTCCGCCGCCACCCACAGCCGCGCAGCGCGTCGTGCTGCCCGGGGGTGCGCAGTTCGGGCCGGTCGCGCCAGGTCGCCGCCACCACGCCGATCATGCCGGACTCCCGGGGTACCGCGCCGCCGCCGATCGCGACCCGCTCGTTCATCAGCGTGGTCCGGGCGACCCGCCAGCCGTCGCCCACCTCACCGAGGCGCAGGGAGTCGTGCAGCCGCACGTCGGTCAGGAACACCTCGTTGAACTCGGCCTCGCCGGTGATCTGCCGCAGCGGCCGCACCTCGACGCCGGGCGCCGTCATGTCGCAGACGAAGTAGGTGATCCCGCGGTGCTTCGGCACGTCCGGGTCGGTGCGCGCGATCAGGATGCCCCACCGGGCCTCGTGCGCCATCGAGGTCCAGACCTTCTGCCCGGTCACGACCCAGTCGTCGCCGTCCCTGGTGGCGCGGGTCGCCAGCGCGGCCAGGTCGGAGCCGGCGCCGGGCTCGCTGAACAGCTGGCACCACACCTCCTCGCCGGTCCACAGGGGACGCAGGAAGCGCTCCCGCTGCACGTCGGTGCCGTGGCGCAGGATCGTCGGCGCCGCCATGCCCAGCCCGATCCCGATCCGCAGCGGCTCGTTGTCCGGCGCGCCGGCCGCCGCGAACGCCTCGTCGACCATCGGCTGCAGCGCCCGCGGCGCGCCCAGCCCGCCGAGCCCTTCCGGAAAGGCGACCCAGGCCAGGCCCGCGTCGAACCGGGCGCGCAGGAACGCCAGCCGGTCGCCCGCGACGTCGTGATCGGCAAGGAACCGCCGTACCCGGTCACGCAGGTCATCCGCGTCCATCGTCACCACCCTCGTAGAGCCGGGAGAGCAGCGCCGCGTGGTTGGCGTGTACGGCGGCCCGCTTCACCTTGAGTGTCGGCGTCAGCTCGCCGGACTCCTGGGTCAGGTCGCGGTCGAGGACGGCGAACCGCTTGACCTGGCCGGCCCGGGCGTACCGCGCGTTCACCCCGTCCACCACGTCCTGGAGCAGCTCCCGCACCTCGGCGGCGCCGGCGAGAGCGGCCGGGCCCGCGGGCAGCCCGCGCTCCCGGGCCCACGGCACGATCTCCTCGAGGTCCAGGGTCAGCAGGGCGACGGGGTAGGGCCGGCGGTCACCGTACACGATCGCGTGCGAGATCCAGCGCGACTGCCGCAGGTCGTTCTCGAGGTTGGCCGGCGCGATGTTCTTGCCGCCGGCGGTGATAATGATGTCCTTCTTGCGCCCGGTGATGGTGAGGAACCCGTCGGTGTCGAGCGTGCCGAGGTCGCCGGTGCGCAGCCAGCCGTCCGCGAGCACCTCGGCGGTGGCGGCCGGGTCGCGCCAGTAGCCCGCGAACACGTGCGGCCCACTCATCAGCACCTCGCCGTCGTCGGCCAGGCGGATGCGGGTGCCGGGCGCGGCTACGCCGACCGTGCCGAGCCGGTGGTGGTCGATCGTGTTGACCGTGCCCACCCCGGTCGTCTCGGTCATCCCGTACCCCTCCAGCACGGGAACGCCGGCGCCGGCGAAGAACTCGAGCACGGCCGGCGCGATCGGCGCCGCGCCGCTGAGCGCCATGCGGAGCCGGCCGCCGAAGACGGCTCGTACGCTACTCGACGGCGCCCCGGCGAGCGCGGTGTGCAGCTTCTCGAAGATCCGCGGGACCGACGGCAGGAACGTCGGTCGCACTTCGGCCAGCTCCGGCACGATCCGCCGGAGGTCGCCGCCGAAGTACGCCAGCGTCGCGCCCGCGTCGAGGCAGGCGAACAGGGTGATCTGGGCGAACACGTGTGCCAGCGGGAGGAACAGGTAGACAACGTCGCCGGGCCGAACGTACGCCGTCTGCTCGTTGACCTCGCCCAGCGTCAGCCAGTTGCGATGGGTCAGCACGCAGCCCTTCGGCGGCCCGGTCGTACCCGACGTGTAGATGATCTGGGCCGGGTCGTCGGGGGAGGCGGCCGCGCGGCGGCGCGCCAGCTCGCTGTCCACATCGGACGAGCCGGCGGCCGCGAGCCCCGTGAGCCCGCCGTCCGCGATGACCACCATGCCGGCGAGGTCCGGCAGCCGGTCGCGCACCCGCTCGACCTTCGCGAGCTGGCCGGCGTCGTCGCAGATGACCAGCCGCGCGCCGGAGTTGCCGAGCACCCACGCGCATTCCTCCGCCGAGCTGGAGGGGTAGATCGGCACCAGCACCCCGCCGGCGGCGAGCACGGCGAGCCCGGCGTGCGTCCACTCCGGACAGGTCTCGGCGAGCACGCACACCCGGTCGCCGGGCGCGACGCCGGCGGCGACGAGGCCGCGGGCCAGGTCCCGCACGGTGTCGGCGAGCTCGGCGAATGAGCCGTCGACCCATGCCCCGGAGCGCCGGTAGCGCTGCGCCGGCCGGTCGCCGTAAGCCTGCGCCGCGGCGAACGGCAGCTCGCCGATGGTCCGTACCCGGTCCCGCACCGCCGTCACGACGCCACCGCCGCTGCCACCCGCACCGGTACGCCGTTGAGCACCGCGGTGCCGGACAGCGGATCGACGCGCAGGTCGTCGGTGAGCAGGTTGCTGTTGACACCGGCGTGCCGGCGGGCGACGGACAGCTCCGCGCCGGGCCGGTCGTGGCCCCATCCGTGGGGGATGCTGACCACGCCGGGAGCGATGTCGTCGCTGACCTCGACCGTCAGCTCCACGCGGCCGACCCGCGAGGTGACCTCGGCCCGGCCGCCGGCGACCAGCCCGAGTCGCGCGGCGTCGGCCCGGTTGACCACCAGGGTGCACAGCTCCCGGCCCTTGACCAGGGACGGCACGTTGTGCATCCACGAGTTGTTGGAGCGCAGGTGCCGGCGCCCGACAACGACGAACTCCCCGTCGCCGGCCGGCGCGGGCGCCTCGGCCAGCCGCCGTACCTCGGCCGCGATCGGCTCCGGACACAGCTCGACCTTGCCCGACGGCGTGCGCAGCACCTCCGGCAGCCGCGGCCGCAGCGGGCCTAGGTCGACGCCGTGCGGCTGCTCGCGCAACCGGGCCAGCGACAGGCCGCCGGGCACGCGACCGAACCAGTCGCCGTACGGACCCGTACGCAGCCGCAGGTCCAACACCCGTTCGGCACGGGTGCCGCCGTCCAGCCCGGCCCGCAGCGCGTCGATGTCGGCGCCGTGGACCGGGCTGGACGCGTTGCCGGCCACGGCTTCCAGCGCGGTGCGCAGCTCGCGCTCGCCCAGGGCGTCGAGGTCCGCGTCCGGACCCAGACCGGCCAGCATCGCGACCAGGCGACCGAAGATGTCGCACTCGTCGACGGCGCCCGGCTCCGCCGGCAGGGCCGGCGGCGAGAAGTTGGCGATGTTGCGTACCGAGAAGTTGTAGAAGCTGAGGTCGTAGTGGGCCTGCCGGCTAGGCGGCGGTGGCGGCAGGATGACGTCCGCGTGCCGCGTGGTCTCGTTGACGTACGGGTCGACGCAGGCGACGAACTCGAGCCCGCCGACCGCGCGGTCCAGGCGGCCGGCGTTGGGTACGGACACCACCGGGTTACCGGCGACCGTGATGAGCGCCCGGACCCGGCCCGGGCCGGGCGTCTCGATCTCGTCGGCCAGGGTGACCGCCGGAAGCTCGCCGAGCACCTCCGGTAGCCCACGCACGCGGCTGTGCCAGCGCCCGACGGTGAAGCCCGCACCGCTACCCGTGCCCCGGCGACCGTGCGCCGGCAGCGGGAACATTGCGCCTCCGGGCCGGTCGAGGTTGCCGGTGAGCGCGTTGAGCACGTCGACCAGCCAGCTGGTCACCGTGCCGGTCGCGACGGTCGTGGTACCGATCCGGCCGTACACCGCGGCCCGCGGCGCGGCGGCCAGCTCGGCGGCCAGCCCGCGGACGGTGCCAGCGTCCACGCCGCAGCGCGGCGCCACCGTGTCCGGGTCGAACGGCGCGAGCAGGTCGCGCAGGGCGTCGAGCCCGGCGAGGTGCGCGGCGAGCGGCCCGGGCTCCACCAGGTCCCGGGCGAACAACTCGTGCGCCATGCCCAGCAGCAGGTACGCGTCGGCCCCGGGGCGGATCTGCACATGCCGGTCGGCCGCCCGCGCCGTGCGGCTGCGCCGCGGGTCGACGACCACAAACCGGCCGCCCCGGGCCTGGAGGGCCTTGAGCCGGCCGGGAACGTCCGGCACGGTCCACAGGCTGCCGTTGGACGAGTACGGGTCGGCGCCGAGGATCAGCAGGAGGTCCGTGCGGTCGACGTCGGGTACGGGGACCGCCAGCGGATGGCCGAACAGGTAGCCGCACGACACGTGCTTGGGCATCTGGTCCAGCGTCGAGGCGGTGAAGACGTTGCGGGAGGCTAGTGCCCTCCGCAACGCGCCGGCGTAGAGACCGCCGGCGAGTGTGTGCACGTTCGGGTTGCCCAGGTAGAGCGCGACCGCGTCCCGCCCGTACCGCTCGAAGACGCGGGTGAGGCCGGCGTGCACGGCGGCGAACGCCTCCGGCCAGGTGGCCGGCAGCAGCTTGCCGTCGCGGCGTACCCGGGGCATCCGCAGCCGGTCCGGATCGGCGTCGAGCTGCCCGAGCGACGCGCCCTTAGGGCACAGGAACCCCCGGCTGAACACGTCGTCCGCGTCGCCGCGTACGCCGGCGATGGCGCCACCGTCCACGGTGAGCTCCAGCCCGCAGGTCGCCTCGCACAGCGGGCACGTCGTATACGCCGTATGAACCATGGCCACCCCTCCCTCCCGCGGACCGCCGCTCGTACCGTATGCAATCCGCCCGGCTCGGCACAGGGGCAGTCGGGGAACCACAGCAACTAAGCCGACGCGTCCATCGCGTCCAGCGCCCGGGCCAGCTCCAGGCGTGACGAGACCCGCAGCTTGCCGTAGATGCGCGACAGGTAGACCTCGATGCTGCGCGGGCTGTAGTGCAGGGCGGCCGCGATCTCCCGGTTGCGCATGCCCTGCTGGACCAGGCGGGCGACCCGCTCCTCCGACTCGGTGAGCAGGCCTGCGGCCCGCGATCGGCTGCGCGGCACCTTCTCGCCCAGCACCTGCAGGCGTCGGCCGGCGCGGCGACGCAGCCCGTGCGCCCCCAGCCGGGCGAACGTACGGTAGGCCTCGACCAACTCGTCGCCCGCGTCGCCGGCCAGCTCGCCGAGGGCGAGCTGGGCACGGGCCCGCTCGAACACGAGCCCGCCGGCCGCCGCCTCCCGGACGGCGCGGGCCAGCGCCTCCCGGTCGCCCCGCACGGTGCCGACCGCTCGGTGCAGCGTGGTCTTCGACCATGGGGAGGTCTGCGGCGTGCCTACCTCGACGAGCGTGTCCAGCACCGCGGCCGCCTCGCCCGGTGCGCCGCCGTCGAGGTCGAGGAGGCGGGCCAGCAGGAGGATGCCGTACGGCGCGGTGTACGGATCGTCCAGCGCGGCGCGCAGCGTCCGGCGGGCCCCCTCGACGTCGCCGCACGCGGCCAGGTAGCCGGCCACCGCGTGCGCGTGCAGCTCGGACATGTTGCGCGCCGCGGGCGCGGCCCGCGCCGCCAGCCGGCCGGCCGGCACCAGCTCACCGCGCCACGTGCGGATCTCCAGCTCGACGGCGGTGAGGGCAGCGGCGAGCGTGGCCTGCTCGCGGGTCTCCAGCTCCGGTCCGACCGTACGCAAGCCGTCCAGCGCCGCCTCCCAGCGCCCGCCGAGCCAGTCCAGCACGACACGGGTGAGACCCAGCTCGGCGGAGAAGGCGTAGGGGCTGCCGGTTTCGGCGGCGAGCCGTTCGGCGCGGCGCAGCCGACCCGACGCGTCCTCGACCAGGCCCGCGAGGGCGCCGGTCGACGCGCCCACCGCGAGCGCCTGCAGCCGCAGCGACGTGGAGGCGCCGGCGCGGCGCAGCGCCCGGTCGGCGAACTCCACGGTCTGGACGTGCCGGCCCGCCATCGAGGTGAGCATTGCGAGCTGGCTACAGACCACTACCTCCTCAGCCGGCGAGGCGGGCGTCGCAGCGGCGGCCACCTCCGCCTCGTCGAGCGCCTCCGCGCGGCGCCCGGCGAACGCGAGCAGGACGGCCCGCTGGGCGTGCACCGACGCCGTGCCCGGACCCGCCGCGATCTGCCCGTCGACGACCGCGATCGCCTCGTCGAGCCGGCCGAGCAGGAACAGGCTGCTGACCACCGCCGTCGCCGCGCGTGACCGCTCGTCGCCGGGCGGGAGCAGGGCCAAGGCCGCCAGGCCCGGCGGTACCGCCTCCGCCGGCCGCGAGGCGCGCGCGAGCGCGCGGCAGCGCAAGGCGAGCAGCCGGGCCCGGTCCGGGGCGTCCGGCGGCAGCAGCCCGAGCGCGTGGCCGCAGAAGCCCGCCGCGGCGTCGGGCGCCTCGGTGAGGGCGCGCCGGGCCGCCTCGGCGAGCACCCTGACCGCGGCCGGGTCCCCGGGTGCCGCCGACTCGCAGACGTGCCGCGCAAGGTCGAGCAGGTCGACGTCCTCGCCGCGGTCCCGGCCGGCAAGGAGGTGCGCGGCGACCAGCCCGTGCAGGTGCCGGGCCTGCGCCGGCCCGATCTCCTCGCACAGCGCGTCGGCGACGATGTCGTGTGCGAAGCGGTAGCGGCCGGCCGGTTCGGCGGCGACCACGTGCGCCCGGACCAGGTCGTCGAAGGCCGCCGCGACCGCAGGCTCCGGCAGCCCGGCCACCCGCGCGATGAGGCCCATCCGACCCAGGTCGACGGCGCGAAGCACGGCGAGGGTGCGGGCGACCGCCCGGGCGTCGTCGCCCAGCGGCAGGACCCGCTGGAGGACGGCATTGCCGCGGGTCAGCCGTACCGTTTGCGGCGCGACGGTGAGGCGCGCGGACCCGGCGTCCAGTGCGACCAGGCCCGCGCCGGCCAGTGACCGAGCGATCTCCGCCGCGAAGAACGGGTTGCCGTCCGCGCGGCGGTGCACCTCGGCGGCCAGGTCGCGGTCGGGCGGCGCGCCTAGCACCGGGGCGATCATCGCCGCGAGGTGGGCCGTCGGCAGCGTGGACAGCTCGACGCGCACGAGCTCGGCGGCGGCGGCGAGCCGTTCCAGCATCTCCTCGGCGGCCGCGTTCGGCGCGGCCAGGTGCGCGCGGAGCGCGACGACCAGCCCGATCGGCGCGGCGGACAGCCGGCGGAGCACGACGGTGAGCAGCGCTACCGACTCGTCGTCCAGCTCGTGGAGGTCGTCGACGACGACCGCCAGCGGTCCCGCCGCGGCGAGGGCGGTGAACAGCCGCGTCACGGCGGCGCAGGCCCGGCCGAACACGGCGCCCGGCGACACGGCCGGCTCGAGATCGTCCAGGTCGAGCGCGGCGACCGCTTCCCGGCGTAGACCTTCGGTGTAGCTGTTGTCGACCGCGACCCGGCGCAACCCGGTCAGCAGCGCCGCGTAGAGCACCCGCCGTTCCAGCCGGTCGGCGTGCACCCGCAGCACCTGCCAGCGGCGCCCGGCCAGCCGCTGCGCGGCCTCGGCGAGCAGGCGGGACTTGCCGATTCCCGCCTCGCCGGTCACCGCCACCGCGACGAGGCCGGAGGTAGGCACCCGGTCGACCGAGTCGAGCACGAGGCGTAGCTCGTCGTCCCGCCCGACCAACGGCGTGCGGGACCTCGTAGCGGCCGGCGACTCGGCGATGGCGGGTCATCTCCTCGCTGGTTGACCCGAAGCTTAGGCATGTATGGGTTGGGTGGGCCAGCCGGTTCAAAGTGTTGCGGATTCCCTACTCGACCGCCCCGCGGGCCGGTGGTGCGATCGGCCTGCCGGCGAGGTGAACGGGAGGCGACGATGTCGATCGAGGGGACTTGCGAGCCGAGGTTCGCGCGGGTACGCGAGGAGTTCGAGCGCAACTTCGCCGAACGTGGCGAGATCGGGTCGTCGGTGTGCGTGACGCTCGACGGCGAGCCAGTCGTGGACCTGTGGGGCGGGTACGCCGACCCGACCGCCGGCAAGGCCTGGGGCCGCGACACGATCGGCCACGTCTGGTCGGCGACCAAGGGCGCGACGGCGCTGTGCGCGCACATGCTGGCGTCCCGCGGCCGGCTCGACCTCAACGCCCCGGTCGCCCGGTACTGGCCGGAGTTCGCGAAGAACGGCAAGGACGCGGTGCTCGTCCGGCACCTGCTCAACCACCAGGCCGGGCTGCCCGCGGTGCGGGATCCGCTCCCGGCGGGCTGCTTCTACGACTGGTCGTTGATGGTCGACAGGCTCGCGCGGGAGGAGCCGTTCTGGCGGCCCGGCACCCGCAACGGCTACCACGCGTTCACGTTCGGGTACCTGGTCGGCGACGTGGTCCGGCGGGTCGACGGCCGTACCCTGGGCGCGTTCTTCCGCGACGAGGTCGCCGGCCCGCTGGGGCTGGACTTCTGGCTCGGCCTGCCGGCGGAGCAGGAGGCGCGGGTCGCGCCCACGATCCCGGCCGCCCCGGCCGCCCCCGGCGACCCGGTGCCGAGCTTCTACGTGGCGGCGCTGACCGACCCGACCTCCGTACAGGCGCTGGTGTTGGCCAACACCGGCGGCTACATGCTGCTGCCCGGCGAGTCCGACAGCCGCGCCGCGCACGCCGCGGAGATCGGGGCGGTCGGCGGCATCTCTAACGCCCGCGGGCTGGCCGGGATGTACCGGGCGCTGGCGCTGGGCGGTGCGCCGCTGGTGGACGCTGACCAGCTCGCGGTGATGGGCGCGGTCAGCTCGGCGACGTCGGTCGACGCGGTGCTGCTGGTCCCGTCGCGCTTCACGTTGGGATTCGTGAAGACGGCCGACAACCGCTACCTGCCGGCGGCCGACCGGGAGGGCGTGCTGATGAGCGAGGAGGCGTTCGGGCACGTCGGGATGGGCGGCTCGCACGGTTTCGCCGACCCGCGGGCCCGGCTGTCGTTCGGATACACGATGAGCCGGCAGGGCACCGGCCTTGGCGTCAACGAACGCGGCCAGTCGCTGATCGACGCCGTCTACGGAGCGATTGGCTACCGCCGCGTCGACGACGGCGGCCCCTGGTACGCCTGACGGCGGCCGCCACCCACATGGGAGCGCACGCGCATGGCAGACCCGCCAATGCTGCATAGGTCGCCAGGCTGGCCGCGCCCCGCGAGCCAGGCCAGTTCCTGCGCCTTCCCGAGGACCGCACCGTCATCCTGAGCACGGAGATTCCCCTGCAGGCCACCCGCTCGAACCGGTCGACGTCGAATCCTGCCTTGCCTTGCCGTTGGCCAGAAATCCGGTAGTACGGTCGGCGATCTTGACAGTCACGACGCCGGCGATGATCAGCAGGCCGCCGATCAGTTGCGAGACGCCGGGCAGCTGGTCGACCAGCAGCCACGCGAAGCCGACGCCGGCGACGACTTCCAGCAGGGCGACGAACGACGCGACGCGTGAGCCCAGCCGGCGGCTCGCGGCGATGCCGGTGGTGTAGGCCAGCGCCGCGGTGATCAGCCCGAGCAGGAGCAGCGGCTCCCACCAGGGTGCGCCGCCGATCGCGTACGTCACCGTCCGGGTGGAGGCGTGCATCGGCAGGACACCGACCGCGGCCAGGACCGCGAGGGCGAGCGCGCCGACGACGAGGCCGGCGCCGGCCAGCGCCAGCGGTGGCAGGCCGCTGTCGGTGTCAGCCGAGATCAGGAAGTACGCGGTCGCGCCGATCATCGCGGCCAGCGCCCAGGCCACCCCGGACCAGGCCAGGTCTGCACCGGACAGGAGGTCCAGGACCAGCACCAGGCCCGCTGCGGCCAGGCCTGCGCCGGCGAGGGTGAGCGGGCGGGGTGGCTGATTGTGGCGGATCCACAACCAGGCCACCACTGCCGCCGGTGCGGTGTACTCGATGAGCAGCGCCGGCGCGACGTCCATCGTGGCCACGGCGGAGAAGTAGCAGAACTGGGCGCCCGCGACGGCCACGACGCCGTACACCAGGATCTGCGGCAGTTGCGCTCGCAGCAGCGGCCATAACCCGCGCAGGGATGCCGCGGCGAATGGCGCGAGTACGAGGGCGGCGGTCCCGATGCGGGCGAGGACGATTGCACCCGGGCTCCATCCGGTCGAGAGCAGTCCGTCCGCCAGCGACCCTGACATGCCGAACGACGTCGCCGAGATGACGGCGAGTAGCACGCCGCCGCCGAGGCCGCGGGAGCTGCCGACGTTGTGGACGCTCCGGGCGTCATTGGCCAACTGGGTCATAGGCAATGACGCTAGCCATGGTGTTGTAAGATGTCAACATGCTTTTCGCCCATGACACCGAGGCGTCACTGCAGGCCGCCGTCGACCTCGTGAACAGCGGCGAGGAGCCCGACACGCTGACCACCCAACAGCAGGTGGACGCGTGGTACGCGAAACACCGCTACACCGGCCGCCGCGACCGCGACGCCGCCGAGCTCGCCGACCTGCGGGCCATCCGGCCGGTCTTGCGCGACCTGCTGACCGCCGACCGCGACCGCGCCGCAGCCTTGGCCAACGCGATGCTGGCCGAGGCAAACGCGGTGCCTCAGCTGGTCCGCCACGGCGACATCGACTGGCATCTGCACGCCGTGTCGTCGGACGAGCCGCTGGTCCGCCGGGTCGTGGTAGAGACCGCGATGGCCGTGTCCGACCTTGTGCGCAGCGACGAGATGACGCGCTTGTCGGTGTGCGCGGACGACAGTTGCGGGGGAGTCGTGCTAGATCTGACCCGCAACCGGTCCCGGCGGTTCTGCAGCACGACGTGTGCGAATCGGAACGCGGTCGCGGCCTACCGAGCTCGCAGCGCACGTCGGACAGCAGACGCCGGGTGACCGCCGGCCCGCACTCGTCGAGATCGGCCATGCGGTCGGAACCGACTTCACAGCCCGAGGGTCTTACTGCCGGTAATTCCCGTATCGACCAATTTCCCGTCAGCCCCACTTGGCGGTTGGCCGATCCAAGCCCCATTTCATCTCGGTCATATCAGTACCTTGGATACGAAGGCACTGGATGGTCTTATCGCCGCCCGAGTATTGCGGCGTGGTGCCGCTGGAATCTGACTCCCGTCAGTGCGCTTGGTGGTGGTTACGCGGTATGGCCGATATCCTGCTCGACGACGTCTCGCGGGTGTACCCGGATGGCACGTCGGCGGTCTCGCACCTGACCCTGTACGTTCGGGACGGCGAGCTGATGGTGATCGTCGGCCCGAGCGGGTGCGGCAAGAGCACCGTTCTGCGGCTGCTCGCCGGCCTTGAACCGCTCAGCGGCGGCAATGTCAGCTTCGGCGGCCGGGTGGTCAACGACGTCAAACCGTCCGGGCGCAACGTGGCCATGGTCTTTGAAACAGGTGCCCTTTACCCCCATCTGACGGCCTCGGACAACCTCCGTTTCGGGTTGGCCCTTCGCAACCTGCCCAAGGACCAGATCGAGCAGCGGGTCGGCGCCGAGTCCCGTGTGCTGCGGCTCGAACGGTTCTTGCACCGTAAGCCGCCCACCCTCTCGGCTGGGCAGCGGCAACGGGTCGCGGTCGGCCGGGCCACGGTGCGGGTGCCGGCGGTGTTCTTGCTCGACGAGCCCCTCACCCACCTGGAGGCCGCCGAGCGGATCCGGCTGCGCGCTGAGCTGGCCTCGTTGCTGCACGGCCTCGGCGTGACCTCGGTCTACGTCACGCACGACCAGTCTCAGGCCATGGCCATCGGTGACCGGGCCGCGGTCATGCGGGCCGGTCAGATCGAGCAGGTAGCCGAGCCGTGGAGACTTTACCGGTGTCCCGCCAACGTGTTCGTGGCCGGCTTCATGGGCGAGCCGGCCATGACCCTGGTAGCCGGGCGGCTGGAGGCCGGCGCCGGCCGCACGTGGGTGGTCCTTGGCAACCAGCGCCTGCCTTTCCCGGGTAGCCCCTCCGGGCTGCTACGGAGCCGGATCGGTGGCCCAGTCACCGTCGGCATCCGGCCGGAACACGTGACCGACGCGGACACCGTCCCCGAACCACCGGCGGTGCTGTTCTCGACCGCGGACAGGGTCGAGAATCTGGGCTCCCATTTGCTGATCGGCTGCCCGCTCGACACCAGTGCGATCACTGTGGCCGACCGCCCTGGCGCCGAGAATCAGCGCACGGGCCGAGCTGTGCTGGTCGCCCGGTTTCCGCGCACCAGCCGGGTCAGCCGAGGCGACAGGGTGGAGCTGGCCGTCGACATGGCCGAGCTGTCGTACTTCGATCCTGTCACCGGCGAGGCCCTGTGGAATCCGGAGTAGACAGCGACTCCTGCACCGCGTCTCGGCCGCCATCACCACGCATACGGGATCCACCCGCGGGCGCGGGGCCGATCAGGGGCGCCGGGCCGGGCTCGACGTCTTAGCCGGGTCGCGTTCGGCAATCGGGTAGACCACCTCGTCGATCGCCTTCATCAGGTCGGCGCTCAGCTTGACGCCGGCCGCCTTCGCGTTGTCGACGACCTGCTCGGGCCGCGACGCACCGATGATCGCGGCGGACACGTTCGGGTTCTGCAACACCCACGCGATCGCGAGCTGCGCCATTGTCAGGCCGGCCTGCTCGGCGAGCGGCTTGAGCTGCTGCACGGTGCCCAGCACCTCGTCCGTCATGAGCCGCGCGATGAACTCGGCGCCCGACTTGTCGTCGGTGGCGCGGGAGCCGGGCGGCGGCGCCTGGCCCGGCACGTACTTGCCGGTCAACACGCCCTGCGCGATGGGGGAGAAGACCACCTGGCCGATCCCGAGCTCCTCGCAGGTCGGTATCACCTCGGCCTCGATCACCCGCCACAGCATCGAGTACTGCGGCTGGTTCGAGACCAGCTGGATCTTCAGGTCCTGGGCCATCTCCCAGCCCGCGCGGATCTCCGACGCCGTCCACTCCGAGACGCCGATGTAGAGCGCCTTGCCGGAGTGCACGATGTCGGCGAACGCCTGCATCGTCTCCTCGAGCGGCGTCGAGTAGTCGTACCGGTGCGCCTGGTAGATGTCGACGTAGTCGAGCTGCAGCCGGCGCAGCGAACCGTTGATCGACTCCATGATGTGCTTGCGGGACAGGCCGCGGTCGTTCGGGCCCGGGCCGGTCGGCCAGAAGACCTTCGTGAAGATCTCCAGGCCCTCACGTCGCTGACCCTCGAGAGCGCGGCCCAGCACCGCCTCAGCGCGGGTGCCGGCGTACACGTCCGCGGTGTCGAACGTCGTGATGCCCACGTCGAGGGCGGCCCGCACGCACGCCCTGGCGGCGTCCTCCTCTACCTGGGAGCCATGGGTGATCCAGTTGCCGTAGGCGATCTCGCTGACGATGAGGCCGGAACGGCCGAGGTGACGAAACTCCATACGTCCGACCCTACCGAGGGCTCAGAGCACCGGCCGGGTGTCCGCGAGAAGGTGGTCTATCGCCTGCGTCACTCCCGCCTCGCTGCTGTGCGACACGTCGATGAGCGGATCGCCCCGCCGGTCCAGCGCACCCCACCGGCCGTTCCGGTCGCCGATCAGGAATGCCACCGGGTGGATCACCAGCGCCGCGTGCACCGGGGCCACGATCAGCTGCCCGGTGCGGTCCACGACGCCCAGCCGGTCGCCCGCGTCGATCACCGCGAGGCCCTCGTCGGTGAAGCCCTCGACGCGCCGACCGCCGGTCAGCATCGTCGCGAACGCCCGGTACTTCGGCTGCACCACAATCCGGCCGTGCCGGTCGATCGCGCCCCAACCGCCCCGCCGCACCGGTGCCACCCCCCGGCGGAACGGGCGGACGTCGTCGAACCCGCCCGGAATGATCACCCGGTTGCGCTGGTCGATCGCGAACCAGCCACCCGCGCCGTCGCGCGCCACCCAGGCCAGACCCTCGGAGAACTCGGTCGCGCCCAGGTAGCCCGCCGACGCGTCGATCACCAGCTCGCCGGCCTCGTCGATCAGCTCCCACATACGTGAGTTCGACCGCCGTACCCAGGCCCGGCCCTCGTGGAACGGTTGTACATCCAGGTACCGCGCCGGCACCGCGTCCACGTACCCCCAGAGGCGCGTCCGCTCGTCGTACGCCGGCTCGGGTGACCGATGCAGCTGCAGGATCTCCTCCCGGCTCCGCGAATACGGCCCCCAGCCCTTCGCGCGCACCCGGTTCAGCACCGCGTCCAGCGCCACCTCGATCCGAGCGACCATGTCGAGGTCCTCGCCCTTGCGCAGGTCCAGCGCCGCCTCGAAATGGTTCATCGCCTCGATGTAGCGCCCCTGGTCGTAGGCCGATCGCCCGGCGAGCTCGTACATCTCGGCGCGCAGCCGGTCCGGAAGCTCGACGGAGTTCGCCTCGGTGAACAGCTTGTCCGCCTCCGCGAACTCCCCACGCCACTGCAGTACGTGCGCCAGCCGCGCCGCCGCGATCGCGGTCCGCCGCAACTCGCCGGTCGCCTCGGCGTGCCTGAGCGCCTCCCGGCCGTCGGCGAGCGCCCGCCCGAGATCCCCGAGAATCCGCGAGACCACCGCACGCAGGCTCAGCAGCCGAGCCCGGACCGAATCGCGCTCCGCGTACTCGACCTTGTCCGTCAGCCGGTCGCGGACGGCCCGGAGCTGCTCCGGGTCGTCGACCAACTCGCGGAGCGTTTCCGGATCAAACCGCCATTTGTACGCCGCGAGGACCTGCTCCGGATCGACCAGGCGGCGTTCGGGCTCGTCGGGCTGATCGCCCTGCTGCCGGGCCGGTACTTCGGCGGTCTCCGCGTCAGGCGCGACCGCGACCGCGGCCGGCTTCGCCGCCGTGACGCCGTCGGCCGGATCGGCGGTGCCCAGCAAGGGGCTGGTGTCCGCCGGCCGTGCGGTGTCGCCTGCGTCCGTGGCGGTGCTGGCCGCGGCGGTGTCGACAGACTCCGCGGCCGGCGTCTGCGCGGCGTGCGTCGGCGCCTCCGGTTGCGCGGCACCGGCGCGCTTCCCGGGCTGCGCGGGCCGGAGCTCAGCGGCAATGATCATGCGCGGGTCGGTGGCCGGCGCGAACCAGTCGTCCGCCGCCGGTGCTCCGCTCACCGGAACCACCCCGGGGCGCTCGGCGCCGGGCGCGTCACCCTGTCGGTCTCCCGAGCCGGCGTCCTCCGGCGTGCGATGGCCGGCCGCGCCGGTCGCCGCGGCCTCGGCCGCTGGGTCGGGCTCCGTCACGGCTTCGGGCTCGTCGACCGCACCCAGCCCGCTGACCTCCAGCAGCCAGCCCAGTCCATGCTCATCGCCGGCGGTCGCGTCGTGGCCCGCTTCCGCGTCGTCGCTGGCATCCGTCGCCGCGGCGTCCGCGTGAACTGCGCTGTCTATCACCGGTGGGCCGTCAGCGTCGCTTATGTCCTTGCCGTCCGCTACGCGCTTGCCGGCCGCGGTGTCCTTGGTGTCGGTCGTCGCCCCGGCGTCCGCCGACCCTCTCGCGCTTGAAGCCTCGCCGGCCGTCGCCTCGCCTCCCGCCGCCGTGGAGGCCGTCCCCGCGTCCGCTGCCTCGGCCGTACTCCCGGTCCGTGACGGGTCGGCGGCCTGGCGTCGGTCTCCGGCTCTTGCTTCGCGCGGTTCGCCGGCGACGGTGGGCGATGCGCCGGCGATCGGGGCTGCCTCGGCCGGCACGACGTCGCCAAGGACAATCCCAGCGGCGTCCCACGTCCACGTAAGGCTGGCCCCAGTGCGGTCGTCCGGCTCGACCTCGGGCTGGACGGTTTCGTCGCCGGCCATTGCGGCCTTGGTCGCGGTGGTTGCTAACGGCCCGGACGCCGCCGGCGAGGCTTCATCCGCTGCATCGGCGGCTCCGGGCGTGGCGTCCCCGGAGTGGACGTCCCTGGAGTCGGCGTCCCTCGCGTCTGTGTCCCTGGAGTCGGCGTCTCCGGAGTCGGCCGCTTCGGACGCGGCGGTTCGGGGCTCCCCGGGACCGGGGGCGACCAGCGCCGGGCCGGTCGCGACGACCTCGGCCCTGATGATCTCGCCCGTGATGATCTCCCCGACCACGATCTCGCCGTCCACGATCTCGCCGGCGAGGGTCTCGCCGGCGGTCTCCTCGAGCTGCCCTGCGCTGACCGCCCACGACAGCTCGTCATCCCGGATCCTCGCCGCGGGAACATCACCGGGGTGATCGGCATCCCGTGGCATCGGCCGCGGCGCATCGACCCGTGCCGGTGGCGTCTCGGGCCGCGGGGGAGCAGGGGACTCCGGTTGCGGCGCATCGAACCAACTGGGCCGTGACGGGGGCGCCTGCTCGTCCGACGCGGCGACTTGCGTGATACCGGGTGCGCCGGAGGGGGGCGCGTCCGATACAGGCCCCGACGAGGGCCGGCCGGGCGGCGTCTCGCGGTCCGCGTAGGGCGGCGCGGTGACCGGCTCGTCCGAGGGGTCGTAGCGCGAAGTTTCGTCGTGGGCCCCGGCCGCGCGAACATGCCGCCGCCGCGGCTCGTAAGGCGGCGCCGGCTCGGCCGGCTGGTAGGGCGCAGCCGCTCCACTGGTCGGCTCCGGCGTCGCGGGTGTGCCCGGCGCGGCGAAATCGGGCGACGGCGGTCTGACCTCCTGCGGCCCCGTCCACGTGAAGCCGTAGGGATCGGTATCGGCCCTCGCCCGCCGAGGGCGATACGAGCCGTCGGGTTGCGACGGTCGCGGGTCGTGGTAGGAGCTGTCGGGTTGCGACGGTCGCGCGTCGCGGTAGGAGGGCGGCGCTTCCTGACGTTCCCAGCCTGTGGCGGATGCGGCCGGGTCGAGCCGACTCGCGCCGCCGTCGCGGTAGCTCGCGGCAGTGTCCTGGGGCGACGGCCGCGCATCCCGGTAGACCGGTTCGTCGACCGGGCGGGCGGGGCCGCTCCGGCGCGTCGCGTGCGGGTCAGCCGGCACCGGCCCTGCTGCCCGGAAGGCGGCCGGTGGGTCTGCCGGAAGGTCGGCCCCGCTGCGGTATGCCGCGGGCGTCTCCGGCGGCGCCGGCCTTGCCTGCCGGAAGGCGGCCGGTGGGTCGAGTGGAACGTCGCGCGGATCGCGGTTAGGACGCGGCATGTCCTGCGGACCGGGCTGCTGACCGTAGGGGTACGACAAGTGCGGCAAACCGGACGACGGCAGCGGAGAGCCTTGCTGAGCGGACCGCGGACCGTGGCGGTCGGACTCGGATGCCTGCGGCGGTACCGCCCGCGAATTCCCGTACGGCGGCCGGGGTGCTCGGACCGGAACCGTCGGCGGACCAGGGTCCGGCGGGAGGGATGCTTCAGGCGCCACCGGCCGCGAACCCGGCTGCGACGACACGGGTGCTTGCGGCGGTACCGGCCCCGGGCCTTGGTACGGGGAGACGGGCATCTCTGGCGCCGGGCGCCGGTCCTGAACCGGAGGCGCCGACATCGGTGGCACCGGCGTCGGTGGCACCGATGTCCGTGGTGTGGACGGCTGCGCCGGCGGGCGGCCGCCCTGATAGGGAGCAGCGGGCGGACCCTGCCGTGGCGGCACCGGCGCGTGGGGTGGCATCGCCCGGTTTCCGGGTTCCCTCGGCTGGGGGCGCGCGTCGTAGAACGGCGGCGGCTCCTGGCGCGGCGTCGTGCGCGAGCCATGGTGCGGCCCGTCCGGCCCCGGCCCGGGTGGGAGGTCGTAGCGCGGCACGTCGGTGGCCGGTCGCTGCCTGCGCTGGTCCGGCGGCTGAGGGTGCCCGTCGGGAGCGGGCCGCCGCGGTTCCGGCGGGCGCATCTCGGGCGCCGGCGAGTTCGGGTGTGGTGCCGGCGGGTATGGCGTCCGCCGTCCGGCTGCGGCGCGGTCGGCGGCCGGCGGGCGCCTCTCGGGCGCCGGCGAGTTCGGGTGTGGTGCCGGCGGGTACGGCATCCGCCGTCCGGCTGCGGCGCGGTCGCCGGCCGGCGGGCGCATCGCGGGCGCCGGCGAGCTCTGCTGTGGCGCCGGCGGGTACGGCATCCGCTGTTCGGCGGCGCGGTCGGCGGCCGGCGGCCGGGGGTTGCGGCGGTCGCCCCGCCCCTCGGGTAGACGCCGGGGCAACGGGACGGGACGGTTCCACGACGGCTCGACGCGCTGAGGCGGTGGTGGGCCAGCCGCTCGGGGCGGCTCGGGCGGGCCGGCGGGACGCTGGTCTGGCGAGGCCGCCCGGCGCTCAGCAAGGCCACGCCCGTTCTGATCCAGGCCGTACCCGTTCCGGTCCGGACCGTAGGGCGCGATCTGGCCGCGACGGTGCTGGTCGGTGCTGTGCTGGCCGGGCTGTGTCGGCGGCTGGTCTGGTGGGAGCGGGCGAGGTGCATGCTGGCGGGACGCATGGGGACCCGGCGCATTCGGACCGGGCGTCATCGACCCGGGGGCCGTCGCCCCTGGGGACACCAGTCCGGGGACACCCTGCTCGCGGCGGTACCGCTCGGGGTCGCGGAAATCGCCGGGTTCAGTTCCGACGGCGTACCGCGGATCGGCGGGTTCGGTGCCGGGGTCGTACCGGGAATCGTCTGAGCCGGACCACGACGGCGGCGGACCGACCACCGCACGGCCTACGCCGTGCACGTCGCCGCCGCGGCTCGCCTCATAGACCGGGGTGTGCACGGCCCGGCGGCGGCCCGGGTCGCCCGGGTAGCGCTGGCCCGGCAGCGGCTCCCACTCCCAGGTGATCTCGTAGATCCAGGCAGGCTCGTCGTCCCAACGGTCGGCGCCCGCGCGAGAGCTCCAGCCGTTCATCGGGCACCGGTGAAGGCACCGGATGGTTGGCGACGCTCCGTCACGGCGTTCTTCCACCTCGTCAGTAATGCGCGGTGGTGGACCGGGGCACCGGGTAGAGTCGCCCGGCTCCACTGCGGGGGTATGGAGAGGAGATTAACGGCGTCGACGGGCTCGACGCCAGCGTGCCGACGATCTCTCCGACCCGTCCGTTCCAGGGTATAGCGACTACGTTCGGTGTACTTTCTTGGCTGGGTTCCGGCGCTATGTCACTTACCGTGAGGCCACTGTGGCCGGATCGTTCGCCACTACCGTTTTCGGGTTCTTGCGCGGCTACGTCCTGCTGGCGGTGCGAGGCAGCGCCTGGCGGGTACCCGGCCGGAAACGGCGCTCGGCAGCTCGCCACGTACATCTGGGTGGGGCAGGGGTTGCTGACCGTAGTGGCCTTCTGGGGCTGGACCGACCGGTCAGATGGCATCCGACACGGTGACATCAGGGCCAACCGCGTCCACCCGGGCCTAGCGGTGCTCCATGACGAGGACTGCCCAGCTACCGGGCTCGAGCGCCTCGTAGTGGTGCGGGACGTCGCCGGCAAAGGACACGTAGTCGCCCGGACCGAGCTCGATCGGCTGCCCCGCAGGACCGGCCTTCAACCGCCCGGCCGCGACCACCACGTGCTCGACACTGCCGGGGATGTGCGCCTCGGCCTCGCGGGGCTTGCCCGGCTCCAGCTCCATCACGTAGATGTCGCGGCGGGTGTGTGGCGAACCCGCCGCGAGCAGCGTCGCGACGAAGTCGGCCTGATCGGCGCTCAGTCGCGGTCCCTCGCCGGCCCGGATCACCCGGACGCTCGGCGCCGGGGGCTCGACGAGGCGGCTGAACGGCACGCCGAGCGCGACGCCCAGCGACCACAGCGTCTCGATGCTGGGGTTGCCGGCGCCCGCTTCGAGCTGCGAGAGAGTGGACTTCGCCACACCGGCGCGGCGGGCGAGCTCGGCGATGGACACGCCGACGCGCTCGCGCTCACGGCGCAGAGCTGCGGCGATGGTGGCCAGAGGCGGTGCCGGCTCGTGCAACGTTCGCTCCATCGGTCTTATCGTTCGGTTTGACGAACGCCCTCGCGCCGTTCAACATAACAAGTCATGCGTACGGTATCGCGAACGCGAGACAGGGCGCTCCTCAGGGACGCGGCGGCCATCGCCGCAGCGATGATCGCGGTGGGTGGGTCGTTCGGCGCCATCACGATCGCGTACGGGCTGCCGACATGGGTGCCGTTCCTCATGTCGACCGTTGTGTTCGCGGGTGGCGCACAGTTCCTGGCGGTGGGCCTGATCGCCGCCGGCAACCCGATCGCCGCGGTGCTCGCCGGCCTGCTGCTCAACGCGCGCCACCTTCCGTTCGGTATGGCCGTCGCGCGGACCGTCGGCCCACGCTGGCGGGACCGCCTCATCGGCAGCCACCTGATGACGGACGAGACCGTGGCGTTCACGCTGCGCGAAAAGGATCCAGCCCGGCGCCGCCACACCTACTGGCTGATCGGCATCACGCTGTTCACGTCGTGGAACGCCGGCACGGCGCTCGGCGTCTGGCTGGGCGGCGCCACGGGTGATCCGGCCACGCTGGGCCTGGACGCCGCGTTCCCGGCCGGTCTCATCGCGCTGATCATGCCGTCCCTGCACGACCGCGACACCCGGCTGGTGGCGCTGGCCGGCGCCGCGATCGCTGTCGTCCTCACCCCGGTACTACCCGCCGGCCTGCCGGTCCTCTGCGCGCTGCTGGGCATCTTCGCCCTGTTCGTCCCGCGCCTTCGCGTCGGGTCCGCGGGTGAAGGCGGAGCCCGGACCGGCGCCGCCGGCGCGGGCGCCCTCCAGGCCGGGGCCGCCGGCGCGGGTGGGCCTCGATCCGGGGCCGCCGGCGCGGGCGCCGTCGAAGCAGAGGGCGCCGTCGAAGCCAAGACCGCGCGTGGTGCAGCCGTCGATCGAGAGGAGGCGTCATGCTGATCGCCGCGATCCTGGCGCTGGCCGTCGGCACCTACACGATGCGGCTGTCGGGCGTGCTCCTGCGCGACCGGCTCGAGCTGTCCGACTCCCTGCAACGCTTGCTGCCGATGGCGGCCGCCGCGCTGCTCGCGGCGCTGGCCGCAACCGCGGCGTTGACCGAGGACGCCGGCTTCGCTGGGATGGCACGCTCGGCCGGTGTCGCGGTCGGTGCGCTGCTGGCCTGGCGTCGCGCGCCGTTCGTGGCGGTCGTGGTCGCCGCGGCGGCGACGGCTGCGCTACTGCGGCTGGCGGGCGTTCCCTAGGCGCGGACCGGGCTTTCCTAACCGCGGCCAAGAGGTGGCCGCGGGGCTAGACGCTGGCGCCGAAGTCGACCTGGGGCTTCGGGACGCGCATGCGGCGGAACGTGAGACCTCGCATGATCCCGTAGAGGTAGAGCGAGCCCATCCGCTGGGTGGTCTTCGGGAAACGGTCCGTGACCAGCTTCTTGATCTTGCGGGAGATCATCACGCTGTCCACGATCACGCCGATCGCCAGCAGCGCCCAGAGCACGTTCGCCGCGAGCTGGACCTGCATCGGCATCTTCGTGGACGAGCCGATCAACACGATGATCGCGCCGGCGAAGAACCAGGTGCCCACGGTACGGCGCGAGTCGACGATGTTGCGGACCAGCAGGCGCTCGGGGCCGCGATCGCGGGCCAGCAGGTAACGTTCGTCGCCCGCGCGCATGCCCGCGGTGGCCTCGGCGCGCTCGGCGCGCTGGCGATCCTTCATCTGCCGGGCCGCCTCGCGCCGGTTGCTCGGCGCGGGCTCGACGACCCGCCGCTGGGGGTTGTTCCGCTTCGGCGTCACCACGCCGAGCTCTTTCTTGCTCGGCGTGTAGCCCTTCGGTCGGGGCGCGGTCTCCTCGACCGGCTCGGTGGTCACGGAGTCGGCGGTGTCGGCGGTCTTGCGGCGAAACAGCGAGGGCACGTGAGCAGCGTAGCCAAGAGCGACGGCGCGGCGCACACCGCGCCGTCGTTCCTCCGCGTTGCCGCAAAAATGCCGAAGTAGATGCCGAAGAAAGTGCCACACGGTCCGTGGCCGCCGAGAACGGCCGCAGAGGTTGCCGGACGGTCAGGGGCGTTCGACGTGCGCGCCCAGCGCCGCCAGCTTGCCCTCGAAGTCCTCGTAGCCGCGGTTGATCAGATCGACGCCGTAGACGCGCGACGTGCCCTCGGCGGCGAGCGCCGCGATCAGATGGCTGAAGCCGGCCCGCAGGTCCGGGATGACGAGGTCGGCTGCGTGTAGCTTGCTGGGGCCCGCGATGACCGCGGAGTGCTTGAAGTTGCGGCGGCCGAACCGGCACGGGGTGCCGCCGAGACAGTCGCGGTAGACCTGGATCGTCGCGCCCATCGAGTTGAGTGCGTCGGTGTAACCGAGCCGCTGCTCGTACACCGTCTCGTGCATGATCGACAGACCGCGGGCCTGGGTCAGCGCGACTACCAGCGGCTGCTGCCAGTCCGTCATGAAGCCCGGGTGAACGTCGGTCTCCAGCGCCACGGCCTGCAGCTCGCCGCCGGGGTGCCAGAAGCGGATGCCGCCTTCGACGCTCTGCACGCCCGGGCGGCCGACGCGTTCGTCGGTGATCTCGAACTCGCCACCGATGGACCGGAACACGTTGAGGAACGTCATCATGTCGGCCTGGCGCGCGCCGAGGACCTCGACGTCGCCGCGGGTGGCGAGCGCGGCCGCGGCCCAGCTGGCGGCCTCGATCCGGTCCGGCACCGGGCGGTGGTGGTAGCCGTGCAGCCTCTTCACGCCCTGGATCTCGATGACCCGATCGGTGTGCACGGTGATGATCGCGCCCATCTTCTGCAGGACGCAGATCAGGTCGATGATCTCCGGCTCGATGGCGGCGTTGCGCAGTTCGGTGACGCCCTCGGCCCGGACCGCCGTGAGCAGCACCTGCTCGGTGGCGCCCACGCTCGGGTACGGCAGCTCGAGCTTGGTGCCGTGCAGGCCGTTCGGCGCGGTGAGGTGCATGCCCTCGGGCGCCTTGTCCACGATCGCGCCGAACTGGCGCAGCGCCTGGATGTGGAAGTCGATCGGGCGCGGGCCGATGTGGCAGCCGCCCAGGTCAGGGATGAACGCCCGGCCCAGCCGGTGCAGCAGCGGGCCGCACAACAGGATCGGGATCCGGCTGGAACCGGCGTGCACGTTGATCTCGTCAGTGCTGGCGCTCTCGACGTTCGTCGGGTCCATGATCAGCTCGCCGTCGTCGGCGCCCTTGCTGACCTTGACGCCGTGCAGCTCGAGCAGACCGCTGACGACCTCGACGTCGCGGATGCGAGGCACGTCGAACAGCCGGCTCGGCGTCTCGCCCAGCAGGGCGGCCACCATCGCCTTGGAGACGAGGTTCTTGGCGCCACGTACCCGGATCTGTCCGTGCAGCGGCGCACCGCCGTGCACGATCAGGACGTCGTCGGTCAACGTAACCTCCAGCTGGCGGGCGTGGGGGACGCCCGGATTCGAATGGGGGTGGAACGGACGGCGGATGGGGATCCGCGGGCCGCCGCCCGGGCAGCATAGCCCTGAGTGACCGGGGCAGAAATCACCATGACGCCGAGGACGGCACGATTTGCTGATGTTTAAGGCAACACACAGAAAAGGGCATGCGTACGGGTAAAGACCCGTCACGCAACGTAGGTTTACGGCAGCGCGAGCATCTGGTCGAGCGCGAGCCGCGCGTAGTGCGCGGTGTCCGGGTCCACAGTGATCTGGTTCGGCACGCGGCCCGCCACGAGTTCCTCGAGCGACCACACGAGGTGCGGCAGGTCGATGCGGTTCATCGTGGAGCAGTAGCAGACCGTCCGATCGAGGAACATGATCCGTTTGTCCGGGTGGGCCAGCGCGAGCCGGCGTACCAGGTTCAGCTCGGTGCCGACCGCCCAGGCCGAGCCGGCCGGGGCCGCCTCGAGCGCCCGGATGATGTATTCCGTCGACCCGACCATGTCGGCGGCCTTGACCACTTCGTGCCGGCATTCCGGGTGCACCAGCACGGTGACGCCGGGTACGCGCTCGCGGACCTCGCGGACGCTGTCGATCGTGAAGCGCCCGTGCACCGAGCAGTGACCCCGCCACAGGATCATCTTGGCGGCGCGCAACTGTTCGGGGGTGAGCCCGCCGTGCGGCTTGTGCGGGTCGTACAGCACGCAGTCGTCGAGGTCGAAGCCCATCTCCAGCACCGCCGTGTTGCGGCCAAGGTGCTGGTCGGGCAGGAAGAGCACCTGGGAACCCTGCTCGAACGCCCAGGTCAGCGCGCGCCGGGCGTTCGAGGACGTGCACACCACCCCCTTGTTGCGGCCGACGAAGCCCTTGATGTCGGCCGAGGAGTTCATGTACGTCACGGGGACGACCTGGTTTGCGGTTTTGGCATTCTGTTTTCCGCCGCGGGTTGGCTCAGTGCCCAGGTCCTCGAACTGCTCCCAGGCCGTCTCGACCTGGCCCAGCACGGCCATGTCCGCCATCGAGCAGCCGGCCGCCAGGTCCGGCAGCACCACCCGCTGCGATGGCCCGGTCAGGATGTCCGCGCTCTCGGCCATGAAATGCACGCCGCAGAACACGATGAACTCGGCGTCGGGCCGGGCCGCCGCCTCGCGGGCCAGCTTGAAGGAGTCGCCGGTCACGTCCGCGAACTGGATGACCTCGTCGCGCTGGTAGTGGTGGCCGAGCACGAACACCCGATCGCCCAGCGCCGCCTTGGCCGCCGCGGCGCGGCCCACCAGGTCGGGATCGCTCGGTGCTGGCAAGTCGCCGGGGCATTCCACCCCGCGCTCGCTGGCGGGATCGGTACCGCGCCCCAGCAGGAGGAGCGCGGTGGCGGTGTTGGCGGGCTCGGTCCAGGTCGAGGTCACGGCACTCATCGTCGCACAGCGTCGCCCGCCGCCACTGCGGTGGAATTCGTGTCCTGCCACACTCACGGGGGTGCGCGTGCTCATCTGCCCGGACAAGTTCGCCGGCACCCTGACCGCACCGGCCGCGGCCGCCGCCATCGCCGAGGGCTGGCACGAGACCGCCCCCGCCGACGAGACCGTCGAGCGGCCGGTCGCGGACGGCGGACCCGGCTTCGTCGACGTGCTCGCCTACTCGCTGGGCGGGCGCCGGATCCCGGTCTCGACCGTCGACCCGCTGGGCCGCCCAGCGGCGGGGGAGGTGCTTGTGGTCGGTGATGCTGAGCCAACCCGCGGCGGAAAACCCCAGATGACAACGATGACGGCATATGTCGAGAGCGCCCAGGCCTGCGGGCTGCATCTGCTCACCGCAGACGAGCGCAACCCCAACCTGACCACGTCGTACGGGCTCGGGCTGCTGCTCGCGGGCGCTGTCGAGTCGGGGGCCACCGAGGTCGTGGTGGGGCTGGGCGGCTCCGCGGTCAACGATGCCGGCGCGGGGATGCTGGCCGCGCTGGGCGCCGGCCCGGTCGACGTCGCCGGCTACGCGCTGCCGTACGGCGGTGCCGCGCTGAGCGCCGCGGAAGGGCTGGCCGGCCGGCCCCAGCTGCGCCAGGTGAGCCTCGTGGCGGCCACCGACGTCGACAGCCCGCTGATCGGCCTGCACGGCGCCAGCAACGTCTACGGGCCGCAGAAGGGCGCGACCAGGGCAGACGTGCTGCGCCTCGACGCTGCGCTCGAGCACTTCTCGGGCGTACTGGAAAAGGCTTTTGGTGTTGCCGGCCTGGCGACGCTGCCCGGCGGCGGTGCGGCCGGCGGGATCGGCGCCGCGCTGCTGGCGCTCGGCGGCCGCGTGGTGTCCGGGATCGGCCTGGTCACGACGTTGATCGGCCTCGAGGCCGAGCTCGACGCGGCCGACCTGGTGATCACCGGGGAGGGGTCGTTCGACCATCAGTCGCTGCGTGGCAAGGTCGCGGCCGGCGTCGCGAACGGCGCCCGGGACCGCGGCCTGCCGTGCGTGGTCATCGCGGGCCGGGTCGAGACCGGGGATCGGGAGGCCGCGGTCGCGGGCGTGAGCGAATTGCACTCGCTCGTGGAACACTTCGGGTCGGAGGCAAAAGCGCTGGCGGAGCCGGCTCTCGGCCTGCGGGAGATCGCCGCCCGCCTGGCCCGGCAATGGAGCAGGTGAAGTCGGCCACCCGAATTGGGAATCATCGCGTCAAGGGCTAGCGTTGCTGATTACGGCAGACCATCCGGACCGGCAGGGAGAACCACACGTGACCACTGAAGCGCACATCGAGTCGACCGAGGCCACCACGGCCGCGCCGACCGGCGTCATCTTGACCGACGTCGCCGCTGTCAAGGTCAAGGCCCTGATCGAGCAGGAAGGGCGCGACGACCTGCGCCTGCGCATCGCGGTGCAGCCGGGTGGCTGCTCCGGCCTTCGCTACCAGCTCTTCTTCGACGAGCGTTCGCTGGACGGCGACATCGTCAGCGAGTTCGGCGGCGTCGAGGTCGTGGTCGACCGGATGAGCTCGCCGTACCTCGCCGGTGCGACGATCGACTTCGCCGACCGGATCGACGCCCAGGGCTTCACGATCGACAACCCGAACGCGCAGAGCTCCTGCGCGTGTGGCGACTCCTTCCACTAGACACCGCTCACGACAGGCCGCCCCCGGCTCGAGGGCGGCCTGTCGTGTGTCCGGGCTGCCGGTAGGCTCAGCCCGATACCCCCCGTTCACGACATCGAGGGCCGACATGAAGATCGCCGTCACCGGTTCGATCGCCACCGACCACCTGATGCACTTCCCCGGCAAGTTCGCCGACCAGCTCATCGCTGACCAGCTGCACAAGGTGTCGCTGTCGTTCCTCGTCGACGACCTCGTGGTGCGCCGCGGCGGCGTGGCGTCGAACATCGCGTTCGGCATGGGCCAGCTCGGCCTGCATCCGATCCTGGTCGGCGCGGTGGGCGCCGACTTCGCCGACTACCGGTCCTGGCTCGAGCGGCACGGCGTCGACTGCGGCTCCGTGCACGTCAGCGGGGTGGCGCACACGGCCCGGTTCGTCTGCACCACCGACGACGACCTCAACCAGATCGCCTCGTTCTACGCCGGCGCCATGGCCGAGGCCCGCAACATCGAGCTCAAACCGGTCGCCGACCGGGCCGGCGGTCTCGACCTCGTGCTGATCAGCGCCAACGACCCGGCCGCGATGATCCGGCACTCGCGGGAGTGCCGCGAGCGCGGCTACGCGTTCGCCGCCGACCCGTCGCAGCAGCTCGCCCGGATGGACGGCGGCGACGTTCTCACCCTCATCAGCGGCGCCGACTTCCTGCTGACGAACGACTACGAGCGGTCCCTGCTCGAGCAGAAGGCCCGGTTGACCGGCGAGCAGGTGCTGGACCACGTCAAGGTACGGGTCACCACGCTCGGCAAGCAGGGCGTCGAGATCACCGGGCGCGACATCGAGCGGATCCACGTGCCGGTGGCCCGCGACGTGATCCCCGACGACCCGACCGGCGTCGGTGACGGTTTCCGGGCCGGCTTCTTCTCCGCCATCTCCTGGGGCCTCGGTCTCGAGCGGGCCGCCCAGGTCGGCTCGCTGGTCGCCGCCCTGGTCCTGGAGACGGTCGGCCCGCAGGAGTACGAGATCAAGGGCGACTTCTTCGCCAAGCGGTTCGCCGATTCGTACGGCGACGACGCGGCCGCTGAGGTCCACCCGTACCTGCCCGCCTGAGCCCGGAAGGCGGCCCCATGGTGCTCGCCGTCTTCGCCGGCCTGCCCGGGGTCGGCAAGAGCACGCTGGCCGCGAAGGTGGCGGCCGCGTTGCCGGCCACCGTGCTGCCCGTGGACACGGTCGACTTCACGCTGCGGCGCTATGAGGTCACGGAGCCGCGACCCGGCTACGCCGCGTACGGGGTGGTGGCGGAGCTGGCCGAGGTGCAGCTGAGCATCGGCCACAACGTGATCATCGACGCGGTGAACCCGGTGAAGGCGGCCCGGCAGCTCTGGGTCGATCTCGCGGAGCGGATGGACGTGCCGCTGCGGGTGGTCGAGGTGGTCTGCGGCGACGACGCCGAGCACCGGCGCCGGGTCGAGGCCCGGTACGCGAACCGTGACCACGACGGCATCCCGGACTGGGTACGGGTCCTGGAGCGGCAAGCCGAGTACGAGCCGTACCTGGGGCCGCGCCTGGTCGTCGACACGTGCCTGGCGAAGGAGCCGGTGCCGCCCGTGGTGGCGTACCTGAGCTGACCCCGGCGCGCGCCTCAGCTGACCCGGCGCGCGCCTCAGCTGACCCGGCGCACGTCGAACGCCGTCCCGTCGAAGCCGACGAACTCCTGGCCCTTCATCCGGCACCAGGCCGGGATGTCGTTCGCGGCGGCCGGATCGTCGGCGAGCACCCGGACGACCTCCCCCATGCCGGCGTCGCCGATCCGGCGGGCGAGCGCGATCACCGGCAGCGGGCACCGCTGGCCCAAGCAGTCCACGACGATCACAGTCCGGCCTCCTTCCGGATATCGGCCACGAGGCCCGGCAGCACCGCCAGGAAGCGGTCCACGTCCGCCTCCGTCGTGCCGCGATGCAGCGACACCCGGACGTTGCCGTGGCTCAGCACGCCCATCGCCTCCAGCACGTGGCTCGGCCGCAGCGTCGACGCCGTGCACGACGATCCCGACGACACCGCGAACCCGTGCCGGTCCAGGGCGTGCAGCAGCGCCTCGCCGTCAACGTACAGGCAGGAGAACGTCACCAGGTGGGGCAGCCTCTCGACCGGGTCGCCGACCACCTCGACGTCGGGCACGGTCGCCGCGACCGTCGCCCGGATCCGGTCGACCAGCGCGGTGAGGCGTACCGCCTCCGCCGCGGCCTCAGCCGTCGCGGCGCGCAGGGACGCCGCGGCCGCCACGACGGCCGGCAGATCGAGCGCGCCTTGCGGCCGCGGGCGATAAAGATCATCACCGGGGTACGGGGCGAGCCAGCGCGTCCCCTTGCGGACCACCAGCACGCCCACCCCCGGCGGCCCGCCCCACTTGTGCGCGCTCGCGGTGAGCAGCGACCAGCCCGGCGGCACCGGCACGTGTCCGATCGACTGGGCGGCGTCGACGTATAGCGGGACGCCGGCCTCGGCGCATGCCCGGGCGGCGGCCGCGACCGGCTGCACCGTACCGACCTCGTGGCTCGCGCTGATCAGGCTGGCCAGGGCCACACCCGGGGCCGCCACGGCCCGCCGCCATTCGTCCAGGTCCAGGCGGCCGAGCACGTCGACGCCCACCGCGACGGCGTCCCCGTGTTGTGTGGCCGCGTGCTGGGTGGCCGCGTGCAGCACGGCCGAGTGCTCGATCGCCGAGTGGACCAGTGTCCGGCCCGCCCGGCGCCGGCCCGCCAGCCCGCCCAGGACCGCCGCGTGCACCGCCGATGTCCCGGACGGCGTGAATGAGACCTCGTCCGGGCGTACCCCCAGGGACTCGGCCGTCGCGGCCCGCGCGGCGTCCAGCAGACGGCCGGCCCGCCGGCCGGCGGCATACAGCCGGTCCGGGTCGGCCCAGCCGTCCTCGAGCGCGGCCAGGAACGCCTCGCGCGCCACCGGATGCAACGGCGCGGCGGTCGCCGCATCCAGGTACGCCGCCGCACCGGCGTGAACGTCCACGTCCTCCACCTGGAGAACGGTATCGTCCGGTGTTCGGGGTATGCCGAGGCGATCGAAGATCCGACCCCCGCACCGAGTGGGTAGGGCCAGGTCGAGTAATGTGCGACCGTCGGTGACGCCTCGCCGCCGGGTGTCGGATTTCGCATCGGGTGGCGCTGCATGGGAGGCAGGAGCAGGTGGGCGTAAAGAGTTCTGCCGCACGGCCGCGGGCGGTCCGGCTTGCCGGCGTCGGCCTCGGCGGCGCGATGCTGCTGACCCTGCTGGCGGGGTGCTCCGCGGACGGCATCGGCAACGCCTTCGGCCACTTCGGCTGGCCGGACAAGGGCATCACCCTTCAGGCCCACAGGATGTACGACCTGTGGATCGCCTCGGTCATCGCCGCGCTGGCCGTCGGCTTCTTCGTGTGGGGCCTGATCTTCTGGTGCATCATCCGGTACCGCAAGCGCGGCGACGAGCTGCCCGTGCAGACCCGGTTCAACATGCCGATCGAGGTCCTCTATACGGTCACGCCGATCCTCATCGTCGCGGTCCTCTTCTACTACACGGCAATCGTGCAGACCAATATCGACAAGCTGTCGAGGAACCCGGACCAAGTCGTCGAGGTCGTCGCGTTCAAGTGGAACTGGCAGTTCAACTACCGCGACGGGGTCGGCGAGCAGGCGCACACGGTGGCGTCCACGCTGGGCTCCAGCGACGTCATCCCGCTGCTGGTGCTGCCGACCGGCCGGAAGATCCGGTTCGAGGAGACCAGCAAGGACGTCGTCCACTCGTTCTGGGTGCCGGAGCTGCTGTTCAAGCGCGACGTCTTCCCCGGCAACACGCGCAACCAGTTCGAGGTGACGCTCGACAAGGAGGGCCGCTACGTCGGCCGCTGCGCCGAGCTCTGCGGGACGTACCACGCGTTCATGCAGTTCGAGCTGGTGGCCGTCGCGCCGCAGAGGTTCGACCAGTTCCTCGCGGCCAAGAAGAACGGCGCGTCCACCCCGGACGCCATGGCTGCGATCGGCTTCACCGGCGACCAGCGCTACGCGGTCACCACGCAGCCGTTCAACACACGTCGTCAGAACCAGAGCTGGAACCAGACCGGCACCGTCGCCGCGGGGAAGTAGGAGCCGAACATGAAGACTGAGTACAAGATCTTCATCGGGGTCGCCGGTTTCCTGTTCGCGGCCGCGCTCGTGTACGCCCTGTGGACCCGCGGGGAAAGCGGCCACCTGGAGTGGATCGGCACCGTTGCGCTCGTCCTGTCCGGCCTGCTCTGCACCATGTGCGGTGGCTTCTTCTGGTTCGTCTCACGCCGCATCGATCTACGCCCGGAGGACCGGCCGGACGCCGAGATCGCCGAGGGCGCGGGCGAGATCGGCTTCTTCAGCCCCGGCAGCTACTGGCCGTTCGGTCTGGCGGTGGCCGCCGCCCTGGCCGGCCTCGGCCTGGTGTTCGTGATGTGGTGGCTGGTCGCGGCCGGCCTGATCATGGTGATCTTCTCGGCGTGCGGACTGCTCTTCGAGTACTACTCCGGCAGCCGGCACCCCGCCGAGCACTGACCGGCCCAAGCCGAATCGCCCGCGTCCCACCGCATGTGTGGTGCCGCGGGCCGTCCGCTATGCGGCGCTGCGTTGGTGCGGGGCCACCCGGCCGCGGGGGCGGTGCCAGAGGCGCGGCGTGATGGGCATCAGGACCTCGGCCGCGCCGCAGCCGGTGCAGACCAGCTCGGGGCAGTCGTCGTGGCCGTCCGTGCAGGGCGGCACCTCGAACAGCATCTCGCCGTCGCAGATCGGGCAGCGCATGTCGCGTTGTTCCACGGGCTCCTCCTCAACGCCTGCAGCTGGAATTACCCGGATGTCAATTTCGACGCTGCCACGGGTTGCCCGCATCGCGGTGGAGGCCGCTCGGCGTGTCGGTATTGCTGGGCTGGCTGGTCGGCGCTCCGCGCCGACGGGCTCGCGCCGCCTTGACGTCGCTGCCTTCCAGCCTGCGGGGGACGACGGGCTTCGCCCTTGTCCTCCTCGGCCGGAAGACAGCGACGCGGCGCGAGCTGGGCTGGCTGGTCGGCGCTCCGCGCCGACGGGCTCGCGCCGCCTTGACGAGCCGAGCGGGAATCAGACGACGGTCTCGGCGGCCTTCGCTGCCTTGGCGGTCTCGACCCAGCGGGCCAGCTGCGCCGTCGCGGCTCCCGAGTCCACTGTCTCGGCGGCCCGGGCGATGCCGGCCCGCATCGTCTCTGCGAACTCGCCCGGGAAGCCGGCGTGCGCCGCGAAAGCGGCGGCCGCGTTCACCAGCACCGCGTCGCGGATCGGGCCGGTGTCGCCGGCGAACATCCGGATGGCCGCGGCGGCGTTGTAAGCGGGGTCGTCGCCGCGCAGGTCGCCTGGCGCACTGCGGGGCACGCCGAGGTCCACCGCGTCCACCACGGTCTCCTCGACCTTGCCGTCGCGGGCGATCCAGATCCGGGTCGGCGCCGCCGTGGTGAACTCGTCGAGGCCGTCTTCGCCGCGCATGACCAGTGCCGAGTCGCCGCGGCGGGCGAACACCTCGGCCATCACGGGCGCCATCCGCCGATCGAAGCAGCCCACCGCGGCCGAGCGCGGCCGCGCCGGGTTGGTCAGCGGGCCGAGCATGTTGAAGAACGTCGGTACGGCCAGCTCGCGGCGGGTGACCGCGGCGTGCCGCATGCCGGGGTGGAACCGCGCCGCGAAGCAGAATCCGATCCCCGCTTCGCTGATCGTCCGGGCCACGCTCTCCGGACCGAGGTCGAGCGGGATGCCCAGGTACTCCAGCAGGTCGGCCGTGCCGCAGGCGGACGACGCGGACCGGTTGCCGTGCTTGACGACCGTGACGCCGGCCGCCGCGACGATGATCGCCGCCATCGTGGAGATGTTCACCGTGTTCGCCCGGTCGCCGCCGGTGCCGACCACGTCGACGGCGTCGGCGCGGACCTCCTCCGGCAACTCCACGGGCGTGGCGTTGGCCAGCATCGCCTCGACCAGCCCAGCCAATTCGGCCGGTGTCTCGCCCTTGGCCCGCAGAGCCACGGCGAGACCGGCGACCTGCACCGGCGTAGCGTCACCCTTCATGATCTCGCCCATGGCCCAGGCTGTGTCCTGCGCGGAGAGCTCCTCGCCCCGAAGCAGGGCGCTCAGCAGGTTCGGCCAGGTAGGTACGCCCATGGCGGGGCCTCCGTCGATGGATACGGGACGACAGGTGTGAAGGGTATCTAGCCGAGCGTGTGCATGGTGCCCCGTGGCACCGCACCGTCCCGGCGAGCGCGCAGCAGGCGGGCGATCGTCTGACCGATGGTGACCGGGTCGAGCGGATAGACCAGCGTGGCGTCGACCTGGGCGAACGCGGCCAGCCAGCGGTCGGCGGCGCGGGCGATGACGACGCACGTCGGCGGCGGGTCGGCGTACTCGTCCTTGGTCTGGCGCGCGATGCCGAGGCCGCCGGCGGGAGCCGCCTCGCCGTCCAGGATCATCAAGTCGATCTCGTACTCGTCGAGGAGCCGGCGGCACTCCTCCCACGTCGACGCGTCGACGAACTCGAGCGACAGGTCGGCGGCCGGCCGGGGACCGATGGCGAGCCGGAACCGGTCGCGGATCGCGGGGTCGTCGCTGTAGAGCAGGACGGTGTAGTTGTCGCTCATGAGGTGATCCAGCTCCTTGACGTGACCCGGCTGCCCGCGATCGTACCGAACCGGTCAGTCGTGGTCCGGCCGTGGGCGTACCACCGTGTCCTGGCTCGTGGCGGCGGCGAGCCGCGCCGCCTCCGCGGCCTCGGCCCGGTCGAGCGCGCGGTCGATCCGTTTCGCCTCGCGCTCGGATTGTTTGATCCACTGCAGGACCAGGATGCCCAGCATGGTGACGCTGACGATCTCCCCACCGGCCCAGAGGATGCCGCCTGCGACAACCTGGTCGCTCCAGGGGTTCGACCAGGTGAGGTGCAGGTTCGGGTACCAATCCCCGCCGACCAGCGTCTTGCTCTGCATGATCGTCAGGCCGAGGACCGTGTGGAACGGCACCGACAGCACCATGAGCAGCGCACGGGCCGGGTACGGCCAGCGGTTGGGCAGCGGATCCAGGCCGAGCAGCGGCCAGAAGAACAGGCAGCCGGTGACTATGAAGTGCACGTGGACGAGCTCGTGCAGCCATTCGTGCTCGAGCGTGAGCCGGTAGACATTCGTGAAGTACAGGATGAACGGGTTGGCGATGAACAGCGCGAACGCGACCAGCGGGAACGTCAGCACCTTCACCACACGGCTGTGCAGCACGGCCAGCAGGACCTTGCGCGGATGCGGGGGGAGCGTGCGCAACGCGAGCGTGACCGGCGCGCCCAGGGCGAGGAAGATCGGGCCGACCATGGAGAGGACCATGTGCTGGACCATGTGCACGGACAGCAGCGTGTCGTCGTACGCCTCGATCCCGGTCACCGTGACGGCCGCGATGGAGCCGAGCCCGCCGAGCGCGAACGCGACCGTGCGCCCGGGCGGCCAATGGTCGCCGCGCAGCCGCAGCCGGTAGACGCCGTAGCCGTACAACGCGGCCGCGACCAGCAGAAACACGGCGATCACGCTGGTCAGCCGGACCTGCGTGAAGATCTCCGCGGGCGTGAACGGCGGGAGGACAGTATCTCCGGCCGCGACCGCCGGAGTGGGGATATCGGCGAGCTGCACCATTCGAGGCTAGGCCTACCGCCAGGCAGAAGGTTCCACCGGGCCGCGACACGTGCCGATTGGGCCCCCCGCGGCACGTTGTCCTGATCGCGGGGCAATAATGAGGCCGTGACAGCGGCCTCAGCCATCGACAGAAGCCAGATCCACTCGCTGACCCGTCCCAACATGGTCAGCGTCGGGACCATCGTGTGGCTCTCCAGCGAGCTCATGTTCTTCGCCGCGTTGTTCGCGATGTACTTCGCGATCCGTGCCGCGGACTACGGCCTGTGGCAGGAGCACACGCCCAAGCTCACCGTCCCGTTCGCGACCGTCAACACGATCGTGCTGGTGTCTTCCTCGATCACGTGCCAGCTCGGCGTGTTCGCGGCGGAGAAGGGTGACGTGTTCGCGCTGCGGCGCTGGTTCACCATTACGTTCATCATGGGCCTGATCTTCGTGCTCGGCCAGGGCTACGAGTACCGCAGCCTGGTCAGTGACGGCATTAAGATCAACAGCGACGGGTACGGCTCGATGTTCTACCTGACGACGGGCTTCCACGGCCTGCACGTCACCGGTGGTCTCATCGCGTTCATCGTCTTCATGATCCGTACGACCATGGGCCGGTTCACGCCGGCGCAGGCCACCTCCGCCATCGTCGTGTCGTACTACTGGCACTTCGTCGACATCGTGTGGATCGCCCTCTTCTCGATGATCTACTGGCTGCAGTAGCCGCCCGTTCACGTCAAGGCCGAACTCCAGAGGACACAGCCCATGACTTCTGACACCCCCGCCGGTCGGCGCTTCCGGGTGTTCCGCCGGCGGCGATCGGCGCCGAGCAAGGCGCGCCGCCGCTTCGGCGCGGCGGCCCGCATGATCGCCGCCCTGGCCCTGGCCGGCGGTGTCTACACCGCCTTCGCCCCGGGCGCGTTCGCCGAGGACGACCGGCCGCTGTCTGCGGCGGCGCAACAGGGCAAGGCGCTCTTCGACAACAGCTGTATCAGCTGCCACGGCATGCACGCCGAGGGCGTCCCGGGCCGCGGTCCCACCCTGATCGGCGTCGGTTCCGCCGCGGTGGAGTTCCAGGTCGGCACCGGCCGCATGCCGATGACCCGGCAGGAAGCTCAGGCCGAAGAGAAGCCGCCGATGTTCAACGAGGATCAGACCAAGCAGATCGCGCAGTACATCCAGGAGTTGGGTGGTGGCTCGCAGCTGCCGCCCGGGCCGTACACAGACGACCTGAAGTCCAATCCGGATGCGCTGTCCAATGGCGGCGAACTGTTCCGGCTCAACTGCACCTCGTGCCACGGCTTCGGCGGCGCGGGCGGCGCGCTGTCCTCCGGCAAGTACGCGCCGAGCCTGTACAAGGCCACCCCCAAGCAGATCTACGCGGCCATGCTGAGCGGGCCGCAGAACATGCCAGTGTTCGGCGACAACGAGCTCACGCCGGACCAGAAGCGCGAGATCATCACGTACGTCACGACCCAGATCCAGCACGACAAGGACCCGGGCGGGCTGTTCAACCTGGGCCGGTACGGCCCCGTCACCGAGGGCCTGGCCATCTTCGTCGTCGGCATCACGATCCTGGTCTTCACGGCGCTGTGGATTGCGGGGAAATCATGACGGTTCTGAAGGACGGGGGCCGCAGCGCCGGCACGGAGCCGGTCGATGTGCACGACCCCCGGCTGTCTCGCTTCGAGATCGTCAAGGAGGGGACGCGGCGCGACGACATCGAGATCGTCACGTACGAGTCGCAGTTCCCGACGCCAAACTCGACGGCGGAGAAGCGTGTCGTACGCAATATCGCCTTGTTGTTCATGCTCTCGGGAGCCGCGGCGCTGGCATTCCTGGTCGCGTACATCTGGTGGCCGTGGCGTTTCGAGCTCGGCAACACGATCAACGACTACTACACGCCGGTCCTGGGTCTCACGCTGGCGATCTCGCTGTTCGCGCTCGGCTTCGCGATCCTGGCCTGGGCCAGGAAGCTGCTGCCGCACGAGGTGTTGATCCAGACCCGGCACGACGGGCCGTCCCCCGAGGACGAGCGGGTGATCACCGGCCAGACCATGCTCTTCGTGGTGGAAGAGCTGGGCGTGCAGCGGCGGCCGCTGCTCAAGGGCGCGGTCGCGCTGGGCCTGGCGCCGCTCGGCCTGGTCGCGGTGGCGCCGCTGATCGGCGGGCTGATCGAGAACCCGCACAAGGGCTCCCGGCCGATGATGTTCCACACCGGCTTCGACCCGGTGCCGAACGGAAACAAGCCGGTCCGGCTGACCCGCGAGGACGGCACACCCATCCGGCCCGAGGACATCAGCGTCGGCGGCCAGATCACGGTGTTCCCCGGCATCCCGGGCGGCGCGACGAACGTGTACGCCGACTCGCCCACGCTGCTCATCCACCTACGCGCGGAGGACGCGGCGGCCGCGCACCTCAAGAGCGACAACGACAAGACGAACAAGGGCGCGTTGTGGGGCAACTACGCCGCGTACTCGAAGATCTGCACCCACGCCGGCTGCCCCGCGAGCCTGTACGAGCAGCAGACAAACCGTTTGCTCTGCCCGTGCCACCAGTCCCAGTTCCTCATCACCGATAACGCTCGGCCCATCTTCGGCCCGGCGAGCCGCAGGCTGCCCATGCTGCCCCTCGCGCTGGACGCGGAAGGCTTCTTTGTGGCAGCGTCGGATTACCGAGAGACCGTCGGGCCTGACTTCTGGGAGCGGCCATGAAGCGCCGAAAGTTCGATATTTCGGAAGTCCCTGCCAAAGTAGGCACGGGGCTCGACGAACGGTTCAAGGCCGCCACACCGCTGCGCGGGATTCTGAACAAGGTCTTCCCCGACCACTGGTCCTTCCTGCTCGGCGAGATCGCGCTGTTCTCGTTCATCCTCCTGCTTCTCACCGGCACGTTCCTGGCCTTCTTCTTCGACCCGTCGATGAAGGAGGTCGCCTACAACGGCGCGTATCCGGCATTGCGTGGCGCGGAGATGTCCGCGGCGTACGAGTCGTCCTTGCGGCTGTCGTTCGAGGTGCGAGGCGGCCTGTTCCTGCGGCAGATGCACCACTGGGCGGCGCTCCTGTTCATGGCGGCGATCGTCGTGCACATGACGCGCATCTTCTTCACCGGTGCGTTCCGCAAGCCGCGGGAGACGAACTGGGCGATCGGCGTGACGCTGTTCCTGCTCGGCTTCCTGGAAGGGTTCACCGGCTACTCGCTGCCGGACGACGGCCTGTCCGGCACTGGCCTCCGCATCGCCTCCGCGATCATGCTGTCCATCCCGGTGGTGGGCACCTGGGTCTCGTCGTCGGTCTTCGGCGGCGAGTTCCCGGGCGATCTGATCATTGGCCGCTTCTATATCTTGCACGTGCTGCTCATCCCGGCCATCCTGCTCGCGCTGATCACCGTGCATGTGGGTCTGGTGTTCGTGCAGAAGCACTCCCAGTGGCCCGGGCCGATGCGGACGAACCGTAACGTGGTCGGCGAGCGGTTCTTCCCGCGGTACATCATGAAGCAGACCGGCTTCCTCATGAGCGTCTTCGGCGTCGTCGCGCTGCTGGCGGGACTGTTCCAGATCAACCCGATCTGGCTGTTCGGGCCGTACCGAGCGTCCGAGGTGTCGTCGGCGAGCCAGCCCGACTGGTATGTCATGTTCATGGACGGCTTGGTCCGTCTCATGCCGGCGTGGCAGATCACGTTGCCCATCTATATCGGGGGCGGCCACGGCTACAGCATCCCGCCGTTGTTCTGGCCCGCCGTGGTAGGCCTCGGCGCACTGACCACCGTGCCGATCTTCTATCCGTTCATCGAGGCGCGGCGTAACAAGGATCACCGCATGCATCACCTGCTCCAGCGGCCGCGGGACGTGCCCGAGCGGGCCGGTGTGGGTGCGATGGCCCTCACGTTCTTCGTGGTCGCCACGCTCTCCGGCGGCAACGACGTGATCGCCGACAAGTTCCACCTCAGCCTGAACGCAACGACCTGGGCCGGCCGCATCGGGCTGCTGATCGGTCCACCGCTGGCGTACTTCATCACCATGCGCATCTGCCTGGGCCTGCAACAGCACGATCGTGAGGTTCTCGCTCACGGAGTGGAGACCGGCATCATCAAACGCCTACCGGACGGCCGCTTCGTCGAGATTCATCAGCCGCTGGGTCCGGTGGACGAACACGGCCACCCGCGGGCGCTCGACTACGCGGGATGGGTCGTGCCGAAGAAGATGAACCGACTCGGGGCGCTCGCACCCGCCGTGAAGGGCTTCTTCGTCCCGATCGAGAAGCCGGCCGAGGCCCCGGTCTCGCCGGGCATGCCGCCCGTGACGGCCGAGCGCGAGGAGATCACCTCGGGCCACTGACCCTGCCACACTGACCCTGCCAAGGGAGCGGCCCGCCGGCGCAGCCGGTGGGCCGCTCTCAGTCCGCCGGTGGGCCGCTCTCAGTCCGCCGCGGGCAGGCCGATGGCGAACGCGTCCTCGAGATCGTGCTTCGAGTACGCCCGGAACGCGATGTGCGACTCGGTGTTGAGCACTCCGGGCGTCTTGGAGATGCGGCCCGCGATGACCTCGGCGATGTCGTCGAAATGGGACACCCGCACGATCGCGATCAGGTCGACGTTGCCGGCGACGGAGTAGACCTCGCTGACCCCGGGCAGGGCCGCGAGCGCCTCGGCGACTTCCGGAATGGAGTCGGTGGCGCAGTCGATGTGCACGATCGCGGTATTCACGGGACTCCTCAACAGTGAGGGGATTGACCAACCCATGCTATCCACCCCACCCCACCCCACTCTGTCGCATCCTGTGTCTCAGCCTGTCGATCATGGGGTTAGGACGGATAATCCGGGCATTACACCGCCCTAACCCCATGATCACCGCGGGGAACCGGGTCGGACGGTTAGGCCTTGTGGGGCGCGGATCGCGTTGGTCAGGGACTCCGATGCCGTGACCTTCGCGTGGGGCCAGATCACGCAGCGCGTTGCCCGGCCGGCGACCTCCGCATGTGCGCCTATCACGCAGGACTCGGCGTGGCCGGTGACTGTCGCCGACGCGTCCACCATGTTCTGGCCGCCCGCCGCGTGCAGATTGGCCCTCAGGTAGTCGGCCGGGGTGCCGCTGTCGATGTAGACGCCGCCGTAACCGACCAACTCGAGCTCCCCGCGCGCCTCCGCGGGCCGCCACACGGCGTGGACCAGGCTGCCCTGCTCCGCCGGCAGGTCGCGAACGTAGCGCCACGGCAACAGCGAGAACCCCGCAAAGCGCCGTCCGCTGAAGCCGCCGGTGTCTCCGGGCAGCACCGGCAGCGTCAGCATCCGGACCGTGTCGCCGGTCCAGCCGTCCAGGAGCGCCGCGATGTCCTTGCCGGGCTCGCGGCGGGGGTCCGCCAGGTAGGCGTCGGCGTTGCCGACGAGAGCACCGCGGCCACCGATCCAGCCCCGGAGGTTACCCACCCCGCCCGCGGTGCCGAGCGGCCCGTCCGGCTCGACCGATACGTGCGCGCGGTCGCCGACGCTGTCCTCGATCTGCTCGGCCAGGTAGGCGGCGTTGACCGCGACGTCCGCGGGACCCGACAGGCCGATCCCGGCCACCCGGCGCAGCGCGCGATCGAGCAGCGCGACGTTACCGACCGGGCAGAGCGCCTTGGGCAGCAGGTTCGTCAGCGGCCGCAGCCGCCGGCCCTCACCCGCGGCGAGCACCACCGCGCAGACGTCGGTCATGCTGTGCCCACGTTCGGCATGCCCTCCTGGCCCTCGCGGGGCTCGGTGCAGTCGGTCATGCCCACGGCCCGATGCCGTACACCGCGAGCAGCCCTGCGGTGTTTCTGGTCAGCGGGGGCAGCGCGTCGATCGGGAACCACCGGGCCTCGAGCACCTCGGCGCCGTCGACGACCAGCGGGGTCCTCGACGCCGGCACCGAGACCGTGAAGACGGTGTCGACCACACCCTGGGCGTGCACGATCGCATTCGGTATGGCCGGAACAAGCTTGCCCGGATCGATCACGATCCCGGACTCCTCGAAGAGCTCCCGGGCCGCCGCGACGGCCGGCGCCTCCCTGCGCTTGAGCAGGCCGGCCGGGAGGCCCCAGCGGCGGCCGGGCGGCTGCCGCAGCAACAGCAGGCGGCCCGGTGCGGGCGCCTCGGAGTCGCGCACCAGGGTGACCGCGCCGACCAGGTACTTGGCGACCACCAGGCGGACCAGGCGGCGCCGCACAGAGCCCGGCATCCGATAGAACATCTGGTACGCACAGCCGCGCACCTGCCGGGACATATTCACGCCCGCCAGGCTATCGGGCGGTTGGTGACGGTCAGTCGGGGTGGTCCACGAGTGCGATCAACTGCTCGACCACGTGGTCGGGCTCGAGGTTGCGTTCGGTCACCGCCACCAGCATGGTCTCCAGGTCCGGGTAGCCGAGCCCCTCGGCGAGGCGGCGCAGCGGCACCTCGCTGGCCAGGGCGCGGTCGTGCTTGCGCAGCGTGAGCCCGATGGTGGCCCGGCCGAGGCGGACCTTGTCGGCGATGCTGATGCCGGGCGCGTTCTCCTCGGCGAAGTAGCGGCTGATCAGCATCTGGGCCTGGTTCGACTTCACGAAGCCGAGCCACTCCCGCCGGGGACCGCGCGGTGCCGTGCCCGGCTCGACCTCGACGTGTCCATCGGTCTCGGTGAAGATCTCCACCACGTCCCCGTCGCACAGCTGCGAGCTGAGCGGGGCGAGCCGGCCGTTGATCGTCGCGGCCAGAGCCTGATCACCCTTCTCCGGGCTCAATTCGTACGCGAGGTCGACCGGCGTGGAGCCGGGCGGCAGTTCAAACGCGTGTCCCTGGGCGAACACCGTGATCTGCCCATCGGCCAGGTCGCACCGCAGCGAGGCGAGGAACTGGGCGGCGTCGGTGGTGTCCTGCTGCCAGTCCAGCACCCGCCTCAGCCAGGTCAGCTGGTCGGAGCCGGGCGTCTCGGCGAGGTCGGCGGTCTTCGGGTACCGGAAGCCGGTGGCGACGCCGAACTCGGCGCAGCGGTTCATCGCTTCCGTACGGATCAGGACCTCGACCAGCTGGCCTTCCGGACCGGTGACAGTGGTGTGCAGCGAGCGGTAGAGGTTGTTCTTCGGTGACGCGATGAAGTCCTTGAACCGGCCGGCCACCGGGCGCCATTGGCCGTGGATCGCGCCCAGCGCCGCATAGCAGTCCGTGTCGGGTCCGTCCACGATCACGGCAATGCGCGGCAGGTCCAGCGGGACCTTGTGGCCGCCCGCGACGGTGTCCTTCCAGATCGAGTAGTAGTGCCGTGGGCGCGGCGCGACCTGGGCGTTCACCTTGATGCGGCGCAACGCCGTACGGGCCTTGGCGGTCACGGCGTCGAGGTATTCGTCCCAGCCGGGGCGGTTCGTCACGTGCTCGTCGATGCGCGCGTACGCCTCCGGCTCGAGGTGGTACAGCACCACGTCGTCGAGGTCGCGCTTGAGGGCCTGGATGCCGAGCCGGTCGCAGAGCGGGACCAGCACGTCGAGTGTCGACGTGGCGATCCGGGCCCGGGAGGCGGGGGAGCGGGCGTCCAGCGTCCGCATGTTGTGCAGCCGGTCGGCTAGCTTGATGACCAGCACGCGGACGTCCTTGCCCGCCGCGACGATCATCTTGCGGATGGTCTCGGCCTCGGCGGCGTTGCCGTAGAACGTCTTGTCGAACTTGGTCACGCCGTCGACCAGGTGGGCCACCTCGGGGCCGAAGTCGCCGCGCAGCGTCTCGAGCGTGTAGTCCGTGTCCTCCACCGTGTCGTGCAGCAGCGCGGCAACCAGCGTGGTGGTGTCCATGCCGAGCTCGGCGCAGATCTGCGCCACCGCGAGCGGATGGGTGATGTACGGTTCGCCGCTCTTGCGTACCTGGCCTCGGTGCATGTTGTCGGCCACCGAGTAGCTGCGGCGCAGGATGTTCGCATCGGCCGACGGGTGGATGCCCTTGTGGGTACGGGTCAGCTTGGCGACCGGGTCGTCGTCGTTGCCGGGGAAGCTGAGCAGCATGCGCAAGCGCTGCCCGAGGGTCATGTCCGAGGGCGGACCAGGCGTCGGCAGGGCACGTCCAAGGGCGGCGCCGTGGCCGGCGTCGACATCCACTCGGACACCCCCTCACCGTTCGTTACACCCGAGGTACGAAGAAGCGCGCGACGTGCCGTCCGGCGACCGGGGGACCTCGCGTGCCCTAAAGAGTAAGCGAGCGGGCGTCATCCGAACGGTCAGTTACCAGTGAGCGAACGGATGAGTCTCTCGCCGTTGCTGCCGCCTCGGCCCTGGTGAGCAGGTTGGTGAAGCGCGCCGCGCCACGAGCCGGTGACACCCAGTCGCCGGACGTCTCCACCAAGCGGGTGTCGGGGTGCTCCAGCCATGCCAGGATCCGCTCCGTTTCCTCCGCCGACGTGGCCGGAACCGGTCCCGGTCCCGGCCGGACGGTCTCGGCCGTAGCCCGGGCGGCGTCCAGCGTCGGGCGTGGATGTTCGCGCGACGGCGACGTCGCGGCGCCGGCCAGCCGGCCGTGCCGGACAACGATGATCTCCCAGCCGCCCACGGCGTTACGCCGGGCCGCCACCATCTCCGCGAGCCGGGTCAGCGCGCCGAGCCGCTGCATCCGAATCGTGGCCCGCAGCAACGCGATGAGCCGGGAGCGGATCACCGCCGCCTCCTCGTAGCGCTGCCGCTCGGAGAGTACTTCGATGCGGGCCATCAGCGCCTCGACGACCGGCTCCGGGTCGCCGTAGGTCGCGGTCTGGAACGGCAGGGCGGCGCGTCGCGCGTACTCCTCTGTGGTGATCTTGTGCTCGCAGGGAGCGGGACATTTGCCCAGCTCGGCCAGCGCGCAGGCCGGGATCTGGGTGCGGGTGGAGAGCTTGTGCGAGCACTGGCGCAAGGGCACGGCGTCGTAGACGCCGGCCGCGGCCAGTTCGGCCGTCCGGCGTGAGGAGAACGGCCCGAGGTACGCGGCGCCGTCGTCGGCCAGCGCGCGCACGACGGAGAGCCGCGGGTAGGCCTCGGCGGTCAGCTTGAGCCAGACGACCCGCTCGGGATACTTCGACCGGCGGTTGTACGGCGGCGAGTGCGCCGCGATGAGCCGCAGCTCGCGCACCTCGGCCTCGAGCGCGTGGGCGCATTCCACCGCCTCCACCCGGGTGGCCGCGGCGAGCATCTCGGAGATCCGCGCCCGCTTCTCGCTGGCCGTGAAGTAGGTGCGTACGCGGGCCGCGATGTCCTTCGAGGTGCCGACGTAGAGGGGCCGTCCGTCCCCGGCCCGGAAGACGTAAACGCCCGGAACGTGTGGCAGTCCCTCGGCGAGATGCCGCTGGCGGCGCTGCGTGGGGCTGACCGCCTTGGCGAACTCGATGGCATCGCCCATCGTGTGCACCCGGTAGCTGCCGAGCCGCTCGATCAGACCGTGCAGCACGTCGACGGTGGCCCGCGCGTCGTCGAGCGCGCGGTGAGTGGGCTGCACGTTGGCGTGGAAGTACTGGGCGAGCGTGGCGAGCTTGCGGTTCGGCACCTCGTCGCGGGTCAGTGCGCGCCGGGCCACCGCCGCGGTGTCCAGCACGCGCAGCGAGGGCCACACGTACCCGTGCCGGGCGCAGGCGGCCTTGAGAAAACCAACGTCGTAGGGCGCGTTGTGGGCCACCAGGACCGAGCCGCGCAGGAACTCCAGCAAACTGGGCAGTACCGCCTCGATCGGCGGCGCGGGGGCCAGCATCGCCTCGGTGATGCCGGTCAGCACGGTGATGAACGGCGGCAGCCGCTCGCCCGGGTTGACCAGCGTGCCGAAGACGCCGAGCTGCTCGCCGCCGCGGACCTTGACCGCGCCGATCTCGGTGATGCCGGCACCGTCCGGCGCGCCGCCGGTCGTCTCGATGTCGAGCACGACGAACGTCGTATCCCGCAACGACAGCGCCGCCGGGTCGACGGAGCCGTCGGCGCTGAGGAGCGTGTCCAGCGTGCCCTGCACGAATCTCGCGGCTCCCGGGACATGTGCGCCGCCCTGGCTGCGCGCGGCGTCGTCGACGTCGGCCGGTTGTGTCACCACGGCGCGGAGATTAGGACGCGGGTACGACAAAAGCGGGATCCGACGCGCGGGGCTGTCGGTCCGGACCCGCTTCGGCCGCGTCTCGGGCCACCTCACGGCCACCTCGCGCAGCTGGCGGTCCGGCCCCGCACGGGCACTTCGGGGCGGCCCTGCGGTCGGCCGCCCGGCCGCCGTCCGAGCGCTTCGGGCCGGTCCTGCGATCGGCGGCCCGGCCGCCGCACGGGGCTCTTTCGGGGCCGGCTGTAAAAGATCAGTTGCGTCCGCAAGCTTTTCCGGGCCGCACGATGGAGAATGGTTCGATGTCCATGCCGTTGCCGTTCGACGACCGCCCCCAGCCGGGGGCGGACATCGACGTGCCCGACGACGTGGATTTCGCGCCGGAGCCCATGCTTCCGGAGCCGGTCCGCCAGCGGATCACCGCGCTCGCGGCCGCGGCCCTGCCGGGCATGCCGGTTGAGGAGATGCCCGTGCCGCTGCGCCGGGTCGCCCGGTTCGCACCGAACCGCCGTGCCCGTCACGGCGGCCAGGCCATCGCCGCCCAGCTCGCCGCCGACCCGCTGTTCCGGCAGCGGATCTCCGGCCGGATTGTGACCGAGGCCGGCGACCTGGGCGCGGCCGTCGCGAACGGCATGGCGCCGGCCGCGGCCGACCCGGTGGAGGTTGCCGCGCTGGCGTACCTGGCCCGGCCCGCCGGCTGGCGTGATCTGGTCGAGGCCGCGGGCGAGGCCGTGCGGGCCGAGGCGGACAGCGAGGCCGTGGCCAGTCAGGTCCGCGATGCGGAGCAACGTGCCGCGCGCGCGGAGCATGACCGGGCCGTCGCCCGGGTCGAGGCCGACAAGCTCCGTGACGAGCTCGCCCGGGTCCGCGAGGAGCTGGACCAGCTGCGCGAGGAGGCGCGGGCGACCACGAAGGCGCTGCGCGAGTCGCAGGCGGCGCAGCGCCGCGCCAGCGAGCTCCTCGCCACCGAGAAGGGCCGCGCGTCCCGGATCAACACGGACCACGAAGCGGAGGTACGGCGGCTGAAGATGCGCCTTTCCGAGGCGGAGGCTATGGCCGCGACCGGTAAGCAGGCCGCCAAGGACGCCCGGGCCATCGACGACGCCCGCCTCTGGCTGCTGCTCGAGACGATCGGGCAGGCGGCGTCGGGGCTGCGCCGCGAGCTGGCGCTCGGCCCCACCGACAAGCTGCCGGCCGACTTCGTCGCGGACAGCTCCGCGGACCGCCCGGTTTCGCCCGAGCGGTCCCGTGCCCGGGCCCAGGACACCGACGACCCCGGGCGGCTGGACCAGCTGCTGGCGTTGCCGCGGGCGCACCTCATCGTCGACGGCTACAACGTGACCAAGCGGGGCTTCGCCGAGATGTCGCTGGAGCATCAACGCAAGCGGCTGATCACCGGGTTGGGCGGCATCGCGGCGCAGACCGGCGACGAGGTCACGGTGGTCTTCGACGGTGCGGAACGGGTGCACGGCCTGCCGCCGACGCCGCGCGGGGTACGCGTGCTGTTCTCCCGCAAGGGCGACACCGCGGACGAGCTCATCCGGCAGCTGGTACGCGCGGAGCCCTCGGGCCGCCCGATCGTGGTCATCTCATCCGATCGAGAGGTCGCCGACGGGGTCCGCCGCCACGGGGCTTACCCCATGGGTGCCGACTCGCTGCTGCGCCGCCTGGCCCGTTCCTGACCTGCGCTTCGGGTTTTGTCGTACCCCTTGCATAGCGTGACTGTCACCGATGGTGGTCGGTCCGCGACATTGCTTCCCCCTTCGTTGCCGCGGCCGGCCACCACGCAGAGGAGGAGTGATGATCATCGACTGCGGTCGCTGTGCCGAACGGGCCGACGAGTGCAAGGGGTGCCTGGTCGGCGCGCTGCTGGACACGCCCGACGGGATCCGCGACCTGATGCCCAGCGAGTTGCGCGCGATCGAGACCTTCGAGCTGGCCGGCTTCGACGTGCAGCTGCTCGAGACGCCGGCGCCGCCGGTGGCGGTCCGGAGGTTCCCGCGCCGCAGCCACGTCGCGTGACCGGCTCCCTAAGATGGGCGGCGCCATGCGAAAGGGGTGCGAGCAGATGAAGTGGCGCGGTTGTTCCGCATGACGCCGCGGCTGTGGGCGGTGTGCGTCCTCGGCGTGCTGGTCCTCGCGCTGGTCGCGCTCGCCTGGACGCTGATCCCCTGGCACCGGCCACCGGCGCCGCGCGCCGACCAGATCGCCGCGCTCGGGCAGCTGCCGCCCAACCAGGTCGCCCGGGCCAGAGAGTTCCACTCGGCGCTGCGGCCGGCGCTCTACGGCGGCGTGGCCTTCGGGCTGATCGCCGCGCTCGCGGTCGGGCTCACGCCGCTGGGTGCGCGTCTGGTGTCGCTGGCCGGGCGCCCGTTCGGCGGGAACTGGGTCGCGCAGGCCGTGCTCGGCGGGCTCGCCGTCGTGCTCCTGGTCGAGGTGATCGCCCTGCCGTTCGCCGCGTGGCGGCACACGATCGTGGTCCGCTACGGCATCTCCACCCAGTCCTGGGGCGGGTGGGCGGTCGACGTCGCGAAGTCGTACGCCGTCGGCGCGGTCATCGGCGGGATCGCGCTGCTCGGCTTCTACACCGTGGTCAAGCTCGCGCCGCGCTGGTGGTGGGCGGTCGGCGCGGTGGGCGCCGCGGCGCTGGTGGTGCTGCTGTCGTTCGTGCTGCCGGTGATCGTCGAGCCCATCTTCAACAAATTCACGCCGATGCCCGCGGGAGCGCTGCGCAGCGAGCTGATCGCGCTCGCCGACCGGGACGGCGTGCCCGTGCGCGACGTGCTCGTCGCCGACGCGTCGCGGCGTACCCGGACCGTGAACGCGTACGTGTCCGGCTTCGGGCCGACCCGCCGGATCGTCGTCTACGACACGATGCTCGCCGAGGCGACGCCGGCAGAGGTGATCTCGGTCGTCGCGCACGAGCTGGGCCACGCCAAGGACAACGACGTGCTCAACGGCACGCTGATCGGTGCACTAGGCACCGCCGCCGGGGTGATCGTGCTGTTTCTGCTCGGGTCGTGGACCGGACTGCTGCGGCTGGCCGGCGTCACGTCCATCGGCGAGCCGCGCGCGATCGGGCTGCTCCTCGCGGTGGCCACGGTCGCCGGGCTGGCCGGCGGCCCGGCGCAGGCGTTCGTGTCGCGGCGGATCGAGGCTCGCGCGGACGCGCACGCACTAGCCCTGACCGGCGACCCGGGTACGTTCGAGGACATGCAACGCCGCCTCGGCGCGGTCAACCTGTCCGACCCCGACCCGCCCACCTGGGAATACGTCATGACCGCCTCGCATCCGTCCACCGTGGAGCGGATGGCCGCCGCCCGCGCGTACGCCCGGGGTGAGCGGTGACGGGCCGGACGCTGCTGATCACCAACGACTTTCCGCCCCGGCCCGGCGGCATCCAGCAGTTCGTGCACAACCTCGCCGTACGCCAGCCGCCCGGGTCGCTCGTTGTCTACGCGTCCACCTGGCGCGGCGCCGAGAAGTTCGACGCGGAGCAGCCGTTCGAGGTGGTCCGGGAGAACACGTCGGTGCTGCTGCCCACGCCCGCGGTCGCCAGGCGGGCGGCCGAGCTGGCGCGGGTGAACGGCTGCGACACGGTCTGGTTCGGCGCGGCCGCCCCCCTCGGCCTCCTCGCCGTTGGGCTGCGCCGCAACGCCGGTATCGAGCGGGCCGTCGCGCTGACCCACGGCCACGAAATCGGATGGGCCGCGTTGCCCGGCGCCCGGCTGCTGCTGCGCCGTATCGCCCGGGGCAACGACGTGATCACCTACCTGGGCGAGTATCAGCGCGTGCGGCTGGACAAGGCGCTGGATGGGCTCACCGATCTGCAGAGGCTCGCGCCCGGGGTGGACGTCGACGCGTTCCATCCCGGCGTGGACGGCCGCGGGGTGCGGGAGCGCTACGGGCTGAGTGATCGGCCGGTGATCGTGTGCGTGTCCCGGCTCGTGCCGCGCAAGGGTCAGGACATGCTGATCCGCGCGTTGCCCGCGGTTCGACGCCGGGTGCCCGGGGCGGCGCTGCTGCTGGTGAGCGGCGGCCCGTACCGCAAGAGGCTGGAACGGCTCGCCCGGGACCAGGGTGTCGGGTCCGATGTGGTCTTCACAGGCTCCGTGCCGTGGGCGGAGCTGCCGGCGCACTACGCGGCCGGGGACGTGTACGCGATGCCGTGCCGCACCCGGGCCGCCGGACTCGACGTGGAAGGGCTGGGGATCGTCTACCTTGAGGCGTCGGCATCCGGGTTGCCGATCGTCGGCGGCGACTCCGGCGGCGCCCCGGACGCCGTGCTGGAGGGGGAGACCGGCTACGTGGTGGGCGGCCGCGATGTGAACGCGCTGTCCGGTCGCCTCGCGGACCTGCTGTCCGACCCGGCCAAGGCGCGGGCGATGGGCGCGGCCGGGCGCGCCTGGGTCGAGCGGGAGTGGCGCTGGGAGACGCAGGCAGCCCGCATGGCGAGGCTGCTCGGCCGGCCGGCGTGAGCTGGGTCGCCCGTGTCGCCGTGGGGCGGCGCCCGTGACACAGTTGGCCCATGGACGTGGTAGGTCTGGTCGCCGTCGGCGCCGTGCTGGCTGCCGGCGCCGGGATCGGGCTGTGGCGGCGCCGGAACGACGGTCGCTTGCGCTCTACGAGCCCCGCCAAAGACGTGGTAGGGACGGGCAGGGGCGCGGCCGGGACGGGCAAGGACGCGGCCGGGACCGGCAAGAACGCGGTCGCGACGGGCAAGGACGCGGCCGGGACCGGCAAGGACCCGGCCAGCGTCGCCGTTGAGGCCGCCCGCGCCGGGCGGCCGGCGGCGGAGCCTCGCTCGGTCGTCACGCCCGACGTCGAGGAGACACCGGCCGACATCGCCGAGCCTGCACACGATCGGCTCGACCCCGGCCTGCTCGCGGCGCTTGGCATCGCTCCCGCCCGGGCCACGCTGCTGCAGTTCTCGTCGGCGTTCTGCGCGCCGTGCCGGGCCGTCCGGCGGGTCAGCTCCGAGGTAGCCACGCTGCTTCCCGACGTCCAGCACGTGGACGTCGACGCCGAGAGCCATCTCGACGCGGTCCGCGCCCTGAACGTCTGGCGTACCCCGACGCTGTTCGTCCTCGACGCCGACGGCCGGGTCGCCAAGCGCGCCACCGGCGTACCGTCCAAGCCTCAGCTCATCGCGGCGCTCGCTGAGGTGCTGCCGGCGCCGGATTCTGCACCAGGACAACGGTGATGGCGGTCACTGTTGCGGAGCGCCGCCGAGGTGCGAGAGTCGGACGTATGGAACTCGATCCGCGTGGACAGCGGTTCGCGGCGGCGCTGACCAGCGTCGTTCTCATCGTCGTGCTCGCGACCGGCTCGGGCTGGCTCGCGCTCGCCCAGGCTGCCGTCTTCGCCATCACCGCCGCCGACCCGCGCCGTGGGCCGTACCCGTTGATCTACCGCGCGTTCGTCCTGCCGCGGATCGGGCCTCCGGCCGAGCGGGAGCCGGCCGCACCGGTGCGCTTCGCCCAGTTGGTGGGTTTCGTGTTCCTGACCATCGCCGCGATCGGCTACCTGTCGGGCGCGACCGCGCTGGGCGTGACGTTCGCGGCGCTGGGGCTGCTGGCCGCGTTCCTCAACGCGGCGTTCGGCCTCTGTGTCGGATGCGAGGTCTATCTGGCGATGCGCCGGCTGAGCGCCCGCCGCGCGGCTTGACCGGCGCGCAGTGGCTTGACCGGCGCGCAACAGCCTAACCGGCGCGCAGCGGTTTGACCGCCGTGCAACAGCCTGACCGGCGCGCGCGCAAGGGCCGAGTGGGCGGAAGGTCTGGCCGAAGATCCACCCAGCCGGGAAACGCCGCTGACGTCCGGATCCGCCGGATCCGCCCGACCGCGATCGGAGGCGGGCGGGCGCTGAGGGCGGTTCAGAACTTCGGGGCGTCCGGGGCCTCGAGCAGGCCCAACCGCAGCGCCGTCATCAGCGCCTGCGCCCGGTTGGCCGCGCCGAGCTTCTCGTACAGCTTCGAGATATGGGTCTTCGCGGTCGATTCCGACACGAACAGCTGCTTCGCGATGCCGGCGACGCTCATGCCGTCCGCGAGCAGGCGCAGCACCTGGCCCTCGCGCGGCGACAGCTGCGGACCGGACGGGGCGAGGCGCCGCTTCATGGCCTCGGCGAGATCGGCGGCCGTGAACGCACTCGGCGCGGACGCGGCGTGCCGGGCCGCCGCCACCACCTCGTCGGCGGGCGCGGTCTTGGGCACGAACGCGCTGGCCCCGGCCTCGAGCGCGCCGAAGAGCTGGTCGTCGCCCGCATACATGGTCAGCACGACGATGCCCATGTTGGCGTTGTTCTTGCGTAGGGCGCGGGTGGCCTCGAGGCCGCTGCCGTCGGGCAGCCGTAGATCCATGATCACGACGTCCGGCTGCAGCGCGCCGGCCTGGCGAACCGCCTCTGCGGCCGTCGCTGCCTCGCCGACGACCTCGAACTGCCGATCGCGCTCGAATGCGTGTCGCAGCCCCTTACGGATCAAATCGTGATCGTCGACAAGGAGGACCTTGGTGCGCGTCGTCGGCGCAGGACTGGTCGACATGCTCGGTTTACTCCCCTTCTGGAGCGGAAACGCTATCCCGCACGCTATCGCGCCGGGCGGATGTTCCAAGCACTACGGCTACGGTTGTCCCGCTGGGGTGTCGCGGCGTGATCTTCAATCTTCCCCGGATCCGCTCGGCGCGTTCGGCCATGATGGTCAGGCCATAGCGGCCGTCCGGCCGGTCGTCGGCGAAGCCCTTGCCGTCGTCGGAGACCTCGATCTCCGCGTACGGCGGGTCGACGGTGCACGTGACCCACAGGTTGGATGCCCCCGCGTGCTTGCGGGCGTTGGTGATCGCCTCCTGGGCGATGCGGAGCAGCTCGGCCTCGGTTGCGGCGGGCAGCCGCGCCGTGGACTCGTCGAACGTGAAGTGCACCCGCAGACCGGCCGAGGTGCCGAGCGTGCGGGCGTACTCGGCGATGGCCGCCGCCAGCCCGCCGTTGCGGTCGACCTCGGAGCGCAGCTCGAACAGGCTCAGCCGCAGCTCGGTGATGACCCGGGTGACTTCGCCACGCAGCGTGCGCAGTTCCTCGGCCGTCTCGTCGGCGCCCTCCGGCAACGTCGCCTGAGCGTTGTCGATGCCGTACCCGACCATCACCAACTCCTGCGCGACACCGTCGTGGATCTCCCGGGCCAGCCGCTGGCGCTCCTCATTGGTCGCGAGCGAGCGCACCTCGTCGAACAGCAGCGCGGCCTCGAGCCGGAGCGCGGCCGGGCCGGTCACCTCGAGCACGCGCGCGACGACGACCGGCGGGTACGCGTTCGTCACGTCCGCCTCGAGGATCGCCAACCCGATCGTACGTACGCCGGCGACTAGGGGAACCACCAACGACGAGGTGTCGCCCCCGTGATGCGACCGTGCCTGCGACCGGCTCGCGGTCATCGGCTGCTGGGAGGCCCAGGCGTCCGCGATCGCCGAGTCGGAGTCGAGCGTGACTTCCCAGTCGACGCGTTCGGCGCCGGTCTGGGCCAGCACGTCGAGCCGGCCGCCGCCGCTGGCCGACAGCACGGCGGCGCGCTGCGCCGGCGCGACGGCACGGAGTTCCTCAAGCAGGTGCTCCGAGATGCCGCCCGGGTCGAGCGTCGCGCCCGGCAGCGAGCGGGCCACGCTGCGCAGCTGGGTCAGCAGCCGGGTCGCCTCGGCGTACGGCTGGGGCTGGTTGTCCGCCGGTTGCATCAACTGCCGCATCGCGTCGGCCGCGAACGTGATGATCGCGCCGAGGACCAGCCACTGCCCGCACACGGCCAGATATCCGGGCTGGGTGATCGGCGCGACGTCGCCGGTCACCGTGCCACCCACGACCAGCGCCACCGCGGCCACGCCGAGAAGCGCGGCGCCCTCGGTCGGCCGCCGCCGTAGCGCTGCGGTGAGAAGCGGCACGGCCAGGTACGGCAGCACCGCCTCGGCGCCGAACCCCGCGCCCACGGTCCCGGTGACGTCCGCCGCGGCCGCGACGGATCCCGCCGCGAGCCCGGTCACCGCCACCTCCGCGAACCGCCCCAGCGGCGCCGCGATCCGGTGGTCGGGTGCGATGAGCGCCGGCAACCCCGCGACCAGCAGCAGCCCGATCCAGCGCAGCTCGAGCACCTCCTTGGTGGCGATCAGCGTCAGAGCCGCCACCAGGGCGAGCATGACGATGCGCGCGGTCACCGCGAGCGGCTGGATCCGCGCGGGCATGCTGGCAGAGGTTGGCACGTGACGGATGGTAGCCGGACCACCCCGGCATGGCCCATCCGCGACTCGGCGGGACCGCCCGATCGACAGGGCAACCCGGTCGCCGGAATTGTCGTGCGTAGCGGGTAGCCTCCCCAACATGGCGGACACCTCGACGCAGTCGATCCAGGTCCATGCGCCCCTCGACCGCGTGGCCGCGGTGATCTGCGACTTCCCGCGGTATCCGGAGTGGGCCGAGGCGCTGAAACAGGTCGAGGTCGTCGAGGAATACGAGGACGGCTACGCCGCGCAGGTCCGGTTCGTGATCGACGCGGGGGTGCTGGCGGACGACTACACGCTCGAGTACGCGTACGCCGACGATCTGTCCCGCATCGAGTGGCATCTCGTCGCGCCGTCGAAGACGCAGAAGTCGCAGAGCGGCTCTTATGACCTTGTCGACAACGGCGACGGCACGACCACCGTGACCTACACGCTCGAAGTGGAACTGTCGATCGGCATGCTCGGCATGTTCCGCCGCAAGGCCGAGAAGATGATCATGGATACGGCGCTGAAACAGTTGAAGCGCCGCGTCGAGAGCCTGGAGAAGGCCTGAGCCTGGTAAGGAGCACGAGATGGCAGGCACCGCGCGTGAAGAAGCGGAGCGGCTCGTCGCCACCGTGCTCGCGATGGCCGCACAGAGCGGCCTGGGCGGGGCGCCGGGCGACCACGACCACGAAGACGACACCCTTTCCGGCACGGCGCGCCGGCTCGGCGAAGGCCTGAGCGCAATCGGGGACACCGTCGCCGGCTTCGTCGGCCACCTGACGGGAGCTTCTGGCGGCGGCTCCGGCGCGGATAGCTGGACCATGGGTACGCGAACCATCGGCGGCCGGGCGATGGTCGGCTGGGCGACCGGCAGTGCCGAATGTTGCGTCTGCCCGCTGTGCCGGGTGATCGCGAGCCTGCGTGACCCCAGTCCGGAGACCGCCGAACGGCTGGCCACCGGCGCCGGTGACATCGCCACCGGTGTGGCCAGCCTGCTGCGCGCGTTCTCGGCGATGACGAGCAACACCCGCCCGAGGAAGCCCGCGAGCCCGGGCCGCCCGGCGCCGGATCCCGACACGGCGTGGTCCGCCGCCACGCGGACCCCACCACCCGCCGCCACGCGGACCCCGCCGCCCGCCGACACCCGGACCCCACCAACGGCCGCCACCCGGGTCCCACCTACCGCCGCGGGCACGCAGGATGCCGGCGGCCGCCCCGACGAGCCGGACGAGCCGCCCATCCCGGACGGCGACGGGTCGCCCTGGTCGGCCGCGACCCGCGCGTCGGACCGCGAAGTTCGCGCGGCCGACCACGCGGCCCGCGCGGCCCGGCGAGCGAGGCGCCAGGCGGAGCAGGAGGCGCGTCGGATCGAGCAGGAGGCGCGCCGGATCGAGCAGGAGGCGCGCCGGATCGAGCAGAAGATGCACCGGGCGGCGCAGGAGGCGCATCGGGGCGAACAGGAGGCGCATCGGGGCGCTGAGGATGCGGCGGCCGATCGGGGCGAGGAGGAGGCGCGACGGCCGGCGGCTGATCCGCGTACCATCCATGGTTTTGAATCTCCGGGTGCGGAGCGCGACCGGCCCGCGGCCAAGGCGGACGTCTGGGCCGCGGCCACCGCCGACAGCGCGGATCGCGGCGTGGCGGCGGGACGCAACGTGGATCATGATGATCCGGGCGCGCCGGCGCCGGCAGGCCAGGCCGATTTCGGTTCCCCGCCGGCCGAGGCGGCCGGGAGCCCCGAGACCGCTGCGGACGGCGACGCTCGCGCGGGCGACGGTATGTGAAGAGGTTCAGAAGGGACGTAGCGTGACGCTGACCATCGGAGTCGACGTCGGCGGCACGAAGGTGGCCGCCGGGGTGGTCGATGAGCACGGCAACATCCTGGCCAGCAACCGGCGCGACACACCCGCCGAGGACCATGCGGGCACGCGCGACACGATCGTCGAGGTCGCAGCGGAGCTGGCGAGGCGGTTCCCCGAGGCGGCCGCGGTCGGAATCGGTGCCGCCGCCTGGATCGACGCCGCGGGGTCGACGGTGCTGTTCGCGCCGAACCTGGCCTGGCGCGACGAGCCGCTGCGCGACTACGTGACCAAGGCTGTCGGCCTGCCCACCGTGCTGGAGAACGACGCGAACGTCGCGGCCTGGGCCGAGTTCCGGTTTGGGGCGGCCCGGGACGCGGACGACTCGATGGTGATGATCACGGTGGGCACCGGTATCGGCGGCGGCATCGTCCTGGACGGCTCGCTGTGGCGCGGTGCGAACGGCATCGCGGGCGAGCTCGGCCACATCCAGTCCGTGCCGGACGGGCATCCGTGCGGCTGCGGCCGGCTCGGTTGCCTGGAGCAGTACGCGAGCGGCAAGGCGCTGCTCCGCTTCGGGCGGGCGGGCGCGCGGCAGGAGCCGGACCGGGCGCAGCTGCTGCTGGACCTGGCCGGCGGGGACCCGCTCGCGATCACCGGGCAGCAGGTCACCAAGGCCGCCCAGGAGGGCGACGGCGTGGCCCGGGACGCGTTCACGCAGATCGGCTACTGGCTCGGCGTCGCGATGGCCGATCTCGCGCAGATCTTCGACCCGCAGGTCCTCGTCGTGGGCGGCGGCGTGATCGAGGCGGGCGACCTGCTGATGGGACCGACCGAACGGACTTATCGCGATCAGCTTGCCCAGCGCGGCCGGTTCCCGGTGGCCGAGCTGAAGGCGGCCGAGACCGGCAACACGGCCGGCGTCGTCGGCGCCGCGGACCTCGCCCGGCGAATGTGAGCCTGGCCCCGGAGACGGTCGCGACGGGCCCCGGACGTGGTCATTGCGCAGGTGTCCGGCTCGCTGACCAGGCGCGCGTAGCGAGCGACCATTTGCCCGTTCTCGCGGACCTATGGCTGCCTTCCTCCCCGGCCCCTCGGTCTGCAAGGATCGCCGGGTGCACGACACCCCTGACATTGCCGACCGCCACGATGCGGTCTGCGTGATCGGCGCGGGCGCGAGCGGACTCGCCGCCATCAAGAACCTGCGCGAACACAGCTTCGCCGTCGACTGCTACGAGCGCGAGACGTCCGTCGGCGGCGCCTGGAACTGGCGCCACGACCGCAGCCCGATGTACGCGGGCACGCATCTCATTTCGTCGCGGCCGCTCACCGAGTTCCCCGACTTCCCGATGCCCGATACCTGGCCGGACTACCCGCATCACAGCCAGCTGCTGTCCTACCTGGAGCGGTACGCGGCGCATTTCGGGCTCGGGGAGCACATCTGGTTCGGCACCGAGGTGGTCGCCGTAACGCCGGTCGGCGACGGCCGGTGGGACGTGACCACCCGCAGCACGGGCGGTGGCGCGTCGCGGGTCCAGCGATACGCGGCCGTGGTCGTGGCGAATGGGCACAACTGGTCGCCGAAGACGCCGCCGTACGACGGCCTGGTGACGTTCCGGGGCCAGATGATCCACGCGTCGGCGTACAAGGACCCGGCGCAGCTGCGCGGGCGCAAGGTGCTCGTGATCGGCGGCGGCAACACCGGATGCGACATCGCGGTCGAGGCCGCCCAGCAGGCCACCACCGTCTGGCATTCCACGCGCCGCGGCTACTGGTACGCCCCGAAGTACGTCTTCGGCCGCCCGGTGGACCAGGTCAACGACCTGATGCTGAAGTGGCGGCTCCCGCTGCGGCTGCGCCAGTGGCTGGTCCAGAAGACGGTCCGGCTCACTGTCGGCGACGTGACCCGGTACGGCCTGCCGGTGCCCGACCACCGCCCGTTCGAGAGCCACCCGGTGGTCAACAGCCAGCTCGTGTACTACCTCGGGCATGGCCGGATCACCCCGGTGCCGGACATCGCCCGCTTCGACGGCGCCTCGGTCGAGCTGGCCGACGGCCGGGTCATCGAGCCCGACCTGGTCATCAGCGCCACCGGCTACCTGCCGCGGTTCGAGTTTCTGGCGCCGGAGCTCCTCGACACGGACGACAACGGCCGTCCGGATCTGCACCTGCACGCGTTCGCCCGGCGGCATCCGACACTGGCTGTAATCGGGCTGCTGCAGGGCGACGCCGGGCTGTTCCCGCTCGCGCACTGGCAGAGTGTGGCCGTGGCGCGCTGGCTGCGGCTGCGCCTCACCGACCCGATCAAGGCCGCCGCCGTGCAGCAGAGGGAGTCGTCCCGGCCGCTGCGGTCGTGGTCGCGGCGGCAGATGGTGCCGTCCACGCGGCACTGGTTCGAGGTGAGCCACACCAGCTACCTGCGGGTCCTGGACGACCTCCTGAAGCACCTGGAGCCAGCGTGAAGTCGGATCTTCTGCGGTTCGACGACTGGACGTCGCCCGTGCCGCCGGTGTCACGGGAAGTCCTGACCGCCCTTCCGGCCACCGATGAGGGGTTGCCGCCGGTGCTGTTCGTTCCGGGCCTGGGCCACGGTGCCTGGGCGTTCGCGGAGCACTGGCTGGCGCACACCGCGTCGCGCGGCTTCCCCGCCCACGCGATGAGCCTGCGCGACAAGGGAGACCTGCGGTCGTACGCACACGACGTGGTCCAGGTGGCGGCGTCGCTGCCGCGGCAGGTGGTACTGGTCGGGCACGGCGCGGGCGCCCTCGTGGTCGCACGGGCGCTGGGCCGCTACCCGGCGCGGGCCGCTGTGCTGGTCGCGCCGGTGCTGGACGGCTGGACATCGCTGGGCGCCGCGTTGCGTACCAACCCGTTCGGGACGTTGCCGGCCCTGTTCGGCGGGCGCCTGCGCCTGAGCCGGCGTCAGCTGTTCAGCGCGGACCTGCCGGCGGCCGAGGCGCGTGAGTACCTCTTGCGGCTCGGTCAGGCCGGCGCGAGGGCGCACGTCGAGCTGGTCCGGCACGCGCCGCCGCCGCGACCGGTCGGGTCGCCGCCGACGCTGGTGGTGGGTAGCCCCGACGATCGGGTCGTGCCGCGTTCGTCTCTGGATCGGACTGCCCGCCGCTACGGCGCGGCGCCGTTGCTGTTCCCCGGCATGGGCCACGACCTGATGCTCGACGCCAAGTGGGTGGAGCCCATCGACGCGATCATGGACTGGCTGAGCAAGGAGATCACAGCCTGAGCGGACGCGCGGCCACGGCCTCCGACCGGTCACGCTGGCGGGGCAGCCGCTCCGCCAGCCGGCCGGTCTGATCCAGCGTCGTCAGGTAGGCCTGCGCCCAGGCCAGGATGTCGTGGCTGCGCAGGTGCTCGCGCATCGACGTCATCCGGGCCGCCAGGTTCTCCGGATCGGCCTGCATCGCCCGCAGCAGCGTCTCCTTGAGCCCGTCGACGTCGTGCGGGTTGACCAGGAAGGCGTCCTCCAGCTCCGCGGCCGCTCCGGCGAACTCGCTGAGCACCAGCGCGCCCGAGCCGTCCGCGCGCGCCGCCACGTACTCCTTGGCGACCAGGTTCATCCCGTCGCGCAGCGGCGTCACCACCATGACGTCGGCGGTCTGGTAGAGCGCCGCGAGCGACGCCCGGTCGAACGGCTGGTTCAGATAGTGGATCGCCGGCTCGCCGACCCGGCCGTACTCGCCGTTGATCCGGCCGACCTCGCTCTCGATCCGGTCGCGCAGTCCCGGGTAGCTCCTCTCCACGCGCTCGCGGCTCGGCACCGCCACCTGTACGACCACGGTGTCGCGGACCGTCATCCGCCCCTCGCGCAACAGCTCGCTGTACGCGGTGAGCCGATGCTCGATGCCCTTGGTGTAGTCCAGCCGGTCGACGCTGAGCAGCACCCGGCGCGGTTGACCCAGGTCGCGGCGCAGCTGCCGGGCGTGGATCACCACGTCGGGCCGGGTGGCGAGCGCCTCCATCTCGGCCACGTCGATGGAGATCGGGAAGGCGCCGGTGCGTACCACCCGCCCGTCGATTACGATCTCGTCGTCGGTGGCCACCGCGCCGAGCAGCTTCGTCGCGAGCTGCGCGACATTGTGCGCGGCCTGCGGGCGCTGGAACCCGACCAGGTCGGCGCCGAGCATCCCGCGCAGCAGCTCGACCCGGCGGGGGAGCTGCATGAACAGCTCCGGCGGCGGGAACGGCACGTGCAGGAAGAAGCCGATGAGTACGTCGGGACGCAGGTCCCGCAGCAGCTGCGGGACCAGCTGCAGGTGATAGTCCTGTACCCAGACCGCCGCGCCCGGCTCGGCCGTTTCGGCGGCCGCCTCGGCGAAGCGCCGGTTGACCGCCCGGTAGGTCTCCCACCAGCCGCGGTCGAACACGGGTTGCTCGACCGCGTCGTGGTACAGCGGCCAGAGCGTGGCGTTGGCGAAGCCCTCGTAGTAGCCGGCCAGCTCGTCCGAGGACAGTGCGACCGGGCGGATCCGCAGCGTGCCGAGGTCGGGAATAGCCGGCGCGGGGCCGATGCGGCCGGACCAGCCGACCCACGTGGCGGGCGTCTGCTTGAGGATGGCGTGCAGCGCGCTGGCCAGGCCGCCCGGGTTGCGCCGCCACTCGCACGCGCCGTCGGGGGCGGCGTTGTCGCCCAACGGCAACCGGTTCGCGACGACCACGAGCGAGCTCTGGCGCACTACGACAGGTTACTAGCTCGCTACCCGGAGGCGGGCTATACCACCGCGCCGTCGTCGAAATCGTCGTCGTCGTTGTCCGCGCGCAGCCGCCACACCAGCGTTGCCGCTCCGCCGATCACGGCGGAGAACCCGATCAGCGTGACCAGGTCCCGGTCGATCGGCAGCAGGCTCGGCCGCAGGAACAGGATGAACCCGATGATGATGGCCACCACTCCGGCGATCGCGTACTTGGAGATGTGCGGCAATGGCGGTGGGGGCGGCGGGATGTAGCGCTCGTCATCGTCGTCGTCGATGCCCGTGCCGAACGTGTCCAGGCCGTCGAGCAGCGACGGGTCGGCGTCGGTGGGGCGGCGGTTCAGCGAGATGCCGGAGAAGTCGGTGGCGGACTGGAGCGGCTTCGGTGGGTCGGGCCGCGTCTCCGGCAACTCCGGCGCCCGCGTCGGGTCGTCGCCCTCGGCGGCCGGCCACGGCGGCGCGGTCGGGTCGACCGTGGTGTTGAAGCCGGCGATGATCTTCGCCCATTCGGCGTCCACGTCGTGCTGGCTCGCACCCGCGCCTGGACTGGTGTCGTGCCGGGGCGCGGGCGGGATCGGGCTGACGCCGCCGGTGAGCCGGTTCAGCGTGGCGCGCGCCTCGGCGAGGTGTGCGCGATCGACGTACAGGCGGTCGGTCGGGCGGCCTGGGAAGGTCGTGGCGCGCAGGATCGGGTTCAGGTCGGCGGAGGGTTGCAGGTACGCCGCGATGCCATCGGCGGCGAACACGTCGAGCAGATGCTCGCCGACCCGCGGGTCCACGTCGCCCGCGGCCGCGTAGTCGGCCGCGTCGAGCCCGTTGTCCCGCCGCCCGCGACGGGCGCCACCCGTTGACACCCTGCACTCTCCCTCGCCGACCGTGCCAGCAATGGTGACACGACAGGTACCGGTTGCGGGAGTGCGTTGTGGCGCGAGGCTCCGCTTCGTAGGCTCAGCTGTGCGCCGGGAACGCCCGATGCGTACGAGCTTCGTCGGCCAGGAGGGACGTCGGTGTTCTACTGGCTGCTCAAGTACGTGGTCTTGGGCCCTGTGCTCAAGGCCCTGTTCCGCCCGCAGGTCGAGGGCCGGGCCAACGTACCCGCGTCGGGACCGGTGATCCTGGCGTGCAACCACCTGTCCTTCTCCGACTCGATCTTCGTACCGCTGGTCGTGAAACGGAGGGTGACGTTCGTCGCCAAAGCGGAGTATTTCTCCGGTAAGGGGATCAAAGGCCGGCTGATGCGGCAGTTCTTCCTCAGCACGGGCACCATCCCGGTGGACCGGTCGGGCGGCAGGGCGGCTCAGGCGGCCCTGGACACGCTGCTGCGGGTGCTGCGTGACGGCGGCATCGCCGGCATCTATCCGGAGGGCACCCGGTCGCCGGACGGACGGCTCTATCGCGGCAAGACCGGAGTCGCGCGCCTGGCGCTGGAGAGCGGCGCCGTCGTCGTGCCGGTCGGGCTGCTGAACACGGACGAGATCCAGCCGACCGGCAAGCTGATCCCCAAGATCAAGCGGGTTCGGATGCGCTTCGGGGAGCCGCTCGACTTCTCCCAGTACGCCGGCTCGCGCGGCGACCGCTTCGTCGAGCGCGCCATCACCGACGAGATCATGTACGAGCTGATGACGCTGACCGGTCGCGAATACGTAGACATCTACGCCGCCGCCCTCAAAACCTCCGTGATCGCGCCCACCGTCGCAAGGACGGGTCAGAGAACCCCGTCAACCAGTACCGCTACTACTACCCATCCCGGCCCGCCGGCGTAGCGCCGACACATCGGTGACGACGATCCGGCGGCCCTCCGTCCGGAGCCATCCGCGGTTGGCGAACGAGCCGATCGCCTGGTTGACGCTCTGCCGGGAGCCGCCGGCCATCTCGGCGAGCTGGCTCTGGTTGAGCTCGATGGTGATCATCGGGGCCTGGCTCTCGCCGGCGAGCCGCACCAGCGTCTTGGCGACGCGGCCCGGCAGGTCCAGGAAGACGTGATCCGCGTTCTGCTCGGTGAGGCGGCGGATCAGCGCGCCCACCGACCGCATGACGGCGTCGAGGATGCGCGGGTTCGAGTGCACGAGTTCCATGAATGCGGCCCGGTTCAGCGCCAGCGCCTGGCAATCCTCGATCGCCTCCGCCGACGCGCTGCGCGTGGACGCGTCCAGCAGGGAAACCTCGCCCAGCACGTCCGGCGGGCGGACCACGGTCAGGACGGCACGCTCGCCGGTCGGAGCGGTCCGGAACACGGCGACCGCGCCGCGCTTGAGGATGATGAGAGACTCACCGGGGTCGTGCTCGACGAAGAGAATCTGTCCTTTTCTGTACGTGCGGGGGACCGCCGTGGCGATCACCCGTTGGCGCACGTCGGGCTCGAGCCCGGCGAACATCTCCACGCCCGTGAGCGCGTCGCCGGTCTCCGGCAGACGATGTTCCACGGCTCTATCCCTCCCGCTCGGGATTGTCGCCGACGCGCTGCCAGCGCCGGCCCCGCGAAGCGAACGATCACTCATAGCATGAAGAGCACGTCCGACGCCATTTGATACACCCGACGCCGGAGTGACCCGTACCCGATCATGTCGCGTGGGTTGCGTTCTGTATACCCCCAATCGCCTGGTGTAACAGTCGGCCACGGTGTCCGTCGGCCCTGGAAGCGGTGCCGGGTCCGGGATGGGTCAGGATGGACCGCGATGGTTTACCGCTATTTCTACGACTGCGAGTTCATCGAGGACGGCCGCGTCGTCGATCTCGTCTCGATCGGCGTCGTCGACGAGTTCGGCCGCGAGTTCTATGCGGTGTCGACGGCGTTCGACGACACCAAGGCCGTGCCGTGGGTACGCCGCAACGTCCTGGACAAGCTGCCGTCGCCGTCCAACCCGGCGTGGCGTTCCCGCGATCAGATCCGGGACGATCTGTACGCCTTCCTGGTCGAGCCCATCAAGGGCCGAGACGAGGAGATGGAGCTCTGGGCGTGGTACGCCGCCTACGATCATGTGGCGCTCGCCCAGCTGTGGGGCCCGATGCCGGCCCTGCCACGGGAGATACCCCGCTTCACGAAGGATCTCCGCCAGCGATGGGACGACCTCGGCCGCCCGCCGCTGCCCAGCGTCCAGGGCCGCCACGACGCCCTGGTGGACGCGAAGCACAACCTGGCCCGCTGGAAGGCCATGGGCGGATGACACCTCGGGTCTCGCGGGCCGCGTTGGTGCGGGCCTGTCCCGGCGACTACAGTGCGCTTGCGGCCCGCCCCCGGACCCGGCAGTGCGGCCGGATGACCGGATCCCCAGGCAGACGGGCATCTTGCGACCCACTACGGGAGGACGAGCAATCATGCGTATCGGCGTGCTTACCGGCGGCGGTGACTGCCCCGGTCTGAACGCGGTGATCCGTGCGGTGGTGCGCAAGGGCGTCGCCGTCTACGGTCACGAGTTCATCGGCTTCCGGGACGGCTGGAAGGGTCCGCTGGAGGGCCTGACGAAGCCGCTCGGCATCGCCGAGGTCCGCGGCATCCTGCCCCGCGGCGGTACCATCCTGGGCTCGTCCCGGACCAACCCGTTCAAGATCGAGGGCGGCGTCGAGCGGGTCGAGGCCAACCTGGCCGAGCAGGGCGTGGACGCGCTGATCGCGATCGGCGGCGAGGACACCCTGGGCGTCGCGACCAAGCTGTACGACCTCGGCGTCAAGGTGGTCGGGGTGCCGAAGACGATCGACAACGACCTGAACGCCACCGACTACACGTTCGGCTTCGACACCGCGGTGAACATCGCGATGGAGGCCATCGACCGGCTGCACACCACCGCCGAGTCGCACCACCGGACGCTGGTCGTCGAGGTCATGGGCCGGCACGCCGGCTGGATCGCGTTGCATGCCGGCCTTGCCGGCGGGGCCAACGTCATCCTGCTGCCGGAGCGCAGCTTCGACGTGGAGCAGGTGGCCACGTACGTGACCAAGCGCTTCCAGGTCGAGTACTCGCCCATCGTCGTGGTCGCCGAGGGCGCGCAGCCGATCGAGGGCCAGATGATGCTGCAAAACCATGAGCTGGACGCGTTCGGCCACGTCCGGCTCGGCGGCATCGGCCAGTGGCTGGCCGTGCAGCTCCAGGAGAAGACCGGCAAGGAGGCCCGCGCGGTCGTGCTCGGCCACATCCAGCGCGGCGGCACGCCGACCGCGTTCGACCGAGTCCTCGCCACCCGTTTCGGCCTGCAGGCCATCGACGCGGTCCATGAGGGTGACTTCGGCAAGATGATGGCGCTGCGCGGCACCGACATCATCCGGGTCCCGCTGATCGAGGGCACGGGCCAGCTCAAGACCGTTCCGGCCGAGCGCTACGACGAGGCCGAGGTGTTCTTCGGCAGCTGAGGTTTGATCGAGGGGCGGGCTTCCGGCCTGCCTTTCGGTACGGGAGGACGCATGACTGTCGCGGTGATCGGCGCGGGCAAGATCGGTGAGCTCGTCCTGTCCGGTCTGCTCCGGGCCGGCTGGCCCGTGGACCAGCTGCTGGTGACGGCCCGCCGCCCCGAGCGCGGCGCCGAGCTCGCCGATCGCTACGGCGTGCGGGTCGTCGACAACCTCACCGCCGTGGCCGAGGCTGACGTGCTGACGATCGCGGTCAAGCCGCAGGACGCGGGCGTGCTGCTCGACGAGATCGGAGCCAAGGTCCCAGCCGGCAAGCTCGTCGTCTCGCTCTGTGCCGGCCTGCCCACCGGCTTCTTCGCGGCCCGGCTGCCCGAGGGCACCCCGGTGGTGCGTGTCATGACGAACACGCCGGCGCTGGTCGACCAGGCGATGACGGCCATCTCGGCGGGCCCGCACGCGACCGGCGAGCACCTGGCCGTGGCCGAGGAGATGTTCAAGCCGCTCGGCGTGACCATCCGCGTACCGGAATCACAACAGGACGCCGTCACCGCCCTGTCCGGCTCCGGACCCGCGTACTTCTATCTGCTGGTTGAGGCGATGACCGACGCCGGCATCCTGTTGGGGCTGCCCCGGCAGGTGGCGCACGACCTGATCGTGCAGACCGCGATCGGTTCGGCCGTGATGCTGCGCGACAGCGGGGAGCACCCGGTCAAGCTCCGCGAGGCGGTCACGTCGCCGGCCGGCACCACGATCTCGGCGATCCGCGAGCTGGAGAACCACGGCGTGCGGGCCGCGCTGCTGGCCGCCCTGGAGGCGGCCCGCGACCGCGCCCGCGAGATAGCCGCTCAGAGCGGCTAATACCAGATGGCGATGTGGGCGCCGTTGACCTCTTCGGGCGGGTTCGGGTGGCTCTGGGCCGTTCCGGTGGCCACCCGGTGCGCGCTCCACGCCACCGCCGCCGCGTCCAGGATGTCGTCCGGCGGCGCCTGACCCGCGGGCCCGAGTTGGTCGGGCAGCACGATGCCGTGCCGGGCGAGCAGCTCCCGGCGGCGGGCCAGGCCGGTCCAGGTCTTCTTCGCGTACGCGAGCGGCTCGCCCGCCATCTGCCGGAAGGACAACTCCGGGTGCGCCTCGAACAGCAGTCCCGGATGGCGTTCCCAGATCGCGTTGGCCTCGAGCAGCTTGGGTCGCAGCGCCCACGACTGGCGGCTGAGTCCGGCGCCGGTGAGCTCGCGGCAGAGCCGGTTGGCCGCGGTGAAGTCCGACTCCATCCAGACCGCGCGCGGCGGCACCCGGAAGATGCTGCCGCGGCGGGGGCCCAGCTGGTCGGCCGCGAGCGTGTCGGCCGCGCGCCAGCGGTCCGGCAGCATGCCGAGCGGGATGTCGACGCCGATGACCGCGGCACCCGAGCTGCCGGCGACGATCTCGTACAACGTGGCCGCCAGCACGGCCCGGCCGAACGAACCATCGCGCAGCTCGACACCCACCCAGCCGAGCGAGTACGCATCGACGCCCATCACGTGGATGCTCATCGGCGGCTCAGCGGGACAGGAGCTTCTCGACGGCGACCGGGCGCCCGCCCGGCGGCTGGGTATGTGGCGCGAAACGGGACGCCAACGGGTCCAGTTCGGCCGATCCGCCGGCGAATGCGTCGATGTCGGCGTCGAGAATGGTCATGACCGCAGACTACGCGCTGTGGTGGATCGATGGCACGCCGTCGCGCGTCCGGGTCGAAAGTTAAGTCACGCCCAATCCGAACGCGCTCGCTTGACTCACGTTCATGAATTTGACTACCGTCTCTTCGTTCCTTCTTCTGGAAAGTTTACTAACTATTCTGAGGAGACGCGTGAAGAAATCCGTCCGCCGTGCTCTCTGGGCCGGGGCCGTCGTGGTGGTCGTATCCGCCGGCGTCCCCCTGGTCAAGGCGTCCGCCGCGGCCGCGTGCGCGCCCGCCTGGAGCCCGAGCACCGTCTACACCGCCGGCAAGCAGGCCTCGCAGTCCGGCCACAACTACACCGCGAAGTGGTGGACCCAGAACGAGAGTCCGGCCACCCACAGCGGCCAATGGGACGTCTGGGCCGATAACGGCAGCTGCGGCGGCGGCAACCCGCCCCCGACCACGCCCCCGACCACGCCTCCGACGACCGGGCCCACCACACCGCCGCCCGGCCCCAGCGGCAAGAACGTGGTCGGCTACTTCGCCGAATGGGGCGTCTACCAGCGGCAGTACTTCGTGAAGAACCTCGTCACGTCGGGCTCCGCGGCGAAGCTCACTCACCTTCTGTACGCGTTCGGCAACACCAGCGGTGGCCAGTGCACGATCGGTGACTCCTATGCCGACTACGACATGGCGTACACGGCCGCCAACAGCGTGGACGGCGTCGCCGACACCTGGGACGCCGGCGCGCTGCGCGGCTCGTTCAACCAGCTGCGCAAGCTCAAGAAGAAGTACCCCCACATCAAGGTGATCTGGTCGTTCGGCGGCTGGACTTGGTCCGGCGGTTTCACACAGGCCGCGGCGAACCCGACCGGGTTCGCGAACTCCTGCTACAACCTGGTCAAGGACTCCCGTTGGGCCGACGTCTTCGACGGCATCGACATCGACTGGGAGTACCCGAACGCCTGCGGCCTGCAGTGCGACTCGAGCGGCCCGGCCGCGTACAACAACGTGATCACCGCGCTGCGCAACAAGTTCGGCAACGGCTTCCTGATCACGTCGGCGATCTCCGCGGACGGGTCGAACGGCGGCAAGCTCGACGTAGCCGACTACGCGTCCGGCATCCAGAAGCTGAACCTGGTCTTCCCGATGACGTACGACTACTTCGGCGCGTTCAGCCCGCAGGGACCGACCGCCCCGCACTCGCCGCTGACCTCGTACAGCGGCATCCCGAAAGCCGGCTTCTACTCCGACGCGGCGATCCAGAAGCTGAAGAGCAAGGGCGTACCGGCCAACAAGATGCTGCTCGGCATCGGCTTCTACGGCCGCGGCTGGACCGGCGTCACCCAGGCCGGTCCTGGCGGGTCGGCGACCGGCCCGGCGCCGGGTACCTACGAGCAGGGCATCGAGGACTACAAGGTCCTCAAGAACACCTGCCCGCCGACCGGCACCGTCGGCGGCACGTCGTACGCCAAGTGCGGAAACAACTGGTACGGCTACGACACTCCGGCGACCATCGCCGGGAAGATGGCCTACGTGAAGCAGCAGGGCCTCGCCGGAGCGTTCTTCTGGGAGTTCTCGGGGGACACCAGCAACGGTGAGCTGATCTCCGCGATCAGGAACAACCTGTAATACCCGGGAACGGGGAAGCGGGGCACCGGGCGCAGGCCTGGTGCCCCGCTTCCGTAGGCTTTCCGGCATGCGCCGCGAGTGGCATCAGTTGAGCTATCCGGGGGTGGGCAACCCGGCCCTGCAGACGTCCCGCCCGTACACCGACTCAGCTGAGGACGAGGCGCTCGGCCTGGACCACTGGCGCCAGCTGCCGCGCGCGCAGATGCCCCCGTGGCGGGACGCGAACGAGGTCGCCGCGGTCTGCAAGGTTCTCGACAACGTGCCGTCGATTGTCGCGCCGTACGAGGTGGACCAGCTCCGGGCCCGGCTCGCCGAGGCGGCCGAAGGGCGGGCGTTCCTGCTGCAGGGCGGAGACTGCGCCGAGACCTTCGCCGACAACACCGAGAGCCACCTGCTGGCCAACGCGCGCACGCTGCTGCAGATGGCCGTGGTGCTGACGTATGGCGCCTCGATGCCGGTCGTGAAGGTGGCCCGGGTGGCCGGGCAGTACACCAAGCCCCGCTCGGCGGCGACCGACTCGCTGGGGCTGCCCGCCTACCGGGGCGACCTGATCAACTCGCTCGAGGCCGACGAGGCGGCCCGGGTCCCCGACCCGCAGCGGATGATCCGGGCGTACGCGAACTCGGCCGCCGCCATGAACATGCTCCGGGCGTACCTGGCCGGCGGCCTGGCCGACCTGGCCGGCCTGCACACGTGGAACAAGGACTTCGTCCGGGCCTCGCCGGCCGGCGAGCGGTACGAAGCCATCGCCCGCGAGATCGACCGGGCGCTCGACTTCATCCGCGCCTGCGGCATGACCGACGCCGAGGCGCTGCGCACGGTCAGCCTCTACTGCTCGCACGAGGCCCTGGCGCTGGAGTACGACCGGGCGCTCACCCGGGTCTCCGACGGCAAGGCGTACGGGCTGTCCGGGCACTTCCTGTGGATCGGCGAGCGGACCCGGCAGATCGACGGCGCGCACATCGACTTCGCCAGCCGCCTCGCCAACCCGATCGGCGTGAAGCTCGGCCCAGGCACGGTACCCGAGCAGGCCATCGAGCTATGCGAGCGGCTCAACCCGGACAACGTGCCGGGCAAGCTGACGCTGATCAGCCGGATGGGCAACAGCAAGGTCCGGGACACGCTCCCGCCGATCGTCGAGAAGGTGACCGCGGCCGGCGCCAAGGTGGTCTGGCAGTGCGACCCGATGCACGGCAACACCCACGAGTCCTCGAACGGCTACAAGACCCGCCACTTCGACCGGATCGTCGACGAGGTGCTCGGCTACTTCGAGGTGCATCGCGGCCTCGGCACCCACCCGGGCGGCATCCACGTGGAGTTGACCGGCGAGGACGTCACCGAATGCCTCGGTGGCGCGCAGGGCATCGAGGACCTCGACCTCCCGGACCGGTACGAGACGGCGTGCGACCCGCGCCTCAACACCCAGCAGTCCCTCGAGCTGGCGTTCCTCGTCGCGGAGATGCTCCGTGGCTGACCGGATCGTGGACCTGCGGTCCGACACCGTCACGAGACCCACCCCGGCGATGCGGATGGCGATGGCGACCGCCGAGGTCGGCGACGACGTGTTCGCCGACGACCCGACCGTACGGGCGCTGGAGGCCGAGGTCGCCGCGCTGTTCGGGCACGAGGGTGCGCTGTTCGCGCCGTCCGGCACGATGGCCAACCAGATCGCGCTGCAGTTGCTCGTGCCGCCGGCCGGCGAGCTGCTCGCCGGAGCGGACGCGCATGTGGTCACGTACGAAATGGGTGCCGCCGCGGCGGTCGGCGGCATCTCGACGCGCACCTGGCCGTCCGTGGGCGCTGCGCTCGACGTGGAGCAGATCGCCGCGATGATCCGGCCGGCCGGGTTCCCGTCCGTCCCGACCCGGGCGATCGCGGTCGAGCAGACCCACACCCTGGGCGGCGGGAGCGTGGTGGCGTGGGAGACGCTGCGCGAGCTGCGCGCGGTCGCCGAGGCAGCCGGCGTCGCCCTGCACTGCGACGGCGCGCGGATCTGGCACGCGCACGTCGCGGACGGCGTCCCGCTGAACGCCTACGGGCAGCTGTTCGACACACTCTCGGTCTGCCTCTCCAAGGGCCTCGGCGCGCCGGTCGGTTCGCTGGTCGTCAGCAGCGCGGACCGCATCGCCCAGGCCCGGATCATCCGCAAACGGATGGGCGGCGGCATGCGCCAGGTCGGCATCCTCGCGGCGGCGGGCCAGTACGCGCTGCGGCACCACCTCGACCGCCTCGCCGAGGATCACGCCCGGGCACACCGCCTGGCGGCCGGTGTCGAGCCGCTGGGCGTGGTGGACGCCACGACCGTGCGTACTAATCTGGTCCCGCTCGATCTCACGAAGGCGCGGCTGGACGCGCCGTCACTGGCGGCGGCCGCGGCCGAGCGTGGCGTACTGCTCGCCCCGATGCTCCCGCGGTTGGCCCGGCTGGTCACCCATCTGGACATCGACGACGCCGGCGTCGACCGGGCGATCGAGGTGCTCACCGTGCTGCTGACCTGACCTCCGGAGACCCTTGAGCAGAGCGATGTCGGCGGCGTGGCCGGCGAAGCCCTCGGTCGGCGTCTCGACGATCACCGGGATGCCGGCGGCCGCGGGATGGGCCAGCAACTCCGCGAACGCGTCCGCGCCGATGCGGCCCTTGCCGATGGTCTCGTGGCGGTCGCGGGTCGAGCCGCACCCGTCCTTGGCGTCGTTCGCGTGGATGAGCTGCAGGCGGTCCGGGCCGACCGTGGCGATCAGCGCGTCCAGCGTCGCGGTCATGCCGCCCGGCGTGGCCAGGTCGTGGCCGGCGGCCCACGCGTGGCAGGTGTCGAAGCACACGCCCAGCCACGGGTGGTTCTCGACCGCGGCCAGGTACGGCCCCAGATCCTGCACCTTCGACGCCAGGCTGCGACCGCCGCCGGCGCTCGGCTCGACCAGCAGCTTCGGCAAGTCCTGCGCGGCCGCGGCGTCCAGCAGCGGCAGCAGCACCTCGCGCAGCTGGCGCAGCGCCTTGTCGTCGTGGGCCGGGTCGACGGAGCTGCCAGCGTGGTAGACCACCGCGGTCGCGCCGATCTCCTTACCCCGGCGCAGCGCGTGCTCCAGTGTCTCGACCGACCGCGAGACGGTCAGCGACGTGGGGGAGCCGACGTTCACCAGCAGCGAGGCGTGGACGTACGCGGGCAGCCCGCGCTCGCCGCAGCCGTCGCGGAACAGCATGTCCTGGGCCGGGTCGCCCGGCGGCAGGGCCCAGCCGCGGGAGTTGGACACGTAGACCTGCACGGCTTCCGAGCCGGCCCCGTCGGCGTACGGGAGTGCAGCCCTGGCGAGCCCGCCCGCGGTCTTGGTGTGCGACCCGATCCTTAGATGCACTGGATGGCGACCTCGGTCTGCGGCGGCACCGGCGTGTTCGGGCCCGGCTGCTGGCTGCGTACGAGGCCGTTCGGGTTGAAGTCGACGCGGACCCGGAGGTTCATGCTCTGCAGGGTCTGCTGCGCCTGCGGGCATGGCTGGTTGGTCAGGTCCGGCACCGTGACCAGCGGAGGCCCCTTGCTGACGTCGAGCTTGATCTCGGCGTCCTTCTCCACGCCGGCGCCGGCCTTGGGCGATTGCCCAATGACCTGGTCGGCCGGCTGGTCGCTGTCCTTGTACTGCTCGACGGCGGTCAGGCCGAGCTGCTGCAGCTCCGCACGTACATCGTTGATGTTCTTGCCGCTAAGGTCCGGCACCGTGATGGGCGCGCGGCCCTTGCTCACGACGACCGTCACGGTGGAGCCGGGCTTGAGCGCCGTGTCCGCCTTCGGGTCGGACGAGATGACCACGCCCTCGGGGACCGTGTCGCTGTACTGGCCGGAGCCCTCCTTGAGCTTGAGCTTCGTCGCCTCCAACTCGCCCTTGGCGGCCGCCAGCTCCATGCCGGTCACGTCGGGCACCGGGTAGCGCTCGGGACCGAGTGACAACGACAGCTCGATCGTGCCGCCCTTGACGACGCGTTGATCCGGGGACGGGCTCTGGCTCAGCACGGTGTCCTTGGCCACCGTCTCGCTGAACTGGCCGTCGCCGTAGAACAGCTTGAAACCCTCCTGCGCCGCCTTCTCTTCGGCCTGCGCCCGGGTCATGTTCACCAGCTGCGGCGTTTGCGTGTAGCGGCCGAGCGTCACGTACCACGTGCTGGCGAGCACGGTGAACACCATGAGAGCGACCGCGACCAGGATCATGATGCGGCGCCGGTCGCCCCCGCCGAAGAACTCGGCCAGGCGGTCCCGGGGCGAGCCGACGCCGGCCGGCCGCCGCTGGATCCGGGTGCGGCCGGCCTGCTCGGGCAGCCGCGCCCAGTTCGGGCGGTCGCCGGCCGCGGCCATCACGGACGGCACCACCGCGGTGGCGTCGGTGGCCGCGTGGCGGGCTGAGCCGCCGCCGGCGCCTGGTCCTTCGGACGGCGCGGAGGACCAGGGCCCCGGGACCTGGCGCAGCAGGGCCGTCTCGACGTTCGCGGCGCCCAGGTCGTCACGGACCACCTGCACCTCGGCGAGCAACGCGCCGGCGTCCGTCGGCCGCGCACCGGGATCGCGGCGGGTGGCCCGGGCGACCAGGTCGTCCACGGCCGGCGGCAGGCCCCGGACGATGTCGGAGGGCTTGGGCACATCGTTGTCCACGTGCTTCCAGGCCACGTCGATCGGCTCGTCCGCGTCGTAGGGCACCCGGCCGGTGACCATCTCGTACAGCACGATGCCGGCGGAGTAGACGTCGGTACGGGCGTCCGCGTGGCCGTCGGTGACCAGCTCCGGCGCCACGTACGCGACGGTCGCCATGAGCCGGCCGGAGTCGTCGGCGCTCGCCTCGACCGCGCGGGCCAGCCCGAAGTCGGCGACCTTCGCGACGCTGTCCACGAGGTTCGCGATACCGCCGCTGGGCGACTCGGCGACCAGCACGTTCTCGGGCTTGACGTCGCGGTGCACCAGGCCGGCGCGGTGCGCGGCGGCGATGGCGGCCAGCATCTGCTCGAGGATGGCGAGCGCCTCGACCGGACTCAGCCGGCGGCGCTGGGTCAGCAGGTCGCGCAGCGTGCGGCCCTGGACGTACTCCATCACCAGGTACGGCAGGCCCTGGTGACGACCCTGGTCGTAGACGGCGACCACGTTCGGGTGGGTCAGCCGGGCGATCGTCTTCGCCTCGTCTGTGAACCGGTCGACGAAGTGCACGTTCGTGGCCTGCGACGGGTGGATGACTTTGAGAGCGACCGTACGCTCGAGCCGCTCGTCCACGGCCGTGTACACGGTCGCCATGCCACCGCGGGCGACGCGGCCGGTGATCCGGTAACGCCCGTCAATCGTGGTGCCGATCAACGTGTCGGCGACTGTGGTGTCCATCGGCGTGAAGTGTAAATGTCCCTTCGGTTGGCGACAGCCCAGGATGTCACAGCTGAGACCGAACGGGTACGCCCGAGCTTGCCGAGCAGCGCACATCGGATTCCTGTGGTGAGGTGGAATTGCCGCATGGCAGGCTGGGCTGATGACCGATTCCGTGACCACAGGGCCGGCCGACTGGATCAACCTGCCCGACGTGGCCGAGAGGCTGGGCGTGTCGGTGAGCAAGGTTCACCAGATGATCCGCGACGGTGCGCTGCTCGCGGTCAAGCGCGACGGCGTCCGGGTGGTGCCCGCCGAACTGGTGGCCAACAGCACCGTGCTCAAGCACCTCCCCGGCATCCTCACCTTGCTGCACGACGCCGGGTATAACGACGAAGAGGCGCTGCGGTGGCTCTACCTGCCCGAAGAGGACCTGGACGGCAACGCCGCGATCGGGCTGGGCGGACCGCGGGCCCGTGAGGTTAAGCGGCGCGCACAGGCGCTCGGCTTCTGACCCCGGGATGCGACACCTGGCGTACCTGCTCGTGCTCGCCGGGTGTCTCGTGGCGGCGCTCTGGCTCGAGCCCGTGCTGAAGGTCAACGTGCTCCGCCGGTGGCGGCGGCTGCTCCTGACGCTGTTGCCGGTGGTCATGGTCTTCGTGATCTGGGACCTGCTGGCGATCGCGGCCGGCCACTGGCGGTTCGACCCGGCGCAGATCACCGGCATCGTGCTGCCCGGTGGCCTGCCACTGGACGAGGTGCTGTTCTTCGTGGTCGTCCCGGTCTGCGCGATCCTCGGCTTCGAGGCGGTACGCGCCGTGCTGCGCCGGCCCGCGGGCGACGAATGAGCTACACCGCGGCGGCGCTGCTGGGCGTCGCCGGCGCGCTGGCCGTGGATCTGTTCGTGCTGCGGACCCGGCTGGTGCGGCGCGTGGTGTTCTGGGCCACGTACCCGATCGTCATCGTCTTCCAGCTGATCTCCAACGGCATCCTGACCGGCCGCCGCATCGTGATCTACGATCCCGCCGCGATCATCGGCGCTCGGATCGCGTACGCGCCGGTCGAGGATCTCCTGTTCGGCTTCGCGATGGTGCTGCTCACGCTGTCGGTCTGGGTGTGGTTGGGCCGCCGCGGCGTCCAGCGCACCCCGGCGGCCGGCGACGGCAGCGCCCTGCTGCGCCGCGTGCGGGAGCGATCGTCGCGGGATTGATCAGCCGATCCGGCGGGTCGCCGCGTCGGCGAGATCGCGCAGGACCGATCTGGCCTCGGCCTCGATGTCCGCGCCCGCGAGGGCCGCGAGCGCCGCTTCGGTGAGCGCCGCGATCCGCTGCTCGGTGCGATCCAGCGCGCCGCTGGCCCGGATGATCGACCGCAGCCGGGCCACCCCCGCGTCGTCCAGCCGCGGATCGCCGAGCCGGGCGTCCAACTCGGCACGGTCCCCGGCCCCCGCGCCGGCCAACGCCGACGCGACCAGGTACGTCCGTTTCCCTTCGCGCAGGTCGTCGCCGGCCGGCTTGCCGGTCTGAGCCGGGTCGCCGAACACGCCGAGCACGTCGTCGCGTAGCTGGAACGCCTCGCCGAGCGGCAGCCCGAACGCCGAGTAGGCCGCGCTGACCTCGTCGTTGGCGCCGGCCAGCGCCGCGCCGAGCAGCAACGGGCGCTCGACCGTGTACTTGGCGGACTTGTAGCGGGCGACCTTGCCGGCCCGCTCCACCGACGCGTCGCCAGTGGCCTGGGTGAGCACGTCGAGGTACTGGCCGACCGTCACTTCCGTACGCATCTCGTCGAAGACCGGCCGAGCGCGGGCCAGGTCGTCGGGCTCGATGCCGGAGGTGTGCAAAAGCTCGTCGGACCAGGCGAGGGTCAGGTCGCCGAGCAGCACGGCCGCGCTGTGGCCGAAGGTGGCCGCGTCGCCGCGCCAGCCGGCCGTGGCGTGCCGGGCCGCGAAGCGGCGGTGGACGGACGGATCGCCACGCCGGGTGTCCGAGCGGTCGATGAGGTCGTCATGGATCAGCGCGCTGGCCTGGACCAGCTCGAGCGCGGCCACGGCCGCGATCACGTGGTCGTTGTCGAGGCCGCCGGCACCCCGGTAACCCCAGTAGGCGAACGCGGGCCGCAACCGCTTGCCGCCGCCGAGCACGAACGCCTCGAGCGCGTCCGCGACGTCGCCGAGCGCCGGATCGATGGCGAGCAGCCGGGAACGCTGGCCGGCGAGGAACGCGGCAAGCGCCTTGTCGACGCGGGGCAGCAGGCCGGCGCGCTCGAGCGGAGAGCAGGTCACGCGGCCCAAAGTAGCCGGTCACCCGCGGTTCGGCCCTACCGGTAGAGTCGGTGTGTGTCTCGCGGACTCCCTACCCGACTCCCCGCCACACCGGCGATCGGTGAGCTCATCCGCCGTCCGGGTCCCACGTTCTCGTTCGAGTTCATGCCGCCGAAGTCCCCCGAGGGCGACAAGCTGCTCTGGCAGACGATCCGCGAGCTTGAGCCGCTGCGGCCCGACTTCGTCTCGATCACGTACGGCGCGGGGGGCAGCACCCGCGACACCACGGTCTCGGTGACCGAGCGGGTCGCCACCGAGACCACGTTGCTGCCGATGGCGCACCTGACCGCGGTCAACCACTCCGTCGCCGAGCTGCGTAACGTCATCGGGCGGCTGGCCGGCGCCGGCATCCGCAACGTGCTCGCCATCCGCGGCGACCCGCCGGGCGATCCTGCCGGTGAGTGGATCCAGCATCCCGAGGGGGTCCGGTACGCCGAGGACCTGGTCCGCCTGCTGCGCGCGTCGGGCGACTTCAGCGTCGGCGTGGCGGCGTTCCCGTACAAGCATCCCCGGTCACCCGACATGGAGACCGACACGGCCAACTTCATCCGCAAATGCCGGGCGGGTGCCGACTTCGCGATCACCCAGATGTTCTTCCAGGCGGACGAGTATCTGCGGCTGCGCGATCGGGTCGCTGCCGCGGGCTGCGACACGCCGATCGTGCCGGGCGTGATGCCGGTGCTGAGGATGGCGACCATCGCCCGGTCCGAGCACCTCTCCGGCGCGCCGTTCCCCCCGGCGCTGCTGGAGCGCTTCGAGCGGATCGCCGGCGACGCGGCGGCCGTCCGCGCGCTCGGCATCGACCTGTGCAGCGAGCTGTGCCGGCGGCTGCTGGACGAGGGCGTGCCGGGCATCCACTTCATCACCATGAACCGGTCGACCGCGACGCGCGAGGTGTGGCAACAGCTGACCGGCCCGGATGCGGCCGCCGCCTGACCCCGTTGCGGTGACCTGGGAGCAGTACGCCGCGGCCTGGTGGTCGGCGGGATCGCGGGCCTCGTGCACGGCGGCTGGGACACGACGGTTGTCGTGGTCGCGGCGGCGGTGTGGCTCGCTCTCTCCGTCATCGGCTTCGCCCAATTGGTACGTGCGATCCGCCGCGAGCTGGCCTGAGCCATATTCGGTTGTCCGGTGCGGGCGGCCGACCTAGCGTTCTTGCCGCCCCGTGTCGCGCTAGGCGGCACTCACCTGGACGGCGGCCGGCGGGTTGACACGGGGGCAGGCCCGCCGGCCGTCCCAAACCCAAACCATCCGGTACGGGATGATCCCGCGTTAGGATCAATGAGTGGACTCCCAAGCCCCCGAGCGCACCGTCCGGGACATCACCGGCCTGCTCAACCAGGCGGGTCACACGTTGTCGAACCGGCTCGCCGCCGCCCTGGCCGATGTCGACCTCACTCCGCGCATGCAGTGCGTGCTCGTGCACGCGCTGGAGGAGGAACGCACGCAGATCCAGCTCGCCGCGCTCGCCGATCTCGACAAGACCACGATGGTCAGCACGGTGGACGCCCTCGAGGCGCGCGGTCTCGCCGAGCGCCGGCCGTCGGCCGCCGACCGCCGCGCCCGGATCATCGCGGTTACCGAGAAGGGTCGCCTGGCTGCGGAGGAGGGGCAACGCATCGTCGACCGGGTGCACGCCGAGGCGCTCGGCGGCCTTCCGGCGGACGAGCGGGCGGCGTTCGTCGCGGCCCTGGGGAAGCTGGTCGACGGCTCGGCGCCGGCGACCGGTCCGGTGCGCCGCGCCCGTGGTAGGTGACTACCGGATAGTCCGCTAGTAGATTATCCGCTACGGTCGGGTCATGGACCTCGAACCGACTCGCCGCGGCGCGACGCTGGCCGTGCTCTGCGCGATGGCGCTGATGATCGTGCTGGACGGCTCGATCGTGGCCGTCGCCGTACCCTCCATCCAGCGGGACCTCGACTTTTCGCCGGCCGGCGTGGCGTGGGTCGTCAACGCGTACCTGGTGGCCTTCGCGGGCCTGCTGTTACTGGCCGGCCGGCTCGGCGACCTGATCGGCGCGTGGCGGGTCTTCCTCGCCGGCATCGGCGTCTTCGCGGTCGCCAGTCTCGTCTGCGGCCTCGCCGGCACCGCGGAACTGCTGGTCGCCGGCCGCTTCGTGCAGGGCGCGGGCGGGGCGCTCGGATCGGCGGTCATCCTCGGCATGATCGTCCGGCTCTATCCCGAGCCCCGCCCGCAGGCCCGCGCGATGGGCGTCTACAGCTTCGTGCAGGCGTCCGGCTCGGCGATCGGGTTCGTCGCCGGCGGCGTCGTCACGCGGGCGGTCGGCTGGCCGTGGATCTTCCTGATCAACGTGCCGATCGCCGCGGTCGTACTGGTGGCCGGCGGCCGCCTGCTGCACCGCGAGCCGGGCCAGGGCCTCCGCGGCGGCGTCGACGTGGCCGGTGCGGTGCTGGTCACGGCCGGGCTCTCGCTGGGCGTCTACGCCATCGTCCGCACCGGCGAACCGACCGCCGGCGCTGCCGGGACCGCAGGCTTCGGCGCCGCCGCCGTACTGCTCATCCTCGCCTTCCTGGCCCGGCAGCGCTGGGCCCGCAAACCGCTGATCCCGCTGCGCGTCCTGGCCCGCCCGTGGCTGCTCGGCACGAACGCGGTCGTCGTCCTGGTCTTCGCCGCCGGGCTGGGCTTCCAGTTCATGAACGCGCTCTACGTGCAGCGGATCATGGGTCTCGACGCGCTCGGTACCGGGCTCGCGTTCCTGCCCGCACCGATCATGATCGGCGTGATGTCGCTGCTGGTCGCGCCGCGGCTGACCGGGCGGTTCGGCCCACGGCCGGTACTGCTGGGCGGGCTGTCGCTGCTGGCCGGCGGACTGGTGGTGCTCAGCCGCGCGCCGGCCGACCCGTCGTACGTGTCCGACGTCGCGCCCGCGCTGGTCATCATGGGCCTCGCGTTCGGCGTCGTGATCCCGGCGTTGATCATGCTGTCGATGGCGGGCGCGGCGCCGCGCGACACCGGGGCGGTCTCCGGTTTCAACAACACCGCCCAGCAGGCGGGCGCCGCGCTCGGGCTCGCCGTGCTCGCGGCGGTCGCCGCCGCACACACCGGCGCGCGGACGGCGGCGGGCGTCGCGCCGCAGGCCGCTCTCCGCGACGGCTACAGCCGGGCGTTCCTGGTGGCCGCGGCGTTCGTGGTGGGTGCGCTGCTCCTGACCGCCCTGGTCCTGCGCCACCCGCCCGCGACGCACGGCCCGGCCGACGGCCGAGCGGGCGCGGTCGGGCTTGACGCGCTGGGCGCGCGCTCAGCCGACGGTCGAGCGGGCGTGGTCGGGCCTGACGCGCTCGGCGCTCGCTCAGCCGATGGCCGAGCGGGCGTGGTCGGGCCTGACGCGCTGGGCGCGCGCTCAGCCGACGGTCGAGCGGGCGCGGTCGGGCCTGACGCGCTCGGCGCGCGCTCAGCCGACGGTCGAGCGGGCGCGGTCGGGCCTGACGCGCTCGGCGCCGGAGAGCCGGGCCGGGATGTCTGCGGCGTTGCGGGCCGTGGTGGCCCGGCGCCGGGCCGGTGACCGGTCCCGCTCCAGCCACCACTCCGCCACCAGGAACGGAATCGTCCAGCCCAGCCACGCGGCCGTACCGGACACGATCCAGGTGAACAATTCCATGTCGCCGTGGAATGTCGTGTCGATCTGCGGCGACAGCGCGATGAAGACGACGGCGCCCCAGATCCGGTTCGAGATGGACGCCGGCATCTTCCGATCCGACGCCGGTCCCGACGCCTCGTTCAATTTCGGCCTGACCCGCATCCTCGACGGCGTCGAGAAGCTCATCGCCCCACCCCGTTGATCATGAGGTTGCTGTCGCCGATCGGCGTCTGGAGCACAGCAGCTTCATGATCAACGGGAGTTGGGCGCGGCGGCGTGGCGGTAGTCGCTGTTGAGGCGGCCGATGAGTGTGAGCGGGATACCCTTCGGGCAGACCGCCGTGCACTCGCCGGCGTTGGTGCAGCCGCCGAACCCGGCCGCGTCCTGGGCGTCGATCATGTCCAGGACGCGGGTGTGGCGTTCCGGCTGGCCCTGGGGGAGCAGGCCGAGATGGGCGACCTTCGCGGCGGTGAACAGCATGGCCGAACCGTTCGGGCAGGCCGCCACGCATGCGCCACAACCGATGCAGGTGGCGGCCTCGAACGCGGCGTCCGCGTCCGCCTTCGGTACGGGCGTCGCGTGCGCGTCGGGGGCCGCGCCGGTCGGCGCCGTGATGTAGCCGCCGGCCTGGATGATCCGGTCGAACGCGCCACGATCGACGGCCAGGTCCTTGACGACCGGGAACGCGGCCGCCCGCCACGGTTCGACGTCGATCGTGTCGCCGTCGGAGAAGTGCCGCAGGTGCAGCTGGCACGTCGTGGTCGCGCGTTCGGGGCCGTGCGCCACTCCGTTGATCATCATGCCGCACATGCCGCAGATGCCCTCGCGGCAGTCGTGGTCGAACGCGATCGGGTCGTCACCGTCCAGGATCAGCTTCTCGTTGAGGACGTCGAGCATTTCCAGGAACGAAGCGTCCGGGGAGAGGTCCTCGACGGAATACGTGATCATGCGACCCGGGTCGGACGGGCCCCGCTGGCGCCAGACGCGCAGCTTGAGGTTCATTTGTAGCTCCGCGTGCTCGGGTGGACGTACTCGAAGTCGAGCCGTTCCTTGTGGAGGGTGGGCAGGTCGCCGTACTCCCAGGCGGCGACGTAGCCGAACTCGTCGTCGTGGCGCAGCGCCTCACCGTCGGAGGTCTGGCTCTCGGCCCGGAAGTGGCCGCCGCAGGACTCGCGCCGGTGCAGCGCGTCGATGCACATCAGCTCCGCGAGCTCGAAGAAGTCGGCGACCCGGCCGGCCTTTTCGAGGTTCTGGTTGAGCTGCTCGCCGGTGCCGGGCACCTGCACCCGCGTCCAGAACTCGTCCCGCAGTCCTCGGATCAGGCTGATGGCCTTGGTGAGGCCCTCCTCCGTACGCTCCATGCCGCAGTGCTCCCACATGATGTGGCCGAGTTCGCGGTGGAACGAGTCGACCGTCCGGTCGCCGTCCACCGCCAGCAGCTTTGTGAGACGGTCCTCGACCGCGGTCCGCGCGGCCACGACCGCCTCGTGCGACGCGTCGAGCCGGTCGAACGGACCGGAAGCCAGGTAGTTGTTGATCGTGTTGGGGAGGACGAAGTAACCGTCGGCCAGACCCTGCATGAGCGCGGAAGCGCCGAGCCGGTTCGCGCCATGGTCGGAGAAGTTGGCCTCACCGATCACGAACAGGCCGGGGATCGTCGACTGCAGGTCATAGTCGACCCACAGCCCGCCCATCGTGTAATGCATCGCGGGATAGATCCGCATCGGCACCTCGTACGGATCCTCGCCGGTGATCCGCTGGTACATCTCGAAGAGGTTGCCGTACCTCTCCTCGACGGCGTGCCGGCCGAGCCGTTCGATGGCGTCCGCGAAGTCCAGGTAGACCCCGAGCCCGCCGGGGCCGACGCCGCGACCCTCGTCGCACACGTTCTTGGCGGCGCGCGAGGCGATGTCGCGCGGGACCAGGTTGCCGAACGCCGGGTAGATCCGCTCGAGGTAGTAGTCGCGCTCGTCCTCGGGAATCTGGCCCGGCGGCCGCGTGTCGCCGCTCGACAGCGGGACCCAGACCCGGCCGTCGTTGCGAAGCGACTCGCTCATCAGCGTTAGCTTCGACTGGTGCTCGCCGGACTGGGGGATGCACGTGGGGTGGATCTGGGTGAAACACGGATTCGCGAACAGCGCGCCCTTGCGGTGCGCCCGCCAGCTTGCCGTGACGTTGCAACCCTTGGCGTTCGTGGACAGGAAGTAGACGTTGCTGTAGCCGCCGGAGGCCAGCACGACCGCGTCCGCGAGGTCGGTCGTGATCTCGCCGGTGACCAGGTCGCGCACGACGATGCCGCGGGCCCGGCCGCCGACCACGATCAGTTCCAGCATCTCGTGCCGGGCGAACATCTCGATGGTGCCGGCCGCGATCTGCCGTTCCATCGCCTGGTACGCGCCCAGTAGCAGCTGCTGGCCGGTCTGGCCGCGGGCATAGAACGTACGGGACACCTGCGTGCCGCCGAACGACCGGTTGTCCAGCAGGCCGCCGTACTCGCGGGCGAACGGGACGCCCTGCGCCACGCACTGGTCGATGATGTTCACGCTGACCTCAGCGAGCCGGTACACGTTGGACTCGCGGGCACGGAAGTCGCCGCCCTTGACCGTGTCGTAGAACAGCCGGTAGATCGAGTCGCCGTCGTTGCGGTAGTTCTTTGCGGCGTTGATCCCACCCTGCGCAGCGATCGAGTGCGCGCGTCGCGGACTGTCCTGGTAGCAGTACGACCGGACGCGGTAACCGGCCTCCGCCAGCGTCGCCGCCGCCGAGCCGCCGGCCAGGCCGGTGCCGACCACGATCACGGTCAGCTTGCGGCGGTTGGCCGGGTTGACCAGCTTCGCCTCGAACCGCCGCCGCTCCCACCGCGTCTCGACCGGTCCGTCGGGCGCGGCCGCGTCGCGTATTTCCTCGCCGAGCCGATAGTGGTCCATGTCAGTTCACCAATCCCGTGATGACGGCGAACGGCACCGACAGGAAGCCGACCACCAGGACGACGGACAGAAGCAGGGCGACGCCGCGGGCGATCCGTTCCCCGCGCGCCGTGCGCTGGCCCAGCGTCCGGGCCGCACTGAAGATGCCGTGCCGCAGGTGCAGTCCCACGGCCACGACGGACACCGTGTAGACGGCCGTCACGTACCAGCGGTGCGGCGCGAAATCGGCGACCACATTCGCGTACGGGTGCAGCGGGTCCGCGACCGGATTCAGGGTGCCCGTGGTCAGGTCGAGGATGTGGTAGATCACGAACAGCAGGATGATCACGCCGCCCCAGCGCATGGTCCGCGCCGCGTAGCTGCCCTGCACCTTGGGGCGGTGGGCGTAGCGGACCGGGCGCGCCCTGCGCGCCCGGCGGGCCAGGACCGTGGCCGCCGCGATGTGCCCGAGGACTACGACCGTCAGCACGGTCCGCTGGATCCACAGGTACCACAGGTCCGGTAGCAGCGGGGAGCCGATGGTGCGCAGCCAGTGCGCGTAGTGGTCGAACGCGCCCGGCCCGAAGAAGATCTTCACGTTGCCGGCCATGTGCGCGAACAGGAACAGCACCAGCAGGATCCCGGTCGCGGCCATGAGGATCTTGAGCGCGACGGACGATGGTTGTCTCGTCGGCGCGATCGAGGAGGGTCGCGTCCTGATGTCTACCGCCACCCCTTGGACGGTAAGTAGCCGCCGTTGATTCGTCTAATGCATGATGGGTGCGGTCATCATAGAAAAAGGCTATGCACATGCAGCTTCAGCAGCTTCGGTACTTCGTAGCCGTGGCAGAAACCCGGCATTTCACCCAAGCGGCGGACCTCTTGGGGGTCAGCCAGCCCACGTTGAGTAAGCAGATTCACACCCTCGAGGCCGGGCTCGGCGCCCCGCTGTTCGAGCGGATCCGGGGGGCCGTCGCCCTCACCGCCGCCGGCGAGACGCTGCTGCCGCTTGCGCGGCGCATGGTCGCGGACGCCGACGTGGCCCGCGATGCGGTCCAGGACATCGTGGGCCTGCGTCGCGGCGAGGTCCGGCTCGGCGCGACTCCGAGCCTCTGCTCGTCGCTGGTCCCGGCCGTGCTTCGCCGCTTCCGGTCCGCCCATCCCGACATTTCCCTGTACGTGACGGAGGGCAGCTCCCCGGATCTCACCGCCGACCTGCTGGCCCGCCGCCTCGACCTGGCCCTCATCGTGGAGCCGGAGAACGGCGTCGACCCCGGGCTGGACGCCGCCCCGATCCTGCGGGAGAGCCTGGTCGTTGCGTCCGTCGCCGCGCGTCCGCCGCCCACCGAGCACGCCCACCTGGCGCTCGCCGAGCTCGAGCGCACCCCGCTGGTGATGTTCCGTCCGGGCTACGACCTGCGCGAGGTCACGCTGGAGGCGTGCCGCCGGGCGGGATTCACGCCACGGTGTGCGGTCGAGGGTGGGGAGATGGATGCCGTACTGGCCTTTGTGGAGGCCGGCTTGGGCGTGGCTGTCGTGCCGAGCATGGTGCTGGTGAACCGGCCGCTGCTGCGGGCCACCCCACTGGCACCGCCTGGCATGCGCCGTACGATCGCGCTCGCGCACCGCACGCGTTCGGTCCTGCCGCACGCGGCCCAGGCGATGCGCACGACGCTCCTCGAGCACATCGCGACCGGTGGTGCGCTTCCGGCCGGAGTTCAGGTGCTCTGAGGCTCCGCGAAGCGGATCCGATCGCGTCCGCGACTACTGGAGTTCAGGTGCTCTGAGGCTCCGCGGAAGCGGGTCCGATCGCGTCCGCGACGATCTGCGCGGACAGGGTGACCATCGGGAGGCCGCCGCCGGGGTGGGTGGAGCCGCCGACCAGCCACAGCCCCGGGACCGGGCCGCGGTTGGGCGGGCGCAGCAGGCCGCCCGCCGTCCCGTAGATCGCGCCGCCCGGCGCTGCCGTCGCGTCGGCCAGGTCCCGTGGCGTTCTGGTCTCGGCGAACAGCAGCCGGTCCCGTACGTCCAGGCCGCGCGCCGCGAGGACGGCCAGGATGTGGTCGCGGTAATCCTCGGCCAGGCCAGGGCGCGACCAGTCCAGCGCGGACCAGGCCGTGCCGTGCCGGGGCGCGTTGACCAGCACGAACCAGGCCTCGTGTCCGGGCGGGTGTACGGCCGGGTCGGCCGCCCGGGTGATGAAGATCGTCGGGTCGGACGCGGGTCGGGCGCGCCGGCTCGCGGTGCCGAAGACGGCGTCGAACTCGGCGTCGTAATAGGACGGGAAGAACACGGTGTGGTGCGCCAGCTCCGGCGTCGTCCCGCGGACGCCGAGGAGCAGCACGAATCCCGCCAGGCTCCGGTCGGCCAGCCGGCCCAGCCGCGACGGGGTGGGCAACAGGTCCCGGTAGACGGTAACGGCGTCCACATCGGACACCACGATGTCGGCCGGAACGAAGCGATCGGAGGCGAGGCGGACGCCGGACACGCCGCCGTCGGCGTTCGACCGCCGCCGGATCCGGGGCCCAGGACGGACCGGCGAAGCGCCGGCGGGCACAGCGTCGGCGACACAGATCGCGCTGACCGGTGAGTCCAGCACCACGGACACGCCCAAGGAGCGGCAGCGCGCGAGCAGGGCCGCCGCCAGCGTGCCGAGACCGCCGGGCAGGTACCAGCCTCCGAAGGTCAGCTCCGCATAGGGAATCGCGGCCAGCGCGGCCGGTGCGCGCCGGGGATCCGCGCCGGCGTACGTGGCGTACCGGTCCAGCATCATCCGCAGCCGGGCGTCCCGCAGGTAGTGCCGGCCCAGCGCCCGCAGCGACCGCCAAGGCGCGATCGCGGCCATGTCGCCGACCCGCCAGGACAGCGCGGCCAGCGACGCCGGGGTGACCGGCCGCCGCAGCACCGACCGCCACGACGCCTCCCAGATCCGCGACGCGCGCCGCCAGAACCGGGCCCAGTCCGCGGCCGCGCCCGCGCCCATGGCCGCGGCGATCCGTTCCAGGAAGACCTCCGGACAGGCTGACGAGTCGAGCACGGTCCGGTCCGGAAACACGTGCCGTACCACCGGATCCAGCGGCACCGGGTGCACGGCGAGGTCGTCGAATACCTGCGGCATCGTCAACAGGCTCGGCCCGGTGTCGAAGAGGAAACCGTCACGGTCGTACACGCCGAGCTTGCCGCCGACCACCGCGGACCGTTCGTGGACGACGACCTCGTGCCCGGCGGCGGCGAGCCGGGCGGCGGCGGCCAGGCCGCCCACACCCGCGCCGATCACCACGATCCTGCTCACGGTGCCAGCCTTTGTTCGCGACTGCGGGGCTTGCTCGCTGCGCTCCCTGCGCTCCTCGCGCTCACACTGACCGCCCGCGCCAGCGCAGGCGGCCACGCCGCCGCATCCGGAACGACCGCACGACCAGCCACGCGAACACCACGACCGAGATGGGATGGGCCAGGGCGTCCGGCCAGGCCCGGCCGCCGGTCGCCCGGGCGGACACGACACGGCCGCACACCCCGAGGAGGTACGCACCGAGGCTCCACCACGCAAGTGGGAACGCCCCGCCGGCCAGGAATCCCACGGCGGCGACGGGCGGCACCGCGTACAGGAAGAGGAGCAGCAGCACGACGGCGGCCGCACCGGCCGTCGAGCCGAACGAGGCGCACAGCGACTTGGTGTACCCCTCGGTGAGCTCGTGCCAGGACGCGTACATCCGGCAGGTGGCCAGCCGCGAGCCGTCGGCGAGCGCGATCCGGCCGCCGGACCGTTTCACCGCGCGCGCCAGGCCGACATCCTCGAGCACGTCGGCGCGCACCGCCGCGTGCCCGCCCGCGCGGTCATAGCCCGCTCGGTCGATCACGAGCCACTGGCCGCCGGCGGCGGCGAGCGACGGGCGTGGCGAGCGTTCCATCGCGCGCAGCGGCAGGAACGTCAGCCACGACCACTGCAGCAACGGCTGCACGAGGCGGCCGGCGCCGACGATCTTCGGGTACGGCGACAGCAGCGTCAAGCCGATCTCCCGCCGTAACGCGACCGCCGCGGCTATCGCGCCCGGGGCGAGCACGACGTCGGCGTCCACGAAGACCAGCACGTCCGCGTCCGGGGCCGCGTCGGCGAGCCGCTGGCAGGCGTGCGGCTTGCCGAGCCAGCCCGGCGGCGGCTCGGCGCCGTCGACCAGGCGGATCTTGTCGCCCGCCACCGCGCGCACCACGACGGCCGTGCCGTCGGTCGAACCGTCGTCGAGGGCCACGATGTCGAGGTTCGGTGCGCCCCGCTGGCCGAGCAGCGCCTCGAGGCACGGCGTGACGCGATCGGCCTCATCGCGAAGCGGAAGGAGGACTGCGATGCGTTCGCTCGTCGCGGCAGGTACCGGCCGTCGCAGCAGGGTGGCGTTGACGATCGTGTGCCCGGTCAGCGCGAGCCACGGGAGGAGCAGCGACCCGCTCAGCACGTGCGGCTCAGCTTGACCGCCAGCGGGATCACCACGGCGCCCATGATCACGCCGCCCCACGCCGCCGACGCCGGCAGGCCGAGGAACACCGCGTGGGCGAGCACGGACGAAGCGTACGTCCAGAACCAGAGCGTGAGCAGCGGCCGGTCCCGTGCGACCGGTGTGAGTGCGGGCGGTCCCGCGACGAGCGACAGCGCC
>DASYTU010000073.1:0-34944 GCA_036001925.1 Actinoplanes sp.
AGCCGACGGCGAACGCGGGCGAGATCGTCGCGGCGATGATCGACGGCGAGGCAACAGTCAAGAGCTACCGCCAGCGCGACGGCCACGCGTGGCTGATGCCGGCGAACCCGGCCTTCGACCCGATCCCGGGCGACGACGCCACCATCATGGGCCGGGTGGTCGCGGTGCTACGCCGCGTCTGACCAACGTAAGAGCCCGTTGTCAAGTCGGGTGATTGGTGTTGGTTGATCAGGTTTGGTTGTTGCGGTGGGCATGCGGATGCGCCGGGCCGGTGATTACTCGGCCCGGCTGTCTGTGATGTCCCCTTTTTGCCGGGTGTGGTGGGGGCTCCGCCGCGTGGTCCGCGTCTCTACGTAGATCATCAAACGGGCTGGTCCCGGGTGTACGGGGCCCGACAGCGTGCAATCGAGCTTGTGCGGAGCGCGGCGGGGCGGCCCTTGGTCAGACACGAGCTGGGTGGCTCTACGGCAAGTCGGGCTCGCCCCGCCGGTAGGGGATGGTCTATCTGGTTATCGGCGTGCTGCGGTGCGGCGCGTCGGTGCGGGTCAGGCGGCCATCGCGGGCGTGTGGCGGCCGGCGGCGCGCAGCAGGCCCGCGGCGATGTCGGGGTGGAACGGCTGCCGGCGGGTGACGATGGCGTAAAGCCAGCGCAGCAGGGTCGCGGCGCACGCGGCGCGGGCCTGGGCGGGGGCGAGACGGTCGGTGTCGCGGCGGGTCAGGTGGGTGAACTTGGCGTGTAGCGCCGGATTGTGGGGCAGTGCTCCCCAGACGGCGCGCCAGGCGGCCAGCCGCAGCCCGGGCCGGCCACGCCGGGAGAGCCGGGTCTGGCCGCGGAAGGTCGCCGAGGTGTTCTCGGCCGGGTTGAGCCCGGCGTGTTTGACCACGCTACGCGCGGTCGCGAACCGGGACAGGTCCCCGGTCTCGGCCAGGATCACCGCCGCGCCGACCGCGGACAGCCCAGGGATCGAGGTCACCAGAGCGGTCAGGCCCATCGCGTCGAGCACCCCGACCATCCGGGACTCGGTATCGGACAGCCGGGTCTGGGCATGCTGCCAGTCGGCCAGGACCAGACCGGCCCGCTCGAGGGCGCCGGGCCGCTGGGCGGCCACCCCGGCCGGATCGGTCAACGCGGTGAAGAAGCCCCGCGCGATCCGGTGCGACAACCTGGTCGCGCCGAACCGGGACAGCCGGGCCCGGGCGGCCGCGGTGAACGCGTCCAGACCGGCCGCGGCAAGGGCGGCCAGGTCCGCGCCGGCGTCGACGACCACGCTCAGGCAGGTCAGCCATGACGTGGAGTCCAGGGGTTTAGCCGCGGCAGCCAGCGCCGCCGGCCAGCAGCAGCCCAACAGATCAGCGATCTGCTGCTGGCAGCGGGTCGCCTCGGTCACGAGGCGGGCCCGCCGGGCACCCAGATGCCGCAGCCGGGCCCAGTCCGCGTCGGCGCGTTCGGGCAGGTAGCAGTCCAGCCGGGCGATCAGCTTCCCGATCACCACCGCGTCTTTGTGATCGGTCTTGTCACGGGTGTAGTCGTCGGCTTCCCGAGCCAAGTGCACCCACAACGACTGCACACACACGAACCCCATCCCGGCGTCGTCGGCCAACTGCATCACCGACCGCCACCGATGCCCGGTCGGCTCGCACCCGACCACCACCCGAGCGAACCCCAGCCGGGCGGCCTGCCCCGCAGCCCAGTCCAGCACCCCGCCCAACGCGTATGCCTTGACCAGCACGGTGCGCCGCCCGAGAACCCGCCCGTCATGGTCCAACAACACCGCGACCTGCTTGTCCTCACCCAGATCGATCGCCAGGATCGCCCGATCCGGGGTCACCACCCGCCGCAACCCCTCAATCCGGTCATTGCGTCGACGATCACCCCGGGTCAACCCGTTACGCTGGGCCACGAACGTCCTCCTCGATGGGTGTATTGGGACACCAAGCCCGCCTATCCCACCAGGGAGGACGTTCCTCGATCTCAGGCCCCTAAATCCTTCGAGGTCTTTCTACGGCCGCACATGCCTGGCCCGCCGGCCAGCCCCGGACGGCGGGCCACGACCCGCCGACGCCGGTGCTGGTGTCCGGCTGGCCCCGCACCGGACGAAAGGGACGTCCGCGTCGCTAGGGTCGCCAGCGACCCACGTCGATGCGTTCATCGCAGCGATGCCGTCCTGCGGTGGGCGAGGCGAGGCCGCGCTGCGGTGGGCGAGGCGAGGCCGTCCTGCGGTGGGCGAGGCGAGCTGGAGCGGACCGACACCGCCCGCTGGACCCGATCGAGGATGCCCGAAACCGCGGACGGGGTCGACCCCGAAAGGGGCGGCTCCGGCGGTCAGCGGCCGTAAGGCGTGCGCCCGTAGCCCGGGTTGTCGTAGTCGCGGCCGCGGCCGCGGGCAGAGCCGTTGACGTCCGCGTAGTTGTTCTGGTCGTCGTCGCGGTCCGTGTCCGCGCGGCCTGCGCCGAAGAAGCCGGACGCGCGCTGCGACTGCCCGGCGGCGCCGTTGCGGTCCGGTGCCTGCGGATGCGCCGGCGGTGCGCCGTAAACGCCGCCCCGCGTTGGACGGCCTGGCTGTTGGCCACCGCCTCCCCCACTGGGCCGGCCAGCGGGCTGGCCGCCCGGCGGCACACCCTGACCGGGACGACCACCGGGCGGCACACCCTGACCGGGACGGCCACCCGGCGGCACACCCTGACCGGGACGACCACCCGGCGGCACACCCTGACTCGGACGGCCTGCGGGCTGGCCGGCTGCACCGGGACGGGCCCCCGCGGGCGGCCCGCCGTATACGCCGCTGCCACGTTGTGGGGCGGAGGGCGCAGGACGGCCGCCGTAAACACCGGGCTGCGGGGCGCCGCCGTACACGCCTGGTTGCGGGGCGCCACCGTACACGCCTGGCTGCTGGCTCTGCGGACCGCGGAACGGGACGAACTCGGTCTGCGCGTCCATCGGGCTCGGACCGGTCGGGGCGCCAGCTTTGTCCGGCGGCTCGAGCGGCGGCCGCTTCCGCGCGCGCACGATGCCGAAGACCCCCAGGCCGAGGAGGATGGCGCCCAGCACGCCGACCGCGCCCACCATGTAGGTGATGTCGTTGAGGCTCAGGTTCGAGAACCAGGATCCGCCGCTCTTCCCCGCGGAGGCGCCGGCTGTAGTGGTCTTCGCGGCGACGATGTCCGAGGCGGGTGTGTAGCGCAGGATGTTGTTGTCGCCGTCCTGCAGGCGGCCCTGCATGTCGGAGACCGTGTAGAAGTACTTGCCGTCGGGGCTGTAGGTGATGGCCTCGCCGAGCTGTTCGTCCGGCAGCGGCGTCACGCGCGGCTTGCCCTGGATCGCGGCGAGCACGTCGCCGCCCGAGACCGTCCATTCCAGCGCGTCGGTGTACGTCCGCAGCGCAACCCGCTCGCCGCCGGGCGCGATCGCGCCGCCGTCGACGGTGCCGCGGCCGAGGCGCGAGAACGTGTTGGCGCTCGTGTCGCTCGGCGGCACGGTCAGCTGGCCGACCTTCTTCAGCGGTACGCCCTCGGTGTTATCGGTCTTCAGCGCCGCCGTCGGCGTGTAGATGCCAGCCGGCTTGCCGGCCTCCTTGGTGACGATGATCGGCGTGCCGTCGCCGTTCAGCAGTAGTGCCTCGGCATCGTGCCGCTCGCCGGACGGATAGCTGAGCCGGTGGATCTTCGGCGATGTGGAACCGTCGACCGGCATGGTCCACACGCCGATCGTCTCGCGGGTGGCGTCGTTGTCGCCGATGTCGGCGATCCACAGCGTCTTGCCGTCCGACGACAGGATCATGTCCTCGGTGTCGCGCGGGCCGTTGCCGCTGTACCTCACGGACTTGGTGATGGCGCACTCGTCGTTCAGGTAGAAGACCCGCTTGTGGTTCTCCAGCGTCGTACTGTCGTTGATGACGATGAAGCCACTCTTCGTGGCCACGATCCCGGACAGCTCGTCGAGCTTGGGGTCGGTGACCTTGCAAATCTTCTTGCCGGCAACCGCTTTCGCCGTGCCGGCCGTGGGAGCCGGTTCGGCGGACGCGCTGCTGGCCCCGATCATCACGAGGCCGGAGGCCACGATCATCGGGAACACGAGACGCCGCATCCGATCAGTGTCGCATGCGGAGTCTCGTGGCGGTGTCACGCGTGGATCAAGCCGAGCCGGTCCGCCCGCCGCGCCCGGTTTGTCGCAATTAGCTCACCTGCGGTACGACGCCAACTCGGCCGCGATCTGCTCGTCCACGCGGACGTGCAACTCCGTGCCGTCCTCGGCGTGGCGCGTGTCGAGGACCTGCCCGCGCCGGTGGATCCAGGCCACGAGATCGCCGCGATCGTACGGCAGCAGGATCCAGAGCTCGGCGGACGGGCGCGGCAGCCGCTGCGCGATCGCGGCCCGCAACTCCTCGATGCCGATCCCCGATCGGGCCGACGCGAACACGGCGTCGGGCCATGCCCGCTTGAGCCGAAGCAGCGTCTCCTCGTCCGCGGCATCGATCTTGTTGACGACGAGCAGCTCCGGGATCTTGTCGGCACCGACCTCGCCGAGTACTTCGCGCACGGCGCTGACCTGACCCTCCGGGTCCGGGTGCGCGCCGTCCACGACATGCACGACCAGGTCCGCGTACGCGACCTCCTCGAGCGTGGAACGGAACGCCTCCACGATCTGGTGCGGCAGGTGCCGGACGAAGCCGACCGTGTCCGACAGCGTGTAGACGCGCCCGTCCTCCGCCGCGGCCCGGCGTGTGGTCGGATCCAACGTGGCGAACAGCGCGTCGTCCACCAGCACGCCCGCCGACGTGAGCCGGTTGAGCAGGCTGGACTTGCCGGCGTTGGTGTAGCCGGCGATCGCCACGGCGGGCACGCCGTTACGCGAGCGCCGGGAGCGCTTGGTCTGCCGGATGGTACGCATGGCCTTGATCTCACGACGCAGCCGGGCGATCCGCGTGTTGATCCGCCGCCGGTCCGTCTCGAGCTTCTTCTCACCCGGGCCGCGCAGACCCACGCCGCCGCCTGCACCGCCGCCGCGGCCGGAGCCGCCGGACTGCCGGGACAGCGTCTCGCCCCAACCACGCAGCCGCGGCAAGAGGTACTGCAGCTGGGCCAGCTCGACCTGGGCCTTACCTTCCTTGCTCTTCGCATGCTGGGCGAAGATGTCCAGGATCAGCGCGGTCCGGTCGACGACTTTGACCTTGGTCTGCTGCTCCAGGTTGCGCAGCTGGGACGGCGACAGCTCGCCATCGCAGATGACGGTGTCGGCGCCCGTGGACACCACGACGTCGCGTAGCTCGTCGACCTTGCCTCGGCCGATGAACGTGGCGGCGTCGGGCCGGCCACGCCGCTGGATGAGACCTTCGAGCACCAGCGAACCGGCGGTCTCGGCCAGTGCCGCGAGCTCGGTCAGCGAGTTCTCGGCGTCGACGACGCTGCCCTCGGTCCAGACCCCCACCAGCACGACGCGCTCCAGCCGCAGCTGGCGATACTCGACCTCGGTGATGTCGGTGAGTTCGGTGGAGAGGCCGGCGACCCGCCGGAGCGAGTTCCGTTCCTCCAGCTCCAGCTCGCCGCTGGTGACGTCCGGTTCAAGAACACTGGTGACGTCCGGTTCGAAAACATCGGTGCGCAAAAAATGACCTCCTCGGCCCGATAGTGGCACGTCCGCGGGTGGGGCGCATCCACATAACGGAGCCGGTGCTTGTCGCAGAGTGTCTGGTCTCATTACAACCACCGGATTGGGAGTCAGTATTCCGCGAGCGCAAGAATGCGGTATCGCACCCGCCAACGACGGAGGGAACACCGTGGTGACCACCCGCCTGCCCAGCGCAGGATTCTCGATCACGATCCGCATCGCCGTGCCCGCCGACGCCTCGTCCATCGGCCGGCTCACCACCCGTGTCGGCGAGGCCGGCGCGATCGTGACGGCTCTCGACGTGGTGGACTCCGACCCGGGCCACGTGCTGGTCGACCTCACCTGCGACACGGCGGACTCCAGCCACGCCGACCAGGTGGTCAAGACGCTCGAGGAGCTGGACGGCGTGGACGTCCGTAAGGTCTCCGACCGCACCTTCCTGCTGCACCTGGGCGGCAAGATCGAGGTCTCGTCCAAGGTCGCGCTGCGCAACCGCGACGAGTTGTCCCGCGCGTACACGCCCGGTGTGGCGCGGGTGTGCATGGCGATCGCGGAGAATCCGGCCGACGCACGCCGGCTCACGATCAAGCGCAACACCGTTGCGGTCGTCAGCGACGGCTCCGCCGTACTGGGGCTGGGCAACATCGGGCCGGCGGCCGCGATGCCCGTGATGGAGGGTAAGGCCGCGCTGTTCAAGCGCTTCGGCGGCGTGGACGCGTGGCCGGTCGTGCTGGACACCCAGGACACCGACGAGATCGTCAGCATCGTCAAGGCGATCGCGCCCGCCTACGGCGGGATCAACCTCGAGGACATCGCGGCGCCGCGTTGCTTCGAGATCGAGATGCGGCTGCGCGCGCTGCTCGACATCCCGGTCTTCCACGACGACCAGCACGGGACTGCGATCTGCGTGCTGGCCGCGCTGACCAACGCCTTGCGCGTCGTGGGCAAGCAGCTCGCGGATGTCAAGATCGTGGTCTCCGGGGCCGGAGCCGCGGGTACGGCGATCATGAAGCTGTTGCTGCGCCAGGGCGTGGGCGACATCATCGCGTACGACCGCATGGGTGCCCTGCACCGCGGCATGGCCGACCTCACGCCGACCTGGCACTGGCTGGCCGAGCACACCAACCGCGACAACTACTCGGGCGACCTGGCCGGCGCGCTCGTGGGTGCGGACGTGTTCATCGGGGTGAGCGCGCCGAACCTGCTGACCGGCGCCGACATCGCCAAGATGGCGCCCAAGTCGATCGTGTTCGCGTTGGCCAACCCCGACCCCGAGGTGGACCCGCGGGAGGCGCGCCAGTACGCGGCCGTGGTCGCCACCGGGCGGTCCGACCAGCCGAACCAGATCAACAACGTGCTCGCGTTCCCGGGCGTGTTCCGCGGCATGCTCGACGCGAGCGCCCACCAATTCACCGAGGAGATGGCGCTGGCCGCGGCCCGGGCCATCGCGGACGTGGTCGGCCAGGACAAGCTCAACCCGACGGTGATCGTCCCGAGCGTGTTCGACGCCCGGGTGACCCCGGCGGTCGCGGCCGCGATCCGCGCCGTCGTGCGTGGCGTCCCGGCGCCGACCAACCCGGCAGCCATCCCCGAGCATGAGCTGGACGAGGCACCGCCCGAGAGCTTCTAGGACGGGCCGGCTCGGCACCTGTCAGCGGGCCGTCCAGCCGGTCAGTTCGCCGGTGCGGTCGGTGATCAGACCGGCCACGCCGGCTTCGACCAGGCCGGGCCACTGCGCGATGTCGTTCGCGGTCCACGGCATGATCGCCATGCCGGCATCGGACAGCCGCGCTACCGTCTCCGGATCACCGAGCACATCAGCGACGGACGGATTGCAGCAGACGACGTCCAGCTCCGTCGCGAGCGGCACGGTGTCCTCGGCGAAGGCGAGCCGCAGCAGGCCGCGCCGCACCTCTGGCGCGGCCTCGCGGACCAGCGCCACGATCCCGGGGTCGAGGCTCTGCACCACCGTGCGGCCGAGCAGATCCCGGTCCGCCACCATGCCGAGAACGACCTTGACCTGCTCCAGCGTGGCCGGCGGCTTGATCTCCAGCAACAGCTCGACTCCCGCGCCCGTGGAGGCAGGCGCGGTGACGCCGGCCGCCGCCGCGTCGGGTGCCAGGACATCGGCCGATGCCGCGTGCGGCCGCAGCAGATCGAGCACCTCAGCGAGCAGCGGCACACGCGTTTCCGCGTACGCCGGAGAGAACCACGAGCCGGCGTCGAACGCCCGCACCTCGTCGAACGTCAGCTCCCACACCGCCCCGCGACCGTCGGTCGTCCGATCGACGGTACGGTCATGGATGATCACCGGGACGCCGTCGGCCGTGGTTCGCACATCGAATTCGACGAACGTGGCCCCGGCCAGCGCGGCGGCGGCGAGCGCGGGCAGTGTGTTCTCGGGCGCGATCGCGGAATAGCCGCGATGCGCGACATTGTGGACGGGCATCAGACCCCGATTCCGTCCGGTACGAATGCCGCCACGTCGACCTCGCCGGACGCCACCAGCACGGCCGGACCCGCGAGCCACCACTCGTCACCGTCGTGCGTGACCGTCAGCCGGCCGCCCGGCAGGTCGACCGCGACGACGCCGGAGGGCAGGCCGGCGTCGCGCAGCGCGACTGCGCCGACCGCGAGCGCTCCGGAACCGCAGGACAATGTCTCGGCGGAGCCCCGCTCGTAGACTCGCATGCCCACATGCAGGTCGGCGCCGTCGACCGGCTCCCCGGGCGAGACGAATTCGACGTTGACGCCCGCGGGGAACAGGGCGAGGTCGTAGTCGGGCGGATTGTGCAGGTCGAGCCCGGACAGGGCGACGCCGTCGTGCAGCCCGCAGATTAGGTGCGGATTGCCGCAGTCCACGGCGACCCCGGGCATGGTCAGGGAACCCACGGTCGCGGTGCTGGCGCCGTACACCTTTGGGGTTGTCATGCGGACGCTGATCGTGGATGAGCCGACCACCGCGCGCACGACGCCGGCCCGGGTCGCCACCGGCAGCCCGTCCGGTCCCGGTGTGGCCAGGCCGTTCTCCACCAGGTAGCGGGTGAACACGCGGACGCCGTTGCCGCACATCTCGGCGAACGAGCCGTCGGCGTTCCAGTAGTCCATGAACCACTCGGCATCGGCGGCGTGGCCGGCAGCATCCGGGTGTTTGGCGCTGCGGACCACGCGGAGCACGCCGTCGGCGCCGATGCCACGGTGCCGGTCGCAGAGCGCGGCGACCAACGCCGGCGTCAGCTCCAGCGTCCCGTCCGGGTCGGGCAGGATGACGAAGTCGTTGCCGGTGCCGTGGCCTTTCGCGAAGTTGATCTGGGGTTTTCCGCCGCGGGTTGGCTCAGTGAACAACACGCGATCCATCATCGCGCAGCCGCCAGAGCGTCCGCCACGAGCGTGGGCGATCCCCCGTCCAGCCAGGCGATGCGGGGGTCGCGACGGAACCACGACCGCTGCCGCCGGACGAAGCGCCGGGTGGCTCGCGTGGTCTCCGCCCGTGCCTGCGCATCCGTGAAGACACCGTCGAGTTCCGCGAGGGCTTGCTGGTAGCCCAGCGCGCGGCTCGCGGTCCGGCCTTCGCGCAGCCCCTGCCGCTCCAGCACGCGGACCTCGTCGAGCAGTCCGGCCGCCCACATCAGGCCGACGCGCGTGGCAATCCGGTCGTCGAGCTCGGCCGCGTCCCGGTCGACGCCGATGTGCACCGATGCGTAATGCGGACGGGGCGACGGCAGGGCAGCGGTGAATGGGGCTCCGGTCAACTCGATCACCTCGAGCGCGCGCACGATCCGCCGCCCATTCGATGGCAGGATCTTGTCGGCCGCGACCGGGTCCAACTCGCGCAGCCGCGAATAAAGCAGGGCGGGTCCCGCGGACGACAATTCGTCCTCGAGCCGCGCCCGCAGCATCGGATCGGTGCCGGGAAATTCGAATTCCTCCAGCACCGCGCGCACATAGAGGCCGGACCCGCCGACCAGCACCGGCACCTTTCCCCGGGACGCGATGTCGTCCACGGCGGCGCGTGCCAGCCGCTGGTAGGCCGCCACGCTGGCGGGCTCGGTCACATCCCAGATGTCCAGTACGTGGTGCGGCACGCCCTCGCGTTCGGCGACCGTCAGTTTTGCCGTACCGATGTCCATGCCGCGGTAGAGCTGCATCGAGTCCGCGTTGACAACTTCGCCGCCCAAGGCGCGCGCCAGCGCGACGCCGAGGGCCGACTTGCCGGTGGCGGTCGGCCCGACGACAGCGATCACGCGCGGAACTTCGGATGTCGGCACGCAGCAACGGTAGGACACCATATGGTCACGGTCATCGGTGGACACTTGGTCGTAACCGGGTTGGACCTGTGACAATGCGCGAGAAAGAATGCCGATGGAAGGTTGGCGTTCGCATTGCGCCATGGCGGTGGTCGCGGGCATCTAAGCCCCCGGCGCCGGGACGATGAGGATGGGCTCATGAGCGACTGGACGGCCTTCGGGCGCGTGGATGCCGACGGCACCGTGTACGTGAAGACCGCCGAAGGCGACCGGGTGGTCGGCTCCTGGCAAGCCGGCACCCCGGAGGAAGGGCTGGCCCACTTCGCCCGGCGGTTCGCCGACCTGGTCACCGAGGTCGACCTCATCGAGACCCGGCTCAAGTCCGGAGCTGCCGACGCCGCGCACTCGCTGACCAGTATCAAGCGGATCCGCGGCACGCTCGGCGAGGCGCACGTAGTCGGCGACATCGACGGCCTCGCGGCCCGGCTCGACCGGCTGGCGGGCGTCGCGGAGGCGAAGGCCGGCGAGGCCCGCGCGGCCCGCGAGGTCGCCCGCGGCGAGGCGCTCGCCCGCAAGACCGCGTTGGTCGAGGAGGCGGAGAAGATCTCGGCCGAGTCCACCGGCTGGAAGAGCGCCGGCGACCGGCTCAAGGAGATCCTCGACGAATGGAAGACGATCCGCGGCATCGACAAGAAGACCGACGGCGAGCTGTGGAAGCGTTTCGCGGCCGCCCGGGACGGCTTCACCCGGCGCCGCGGCGCCCACTTCGCCACCCTGGACGGCCAGCGCAAGCAGGCGCAGGCGGCCAAGGAGGAGCTGGTCAAGGAGGCCGAGAGCCTCACCGAGTCGACCGACTGGGCGGCCACCGCGACCCGGCTCAAGGACTTGATGACGGAGTGGAAGGCCGCACCGCGTGCGGCCAAGGAGGCGGAACAGCGCCTCTGGGAACGCTTCCGGGCCGCCCAGGACGCGTTCTTCACCCGGCGCAGCGAGGTCTTCTCGGCCCGCGACGCCGGGTACCAGAGCAACCTCGACAAGAAGAAGGCCATCCTGGCCGAGGTGGAGTCGCTCGACGTGGATGCGGACCCGCGGGGGGCGCAGAACAAGCTCCGCGACGCGCAGGCGGCCTGGCACGATGCCGGCCGGGTGCCGCGCGAAGCCGCCGCCGGCCTGGACCGCCGCTGGCGGGCCGCCGAGGAGCGGGTCCGGCTGGCCATGGATTCGGCGTGGCGCAAGACCGCTCCGCAGGACAACCCGCTGCTGCAACAGATGCGCGAGCAGGTGGCCGAGGCCGAGCAGCGGCTGGCGCGGGCGCGGGCGGCCGGCGACACCCGCCGCATCCGCGAGGCCGAGCAGGCCTTGGCGTCCAAACGCCAGTTCCTGGCCCTGGCCGAGCAAGCCGGCTAACCACCGGACATACCGCGCGCCGCTTCCCGGACGCCGGTCAAAGCCCGCGGACGCCGGTCAAAGCCCGCGGACGCCGGTCAAAGCCCGCGGCCGCTGCGTCAAAGCCCGCGGCCGTCACGTCAGAGCGCGCGGACGCCGCGTCAGAGCGCGCGGACGCCGCGTCAGAGCGCGCGGACGCCGCGTCAGAGCGCGCGGACGCCGCGTCAGAGCGCGCAGCCGCTCGCGGCGGCCGGCAGGGGCGCCGGCACGCCGACGGTCGGCAACCCCAGGACGACCCCTCCGGTACGCGGCGTCCGGCCGGCCTCGAACGCGTCCCCGGCCCTGGTCCGGCGGTGACGCAGCGGCGCGCCGTCGGCGTTCAGGTGGTGTGGGGCCGCGTAGGTCACCACGGTCTCCACCACGTCACCCGGCCGAGGCGCCGTCTCACCCACCGCGAAGTGCACCAGCCGCCCGTCCCGAGCCCGGCCGCTCATCCGGCCCGTACGCTCGTCCTTGCGACCCTCGCCGACCGCGACCAGGACCTCCACGGTCCGGCCGACCAGCTTCTTGTTCTCCGCCCAGGAGATGTCCTCGACCGTGGCGACGAGCCGCTCGTAGCGCTCCTGCACGACATGCTTCGGCACCTGGCCGTCCATGGTCGCGGCCGGAGTGCCCGGTCGCTTCGAGTACTGGAACGTGAACGCGCTGGAGAACCGCGCCGCGCGCACCACATCGAGCGTGCGCGCGAAGTCGGCCTCGGTCTCGCCCGGGAAGCCGACGATGATGTCCGTGGTGATCGCGGCGTCGGGCATCGCGGCCCGCACCTTGTCGATGATGCCCAGGTACTTCTCCGACCGGTAGCTGCGGCGCATCGCCTTGAGGACCGCGTCGGAGCCGGACTGCAGTGGCATGTGCAACGAGTGGCACACGTTTGGCGTCTCGGCCATCGCGGCGATCACGTCGTCCGTGAAGTCCTTCGGGTGCGGGCTGGTGAAACGGACCCGCTCCAGGCCGTCCACCTCGCCGCAGGCGCGCAGCAGCTTGCCGAACGCGAGCCGGTCGCCGAACTCGACGCCGTACGAGTTGACGTTCTGGCCCAGCAGCGTGACCTCGAGGACGCCCTCCTTCGTCAGCGCCTCCACCTCCGCCAGGATCTCGCCGGGCCGGCGGTCCTTCTCCTTGCCGCGCAGCGACGGCACGATGCAGAAGGTGCAGGTGTTGTTGCAGCCCACCGAGATCGACACCCAGCCCGCGTACGCGGACTCGCGGCGGGCCGGCAGCGTGGACGGGAACACCTCGAGCGACTCGAGGATCTCCACCTCGGCCTCGTGGTTGTGCCGGGCGCGTTCGAGCAGTACCGGCAGCGACCCGATGTTGTGAGTGCCGAAGACGACGTCGACCCACGGCGCGCGCTTGACGATGTCGCCGCGGTCCTTCTGGGCCAGGCAGCCGCCGACCGCGATCTGCATGTCCGGGTTCTTCAGCTTCGCCGGACGCAGGTGACCCAGGTTGCCGTAGAGGCGGTTGTCGGCGTTCTCCCGTACCGCGCAGGTGTTGAACACGACCACATCCGCGGCGTCGCGGTCGGCCGCGCGCACGTAGCCGGCATCCTCCAGCAGGCCGGAGATGCGCTCGCTGTCGTGCACATTCATCTGGCAGCCGTACGTGCGGACGTCGTAGGTGCGTGGCGTACTAGTCATGGCAATTGACCAGGGTAGCCCCACGGCCCGTCCGGTTGGCCGCGGCGGTCCGACGCGGCCGCCGACCGGCCGTCTGTCTGTCCGGACTTGGTCCTCCATGCCCGTCATGGTGGACATCCCGACGGAAATACACCCTCTGTGTTACCGCTCCGTGACCATTCTCAGCATCTACCGATACGGCGGCGCCAATAGAGTGGCCACATCCGAGTGAACCAGGGGCGGTGGTCCGGCTGTGACTGACGAAGCTCTCATCGTCCTCGAGGGCGTCAACAAATGGTTCGGGCCGTTGCACGTCCTGCGAGACGTCAATCTTTCGGTCGAGCGCGGCGAGGTCGTCGTCGTGATCGGACCGTCGGGCTCGGGCAAGTCGACGCTGTGCCGCGCGATCAACCGGCTGGAGCCGGTCAACACCGGCACCATCACGTTCGACGGGCGGCCGCTGGCCGCCGAGGGCAAGGCGCTGGCGCGGCTGCGCAGCGAGGTCGGCATGGTCTTCCAGTCGTTCAACCTGTTCGCCCACAAGACCATCCTGCAGAACGTCATGCTCGGACCGGTCAAGGTCCGCAAAGAGAAACCCGCGGTGGTACGGGAGCGCGCGATGTCCCTGCTGGAGCGCGTCGGCATCGCCAACCAGGCGGACAAGTACCCGGCCCAGCTGTCCGGCGGCCAGCAGCAGCGCGTCGCCATCGCGCGGGCGCTCGCCATGCAGCCCAAGGCGCTGCTCTTCGACGAGCCGACCAGCGCGCTCGACCCGGAGATGGTCGGCGAGGTCCTCGATGTCATGACGTCGCTCGCCCGCGAGGGCATGACGATGGTCGTCGTGACGCACGAGATGGGCTTCGCGCGCCACGCGGCGAACCGGGTCGTGTTCATGGACGACGGGCGACTGGTCGAGCAGGCGGCGCCCGCGGAGTTCTTCGCCCACCCGAAGAGCGACCGGGCCAAGGACTTCCTCTCGAAGATCCTGACGCACTGACCGTCCGCCGAGGAGCTTGCGGTTTTAGTTTCGTTTGCACATAACAGTTGAGGAGCGTAACGATGCGCATCACCCGATTGGCGGCGACGTTCGGGGCCATCGCCATGGCGCTCGCCGCGGCGGCATGCGGCGGCGACGATGGCGGGGCCGGCTCCGGTTCGGCCAGCGGCATCATCGGCAAGGCGTCCAGCCAGAAGAAGCTGGTCATCGGCGTCAAGGCGGACCAGCCGGGGCTGGGCCTGCAGACCGGCACCACCTACTCCGGGTTCGACATCGAGATCGCCAAGATCGTGGCGAAGGGCCTCGGCGTGGACCCGGGTTCCATCCAGTGGAAGACCACCGTGTCGGCCAACCGTGAGCCATTCATCGAGCAGGGCCAGGTCGACCTGGTCGTGGCGACGTACACGATCAACGACGAACGCAAGAAGGTGGTCAACTTCGGCGGGCCGTACTACGTCGCGGGCCAGGACCTGCTGGTGCCGGTGAACTCGCCGATCACCGGTCCCGAGTCGCTGGCCGGCAAGAAGGTCTGCTCGGTCACCGGTTCCACGCCGGCGAAGCGGATCCAGACCCAGTACAAGCAGGCGCAGCTGCAGCAGTTCGACTCGTACTCGAAGTGCGTCACGGCGCTGGCCGGCGGTCAGGTCGACGCGGTCACCACGGACGACATCATCCTGGCCGGCTACGCCTCGCAGGAGCAGTACGCCGGTAAGTTCAAGGTGGTCGGCAAGAAGTTCAGCGAGGAGCCGTACGGCATCGGCCTCAAGAAGAACGACACCGCCGGCTGCAACAAGATCAACGACATCCTGAAGGCGGCAGCCACCGACGGCTCGTACAAGGCGGCGTGGGACTCGACGCTCGGAAAGAGCGGCCAGGCCGCCCCCGAGCTGGACGTCACCAAACTGACCAACTGCAGCTGACCGACTGATCACGGGCGGGGCCGGCGGGGCCGGCTCCGCCGGCTCTTCCCCTGGCGAGGAGGACGATGGACGTCTTCTCCGATCCCGCCAACGTCGACGTGTACGTGACGGGATTTCTCTGGATCCTCAAGCTCACGGCGGCCTCCGTCCTCTTTGCGCTCGGGGTGGGCGTGCTGCTCGCGGCGATGCGGGTGTCGCCGGTACCGGTGCTGCGCGGCTTCGGCACCGCGTGGGTCAACGTCTTCCGGAACACACCGCTGACGCTGATCATCTTCTTCTGCTACTTCGGGCTCTTCTCGACGCTGGGCCTCTCGCTGGCCGACGACATCGAGCTCAACAACTACTGGCTCGGCGTCATCGGCCTGTCCGTCTACACCGCGGCGTTCGTCTGCGAGGCGATCCGCTCCGGCGTCAACACAGTGCCGGCCGGGCAGGCTGAGGCGGCCCGCGCGATCGGCATGTCGTTCCGGCAGACGCTCACCATGATCGTCCTGCCCCAGGCCGGGCGAGCCGTGATCGCCCCGCTGGGCAGCATCTTCATCGCGCTGGCCAAGAACGCGACAATCGTGGGCACGATCGGCCTGGCCGAGTCCTCGAACGCGATGAAGGAACTGATCAACGCGAACGGCGATGCCGTCGTCCCGATCTTCCTGGTGTTCGCCGGGACATTCGCAGTCGTGCTTATCCCTACCGGCTACGCGTTCGGCTGGCTGGCCAATCGATTGGCCGTGAAGCGATGAGCACGGAAACGGTCCTCTACGACCACCCGGGCCCGCGGGCGAAGATCCGCAACAACGTCCTCACCGTGGTCTTCGGCCTCGCGCTGCTCGGGCTCCTGTACTGGGTCTACGCGAAGTTCGACGAGAAGGGCCAGTGGGCCAGCACGCTCTGGAAGCCGTTCACCCAGAGCAGCACGTGGACCGACTACATCCTGCCCGGCCTCGCGCACACGGTCGAAGCGGCCGCGGTCGCGATGGTGCTGTCGCTGATCTACGGGCTGGTGTTCGCCGTCGGCCGCCTGTCGGACCACTGGTGGCTGCGGCTCCCGTCCGGGGTCGTGGTGGAGTTCTTCCGCGCCGTACCGCTGCTGTTGTTGATGTTCTTCATCTTCTTCGGCGTGCCGTTCCTGACCGAGCGCCCCATGTCGGTGTTCTGGGCCGTCGTCATCGGGCTGACGCTGTACAACGGCTCGGTGCTCGCGGAGGCGTTCCGGGCCGGCATCCGTTCGGTGCCGAGCGGGCAGAGCGAGGCCGCTTACGCCATCGGCATGCGCAAGGGCCAGGTGATGCGGGAGATCCTCATCCCGCAGGCCGCGCGCGCGATGCTGCCGGTCATCGTGAGCCAGCTCGTGGTGCTGGTGAAGGACACGGCACTGGGCTACATCATCGCGTACTCGGAGCTGCTCCAGCTTGGTGTCAACAACCTCGCCGCGAACTTCGGCAACGTGGTCCAGGCCGCGATCGTGGCTGCGGCCATCTATGTCGTGGTCAACTCGGCGCTGACGTCCGTGGCGGGCTGGCTGGAGCGCTACACGCGACGCACGGGCCGCGCGCCACGACAAGCAGCGGCCATAGCCACCGGAGCGGGCGTGGTTGAGCCGCAGGGCTGATCGCTACCGGGCCAGCTCCGTGACCCGCGACTCGCGTACGACGGTCACGCGGATCTGGCCCGGGTAGGTCAGCTCCTCCTCGATCTGCTTCGCGACGTCGCGAGCCAGGACGGCCGCGCCGATGTCGTCGATGTCCTCGGGGCGGACCATGACGCGGATCTCGCGGCCGGCCTGCATGGCGAACACCTTGTCGACGCCGTCCTTGCCCGCGGCGATCTCCTCGATGCGCTCGAGGCGCTTCACGTACGCCTCGAGGCTCTCCCGGCGGGCACCCGGCCGGCCGCCGGAGCAGGCGTCCGCGGCCTGGGTGAGGACGGCCTCGATGGTCTGCGGTGGTACCTCGTTGTGGTGTGCCTCGATGGCGTGCACCACGTCCTCGGACTCGCCGTACTTGCGGGCCAGGTCCGCCCCGATGAGCGCGTGGCTGCCCTCGACCTCGTGGGTCAGTGCCTTGCCGATGTCGTGCAGGAACGCGGAGCGCTTGATGGTCGGCACGTCCAGGCCCAGCTCGGCGGCCATGATGCCGGCGATGTGCGCCGTCTCGACGAGGTGCTTGAGCACGTTCTGGCCGTAGCTGGTGCGGTAGCGCAGCCGGCCCAACAGGCTCGCCAGCTCCGGATGGACATCGGTGATGCCGACGTCGACCAGCGCCTCCTCGGCCGCGCGGTCACAGAGCCGCTCCACCTCGTTCTTGGCGCTGTCGAAGACCTCCTCGATGCGGTGCGGATGGATCCGGCCGTCGAGGACCAGCTTCTCGAGCGTAAGGCGGCCGACCTCGCGGCGTACCGGGTCGAAGCAGGAGAGCAGCACTGCCTCAGGGGTGTCGTCGATGATCAGATTGACCCCGGTGGTCGACTCGAACGCCCGGATGTTGCGGCCCTCGCGGCCGATGATGCGGCCCTTCATCTCGTCGCTGGGCAGATGCAGCACGCTGACCACGCTTTCGGCGGTCTGCTCGCTGGCGATGCGCTGGATGGCGTCCACGACGATGTGGCGGGCCCGGGTCTCGGCTGTGGAGCGGGCATCGTTCTCGATGTCGCGGACCAGGATCGCGGCCTCGCGCTTGGCCGAAGCCTCGATGCTTTCCACCAGCTCCGCCCGGGCGGCGTCGGCGGTGAGGCCGGCGATGCGCTCGAGCTCCCGGCGGCGCTCGTCCTCGGCCGCGGCCACCTCGGACTCCCTGATGGTCAGCGCGGTCTCCCGCTCCGCCAGGTCGGCGTCCATGATCGCGAGGCGGCGTTCGCGCTCGACCAGCCGCTCCACCTCGTCGGCGTGCAGGCGTTCCCGCTCGTCGATCCGGGCCGCGCGGCGCTCCACCTCCGCCGCGTGCTCCTTCGCCGTCGCGTTCAGCAGCGCGACCTCACGTTCGCCGCTGCGGCGGGCGGCAGCGCGGACCTGCTCGGCGTCGGACTCGGCCTGGCGGTGGGCGTGTTCGAGGATCGTGTCGGCTTCCTCGTGGGCCGCCTCCAGGACGCGGCGGGCCTCGGCGCGGGCGGCGGACGCCTCGGCCTTCGCGGCGGCGGCCTCCGCGCGTACCGAAGCCGCCTTGGCCTTGGCGTCGTCGACCTTGGCCTTCGCGTCGTCGACGGCCCGCTCCTGGCTGTTCTTGGCATGGTCCTTGGTGCTCTGCAGCTGGCGCAGCGCGCGGGCGCCGAGAAGCAGGCCGACCACCACCAGACCCGCGAGAACGACGATCGCCACCACCAGCACCCAATCCAGGGCGGTCATCTCGCCGCGTCTCCCTTCGCCGCGCCGCATGACTGCGCGCCGGCTGTCCCGGGGATGCCCGACCAAGGCGAGTGAACGCAGGCGTCGTCGCCCGCCGGCGCACGGGGATATCTTGTCCGTGCCCCGGGGCCGACCGCCTAATAATGTGGGGCCGCCACCCGCACGGTCGGCGAGCGGCGGTGGCCTCTACGGCGATCTTGGCGGTAAGTGATGCCGTAATGTAATGCGATCTATATTGTGCGCGTTGCTTGCAATGGTCGAGCAAACCTTGTGTAACGGAGGCTAGGTCGCGAGTGCCGCTTCGGTCAAGGACTCATGATTCTGCGGCGGACTGGACGTAGGGCACAGACTCGCTCACGCCCAGCTCAGGTTCGTTGCCGGCATTTCAGGGTATCTCGTCCAATGTCTCACATCGGGGCCCGGTCTACCGATGCCGCCCGGCGGCAAGCTGGGAAGCGCTGCGGAGTCTCCCCGACGCTGCTCCGGCGGGCGTGCTGAGAAGCGCCCGGATGGCCCCGATGCGGCCCCGGCAGCATGTCGGGAAGCGCACGGGTGTCCCCGATGCTGCCCCGGCGCGTGCTCCCATGCTGCCCGTCGGCATGCCGGCCGAGCGCGCAGGTTTCCCCATGCGCTCCCCTGCATGCCGTCATGAGCCGGAAACCCGCCCGGCGTCGGGATCGTCGGGCGCCGCGTTCCCGCGATCAGAACTGAGTCTCGGGCGACTGGTCGGCAAGCGCGTCGGCGTCGATCTGGTCGGCGAACTCCGCGGTCTCCCCGTCGCGGGCCGCCAGCGCGTCCTTGACCGCACGGATCGCCACGCCCGCGGGGTAGCCCTTGCGCGCCAGCATGCCGACCAGCCGGCGGAAGATCGCCTCCGGCGTGCCGGTGGCCGTACGCAGCTTGCGGTCCACCAGGGCGCGCGCGGTGGCCGCCTCCTCGCGCTCGTCGAGCGTCTCAAGCGCCTCGCTCGCCACCTCCGCATCGACGCCGCGCTGGCGCAACTCGTTCGCCAGTGCCCGCCGGGCAAGGCCGCGCCCGTGGTGACGGCTGGACACCCAAGCACGGGCGAACGCCGCATCGTCGATGAGGCCGACCTCGTCGTAACGGTCCAGAACCTCGGCGATCACCTCGTCGGGGATCCGTCGACGGGCGAGCGCCTTCGCCAGCTCGGCGCGGGTCCGGGGATGCACCGCCAGCAGGCCGAGGCAGATCTCCCGGGCCAGCTCCGAGGCGCTCTGCGGCGCCTCGGAGCGCGGCCGGGCGGCCAGACGGGACCTGTCCTTGTCGCCCGAGCAGGGTTCGTCCCTATCGGCCGAGCGGAGTTTGTCCCTGTCGGCCGCGTGGGCTCTGTCCCTGTCGGCTGCGTGGGCTCTGTCCCTGTCGGCCGCGTGGGATCTGTCCCTGTCGGCCGCGTGGGCTCTGTCCCTGTCGGCCGCGTGGGCTCTGTCCCTGTCGGCCGCGTGGGATCTGTCCTTGTCGGCCGAGCGGGGCGGGATGGCATCCCATCCCCGCCCGGCCCGAGCACCACGCCGTCCAGCCACCGGCGGTCAGCGCCCCGACCGCACGGGCGACAGCGTTTGCTCGCGCACCACCATCAGGCGCATCTGCTCGCGCACCATCATCAGGCGCATCTGCTCGCGCACCATCATCAGGCGCATCTGCTCGCGCACCATCATCAGGCGCATCTATCAGAAGTCGACCGGCGGCAGCTCGGGGCCGCCGGCGGCGTCGCCGGTGGTCTGGCCGACGCCGAGCTTCTCCAGGATCTTCTTCTCGATCTCGGCGGCCACGTCGGGGTTGTCCTTCAGGAACTCCCGCGCCTTCTCCTTGCCCTGGCCCAGCTGGTCGCCGTCGTACGTGTACCAGGCACCGGACTTGCGGATGATGTTCTGCTCGACGCCCACGTCGATGAGCGATCCCTCGCGGGAGATGCCCTTGCCGTACATGATGTCGAACTCGGCCTGCTTGAACGGCGCCGCGACCTTGTTCTTCACGACCTTGACCCGGGTCCGGTTGCCGACCACGTCGGTACCGTCCTTGAGGCTCTCGATGCGCCGCACGTCGAGACGGACCGACGAATAGAACTTCAGCGCCCGGCCGCCCGTCGTCGTCTCGGGGCTGTTGTGCACCATGACACCATCGACGAAGTAGTTGTGGTTGCCCTCGATCTCGATGTCGAAACGGTTCATGGACCGCGTGCGGGGCTTGACGCGGATGTCGATCACCCGCGCGGGAACGGGGTGTGTCTCGGTGGGTGCGAACTGCGGTACCACGGCGCACTGTCCGCGGAACCGCGGAAGCAGCTTCGACTCCATGGCGACAGGCACGTACGGCGCGACGATTTCCTGGAGTCGCGCGGAGGCGGCAGTGGAGAATTGGATGACCGCAATGCCGCGGGTACCGCTGTTCCTCAGCCTGACGTCCAGGTCGTACGTGTCGCGCAGGTACTCCACCAGTCGCTCGCGGGTGCCCTCCGCCATGGCCTCAACGCAGATCTCGACTCGCCCGGAACCGCCTTGGGTACGCTTCTGAAGGCCCTTGGAGCGAACGGTAAAGCCGCCGCCGTCCATGTACCAGATCGCCAGGGCGAGAGGGCTGAGCGCCTTCAGGTAGTCCCAACTCAAGTGCTTCTTGCCGTCGCCAAGGTAGACCGCGCGGTGAAGCTCGTCGAGCTCAGCAAGCGGGGTGAAGTCCGCGAAGACAGCACCCCTGCTGTCAACCCGTCGCGAGCACGGGATGTTGCCGAGCAGACTGACTTTCCACTCTAGGTAGTCGGCCTGGACGGCCCCATGCCCCAGACGGAAGCGGACGCCTGACCGGTCGCGCCGATTCGGCGCAAGGTTGCCGTCGCCCATCAGCGAGCCGAGGATTATCTGCCACTGCTGCTCACTGAGACGACGGTCCTCCGCGATCATGACCCTATCGCCCACGATCAGCTCACCCGCCTCACGCCAACCACCCGGCGTACGGATGAGATGGTTCGCTGTGGCGGCGAACTGTGCTCGCCCGTTGCCGCCGGACTTGGCGACGGTGAATTGCAGGAACTGCTCAGCAGGGCCGTTGTTGAACCAGTTGACGATCTTCTTCGGCTCGACCCGCCCGTTTACCGGGTCGTAAGACAGAACCTCGACGTTCATCTTCTGGTTGACGATCTTGCCGATCTTCTCTTGCGTGCCGTCGGCAAGCGTGACCCGCGTCGAGTAGGAAAAACACCCGAACATGACGCCGATCTTCTCGCGGAGCTGGTTGATGAAGATCGCGGTCGTACCGGAGTTGTTGAGGATGCCGGTGATCTTCCGGAGAGCCTGGCTCATCAGGCGTGCCTGCAGACCGACGTGACTGTCGCCCATCTCGCCCTCGATCTCGGCGCGCGGCACGAGCGCGGCGACCGAGTCGATGACGATGATGTCGAGCGCACCGGAGCGGATCAACATGTCGGCGATCTCGAGCGCCTGCTCACCGGTGTCCGGCTGGGACACCAGCAGCGCATCGGTGTCGACGCCGAGGTTGTGTGCGTACTCCGGGTCGAGCGCGTGCTCGGCGTCGATGAAGGCCGCGATGCCGCCGTTGCGCTGGGCGTTCGCCACGGCGTGCAGCGCCACCGTGGTCTTGCCGCTCGACTCGGGCCCGAACACCTCGATGACGCGGCCGCGCGGCAGGCCGCCGACGCCAAGCGCCACGTCGAGCGCGATGGAGCCGGTCGGGATGACGGCGGTCTGCACGACCGGCCGCTCCCCGAGCCGCATCACCGAGCCCTTGCCGAACTGCTTGTCAATCTGCGCCAGCGCCAGATCGAGCGCCTTGTCCCGGTCAGGTCCTGCCACCATGTCCGCCACCCCTGTACTCGACTTCGCAGGCGTCTTCGCCGATGAGCTTCTGTTCACCACGCGGTCACGGTAGGCGGTGGGTATGACAGAAAACAGCCGCCCTGCCGTGGCCTGTGGATGGCCATGCCGTTGTGGACAATAGCCGAACACGTGTACGACGATCGAGCGACACGCCAGAACGGGCGTACGAAAAACGGCTATCGCAGGCGAACGGGCACCCGATCGGGGTAAGCGGCCACCACGGCGCGCCAGATCGTGGCCGTCTCCTCACCCTGAGCAATAGCCTCGTTGATGGTCCGGCCGCCGAGTTCCGCGAACATGTGATCGGCCGCGAGGCTGTGTGCATAGGTGGCGCCGAATGCCTCCTCCAGGCGCGCCCAGAAATCCGTCAAACGCACGCGATGAAGCGTACGCGGCGGTTACCCGGACACCGCTGCCGCGGCGACCCTGAGGTCCTCGACCAGCCCTTTGTACGCGGTGTCCCGGTCGTCGGCGCGCAACACCGCGGACGGATGGATCGTGGCGAGCGCCTCGATCTCTGCGATCGGGAAGTCCTCGGGGTGCTGAGCCGATGCCGGCCACGGCATGAGCTGGCCGCGGGATCGGGTCACCCGGAACGCGGGACCGAACAGCGCCCTGGCCGCCGTCGCGCCGAGCGCCACCACCACTTGCGGCTGGAGCAGCGAGAACTCGGCGACCAGCCACGGTCGGCAGGCGGCGATGTGCGCAGGACCGGGATTCTGGTGGATGCGACGCTTGCCGCGTTGCTCGAAGCGGAAGTGCTTGACCGCATTGGTGATGTACACGCTGGTCGGGTCGATGCCGGCGTCGTCGACCGCCTCGCGCAGCAACCGGCCGGCCGGGCCGACGAACGGCAGCCCCTGTTGATCCTCCACGTCGCCGGGCTGCTCGCCGACGAAGACAATCTTGGCGTGCGGGGCGCCCCGGCCGAAGACCGTCTGGGTTGCGTTCTGGTACAGCTCGCAGCCCCGGCAGTTGGCCGCCGCGGCCTTGAGCTCGTCGGTGCTCTGCGCGTTCGGTGGCACCCACTCCTGTGCGCCGATCGGCGCCTCGGTCCTTGACATGCGTTTCGTTCTACCCGTTCTGCGCGCCTCCGATGTCAGCGGGATGTCGGTGTCATCGGGATGGCTGCGGCATCGCGGCCGGATGAGCCGCGACGGCGACGGCGTCGGCCAGCGGCTCGATGCCGGCGTCGTCGAGCGGGCTGACGGTGATCCGGATGCCGGGCGCCGCGGCGACCCGGAACAGCGACCCCGGCGCGACTGCGTATCCGGCGTCCCGCAAGACCGCGACCGCTCGGGTTTCGTCGGGCACGCGTACCCATGTGTTGATGCCCGTCGTGCCATGGGCCTCGAGGCCGCGCGCGGACAGGGCGTCGCGCAGAGCGTGGCGCCGCCGGGCGTAGCTGTCCGCGGCGGCCGCGACGGCCGCGGTGACGCCCTCGTCGCGCCACAGCCGCAACAACAGGCGTTGCAGCACGGTGGACACCCAACCGGTGCCGATGCGCATCCGGCCCACGACCCGGGCGATCGTGGCCTCGTCACCGGCGAGGAGGGCGATCCGCAGGTCGGGGCCGAACGGTTTCGACGCGGACCGCACGAAGGCCCAGGCCTCGGTCACCGGGCCGAGGCAGTTCAGCGGCACGCCGGCGAGCTCGGCGGCGTGGTCATCCTCGATGAGCAGCACGCCGGGATGGCGTCCGAGGACCGCCCGCAGGTCCGCCGCGCGCCGGGCGGTGATCGCGGCACCGGTGGGATTCTGTGCGCGGGTGGTGATGACGGCGGCGCGCGCGCCGCCGGCCAGCGCGGTGGCGAGCGCGCCCGGCTGCGGACCCTGGTCGTCGACGGCGACCGGTACGCCGCGCAGGTCGAGCGCGGCGAGCAGGTCGACCAGGTTGGCCCAGCCGGGGTCCTCGACCGCGACCGCGTCGCCCGGTCGCAGCCGGACGGTGAGTAGCCGTTCGATGGCGTCGAGCGTGCCTGCGGTGACCGTGACGGCGGCGCCCTCCATGGGCATGCCGTCGGCCGCAAGCCGGGGGCGGGCGGCGTCGACGAGCTCGGGCATGGCGCCGGCCGTCGCGTATCCGACCGGCGGCCCGATCGTCTCCGCGACGGCGCGCAGATGCGGTCCGAGCGGCGGCAGCAGGCGGGTGTCGGGCTCGCCCGCGGAAAGGTCGAGGACGCCGGGTGGCACCGGCAGGCGCAGTGCGGACCGGGGCGATGCCACGGCCGGCCGGGGCCGGACCCTGGTCCCGCGCCGCCCCGCCGCCTCGACCAGGCCGCGCTGCCGCAGCTCTTGATACGCCTTCGCGACCGTGGCCGGGCTGACATGCAGATAGTCGGCGAGGATCCGCACCGGCGGCAGCGCGGATCCCCACATGTAGTCGCCCTTGAGGATGCCCGACTCGATGCTGGCGGAAATCGAGGCGGCGCTCGAGCCGGTTACCTGATATCGTGCTGACACAAGCCGCATTATGTACTAGTACATTATCTCGCCGCAAGAGGAGGGACCGGTGACCGACCGCTACACCCCCACCGCCCGGACCACCGCGACGCGCAACCGCGGCCGGATGCACTACGAGCGCGCTGTCGCGCACGCCATCCTGGATGAGGCCTACGACTGTGCAGTCGGCATCGTGGTGGACGGCGAGCCGCGCGTGTTGCCGACGCTGCAGGTCCGCGTCGACGACACGGTCTACCTGCACGGCTCGACCGGCGGGCGGCTCGGCTTGTCGGCTCGCGACGGTGGGTTGCCGGTCTGCCTCACGGCGACGCTGCTCGACGGCATCGTCTACGGCCGCTCGCATGTCCACCACAGCGCCAACTACCGGTCCGTGGTCGTGTTCGGCACGGCCCGTCCGGTCACCGACAACGTCGAGAAGCGGATGGCGATGACCGCGCTGGTGGAGAAGGTCGGTCGCGGTCGCGCCGCGGACAGCCGCCCGCCGACACGTCGCGAGCTGGCCGAGACCGCCGTCCTCGCCGTGCCGCTCGAGGAGGTTTCGGTACGGGCCCGCACCGGCGGGGTGGTCGACGAGCCGGAGGACCTGGCGCTGCCGCACTGGGCGGGGGTGTTGCCGCTGCGGCGCGTCGCCGGGCCGCCCGAGCCCGACGCCGGCGTGGGCGCGCCGCCGCCCGACTACCTGGCCGGGTCGCGGTCACCGTGGCACACCGCGGTGCCGATGCGAGGACGGCATGTGCTGCTCGAACCTCTCGCGCCGGCTCATGTCGACGGGCTCTTCGAAGCACTCGACGACGAGGAAGTGTGGCGGCACATGTCGAGTCGTCGCCCGCTGGATCGCGACGAGATGGCCGCGATCGTGGGGACCGCGCTGCGCGCGCAATGGCTCGGCGAGCGGGTGGCATGGGCGCAACGGGATCCGTCCAGTGGCGCGGTGATCGGTATGACCAGCTACCACGACGTCGATCCGGAACGCCGGGCGCTCGGCATGGGGCACACCGTCCTCGCGCGGCCGTACTGGCGCACCGGGGTCAACACCGAGTCCAAGCTGATGCTGCTCGAGCGGGCCTTCGACATGCTCGGCGCGGAACGCGTCTTCTGGTACACGGACGTCCGCAACGACCGGTCGCAGCGTGCGATCGCGCGCCTCGGGGCTACCCGGGAGGGCGTGCTGCGCCGGCACCGTCCACGGGCAGACGGCAGCTGGCGCGACACGGTCGTCTTCTCGATGACGCGAGACGAGTGGCCGGCCAGGGCAGCCCGGCTTCGAGGACTGTTTGGCCGCTACGTCGACGAGAACGAGCTGATTGCCGCGCCGTAGAAGGCGGTATTGATCTGCCAGTCGAAATCGCGCGTCGCCCAGCTGAGCGCGAACGCCCTGTCGCCCGACTTGAACCAGCGGGTCGTCGCATGCATCCGGATGTTCTTCGGCCCGTCCCAGGTGTACTCCCAGTCCGCGGCCTTGATCTGCAACGCCGACCGGTTGAGGCTGATCAGCTGATAGTTCGGCATGGCGCCGCTCCGCACCAACCGGGCGGCCTCGACCGTACATGCCTTGATCGGGTCTCCGGCCGGGTTGCGGCTCGCGTCGACGCTGAGGAACCGGATGTTGTTCGGGTCGCGGAAGCAGACGGTCGTCCCGACCTTCTCGTAGGTCCAGCCGTCCGGTACGCCAACCCGGAATCCGGAGACGTCTGTGTACTCGGACCAGCCGCGCAGTAGCGCGAATCCCTTCGCCTTGCGCTGCGCGCCCGGTTGCGGAGTGAGCGGCAGGTTCGAGCCCGGCGGCTGCTCGCAGGCGATCGGCGTGAAGCCAGTCGGGCCGACGGCCGGGGCAGAGGTGGCTACGAAGCTCGGCCCGGCCTGGAGCGCCGACCGCCGTCCGTCGCCGTGATTCCACACCGCCCAGCCCGCGACGATGCCGCCGCCGGCCAGGAGGACGACGACCACGACGGCCAGCGCCGGCCACAGTCGGGAGCGGCGAGGCTCCGGGCCGGCCGGAGGCGCGGAGACGGGCTCGGCGGACCCGGACCCGGGACGCTGGCGTTGGCGCGGTGGCGGCGGCGAAGAGACGGCCTCGCTCGTGCGCCGCATGGCCAGCGCGGCCGCCAGCTCTCGCCCGAGCCCCGGTCCCGCGTTGCGATCCGAGCCGGGCGTCGGCGCCGCATTGCGGTCCGAGCCGGGCGTCGGCGCCGCGTTGCGATCCGAGCCACGCCCCAGACCAGCGTTGCGATCCGAGCCGGGCGTCGGCGCCGCGGTACGGTCCGAGCCGCGCCCCAGACCAGCGTTGCGATCCGAGCCGCGCCCCGGCGCCGCGGTACGGTCCGAGCCACGCCCCAGACCAGCGTTGCGATCCGAGCCGGGCCCAAGCCTCGCGTTGCGGCCCGAGCCGGGCGTCGGCGTCGCGTTGCGATCCGAGCCGGGCGGCGCCGCCTCGTCGGGCAGCGCCGTGGCCAATGCGGCCTTCTCGGGATGCGGCGGGGCGCCGTCGGCCGGCCTGCGCGGTCCGGGGAACATGTCGCTGGCCTGGCCCCGAACCGGGTGCGCGCCCACGATCGCGCGTAGCCGTTCCTCCACCTCCGCGCCGGTAAGCCGTTCGGCCGGCTCGTGCTGGAGCAGCCCTTTCAGCACCGGGGTCAGCGGGCCGGCCAGCACCGGCGGATCCGGCGGTTCCGTGGCCAGCGCCATCAATGTGGCCATCGCGCTTTCGCGTGCGTACGGTGACCGGCCCTCGACCGCCGCATACAGCGTCGCGCCCAGCGACCACAGGTCGGACTCCACCGTGGAGGCCCCGTCGCGGGCCCGCTCCGGCGAGACGTACTGCGGGGTGCCGACGATCACGCCCGGGCCGGTGATCGAGCCGTCGTCGACGAACGTGGCGAGGCCGAAGTCGGTCAGCACGACGCGGCCGTCGGTGCCGATGAGCACGTTGTGCGGCTTCACGTCGCGGTGCAGGACGCCGGCCCGGTGCGCCGCGGTCAGCGCGTCCAGCACGGCCAGTCCGATCCGGGCGGCCTCGATCGGAGCGAACGGACCGTCCTCGTTGATGACCTGGTGCAGCGAGCGCGACGGCACGTACTCCATCACGATCCATGGGGCATCGCCGGCGTGCACCACGTCGTAGATGCGGACCACGTGCGGGTGGTTGAGGCGCGCGGCACTGCGGGCTTCGCGCAGCGTACGGTCGCGCAGCCGGGCCTTTTCCGCGTCGGTCATCCAGTCCGGCGGGACGAATTCCTTGACGGCGACGTGGCGGTCGAGCATCTCGTCGCGCGCTAACCAGACTCGGCCCATGCCGCCCGAGCCGACCGGCTCGTGCAGACGATACCGCCCGGCGACGAGGAACCGCCTGACCGCCATCAGCCCCTACCTATCGCCGATCTCCACGATAGTCGCGGCGGCATATTTCGGCGGAACGACGGTCACCTGGCCACCGCATAGACCACCAGGTTGTCCTTATATGACCGCAGCCGGTGGTCGAAAACCCCGCCGCACGTAATGAGTCGCAATTGGCGGTCGGGGGTGGGCCCGTACACCTGATCGTTGGGGAATGTGTTTTTCGGATACCACGCCGTCGAGATCACCGTGAACCGGATCGTCCTACCACCGCGGACGACCTCGATCCGGTCGCCGGCCTCGAGCTCGCGCAACTTGTAGAAGACGGCGGGACCGCGCCTGGAGTCGACGTGCCCGGCGATGACCGCGGGACCCTGATCGCCGGGCGCGGTGCCGTCCGCGTACCAACCGGCTCGGGCGAAATTCTGGGGCGGGATCAGCGCGCCGTCCTTGCCGATGTGCAGTGATTCCAAGGAAGTGTCGACGCCGATCGCCGTTACCCGCAGCCGCGTCGGGACGCCGCGCAGGACCGGCGCGACCGCGCCGAACGGGTCGGCGTTCTCGGTGGCGAGCGGATCCCAGGACGGCCCGTTCTGCGCCGCCGCGCGGGACGCGCTCCAGCGTCCGACATCGGGGTCGGGCCGCGGTTCGGTCACGGCCAGATAGCCGGTGGCGGCGACGAACGCGGCTGCCGCCGCGACGGAGACCGGCAGGATCGCGCGCCGGACCCGCAAACCCTTTTTAGGTACGAGGGCCGGCGCGGCCTCTATCGTTTCGGCGCACCCGCCTTCCGCGGCGGACCGCGTGGCGCTCGATCTGGCTCGCGCTCGCGCTTCCGGCGCGGCGAGCCGGTCCGCCGCCCGGACGGACGTTCCGGTCACGTCCGGCTTGCGATCGGCCGCGGGATGGTCCGGGGTGGTCCGCTCCGGCGCCCGAGGCGGTCGGGGCGCGAGCAGCACCTCGGGGACGATGGGTTCCCGGGCCAGCAGCGCGGGCGGTACCCGCGCCGAGCCGCGGGCTCTGACACGCGACGGCGCCGCGGCGCGGAGCACGGGGCCGTTCACGTGGGCGGTCGCTCGTACCGTCGGGGCTGGCGGAGGGACCACACGAACGACGGCGCGCGCGGTCGGCACCGGCCCGCGATGAGCGGGCGGCGCCGGACCGGCCTGCGGCTCTGCGGTCACGCCGCTCGCGGGCCGCGTCGGACCGGCCTGCGGCATTGCGGTCACGCCGCTCGCGGGCGCCGCCTGATCGCGACGACGGTGCCCCCGGTCAGCAGGGCCGCGATCGCCGCGAACAGCAACGCCATCGGCAGGTGCGAGCCCGGCTGGGTGCCACCGCCGCCGGTGGCCACGGCACCCAGCGGCATCGTGCCCTCGCGTTGCGCGTCGATGCGCAGTTGGGTCTTCAGGCCGCCGCCCTTGTCGTCAAGAACGAGTACCGAGTAGACGTTGCCCGCGCCGAGCGTGCAGGGCAGGGTGCTGGTCTTCCCGCCGCCGCTGGGCTGCACCTTCAACGTCCACGTGCCGGGCTTGACGTTGCGGTAGTTCGTGGTGGTCGCGAACTGGACGCCGTCGGCGATGGTAGGGCCGTTGCTGACGCCGATGTCCAGCACGGGCGCGCGGACCGAGGCCTGGATGATCCGGACCTTGGACTCGCCCGGATCCGGTAGCTCGAGGTCGTCGCGGAGTACCCGTAGGCCGAGGTCCGCATAGCGGCCCACGCCGGCGACGGTGTACGCCGCGCCCTTCTCCACGTTGACCTCGGTGGTAAGAACCGGATCGGTGCTGGGATCGGCGCCGGCCGGACGCATCGCCACGGAGTAGGTGCCCGTGGGGAGCCGCAGGTACGGGGACATCACGCCGTACGCGACGCCCGGGAAGGTCTGTTCCTTCCTGTTGCCCGACTGGGCCTTCAGGTAGACGTCGACGGCCGGCGTGTCGGGCGATAGGTGGGCAAGCCGGACATAGCCGTCGCCGTCAGCCGCCCCAGCCGGGCTCGCGATGAGCACGGTCGCCGCAAACGCGGCGAGTGCCGCGGCGGCGCCACCGAGACGCCGGAGCTGTGCTGCGCGGATGGACACGGAGCCTCCTGTGGGTGGGGACCTCAGGTTGCATCGGACCGTTAGGCACATCAATGTGCCGCAACTGACCAGGCTGCAACATGGTCCGTCCGGTCAGGCGAATCCGCTGGTCGACCGGCCTACGCGGCAGTCAAAGGACCGATAGATGCCCTACTCGTAGTTAGGTCACGTTCACGTTCGGCGCGGCGCTCCGGACGGTCGACGCACGACGGCGCGGTTTGTGTCATACCCGCGAGAGAGGATGGGTGGGTGCGAGACGTGCTGGAGCAGTTCGGGTTGGCCACCCGCGAGTGGTTCAAGGCGGCCTTCGCCGCCCCTACCGCCGCCCAGGCCGGCGCGTGGCGGGCAATCGGTGCCGGCCGCAACGCGCTCGTCGTCGCGCCGACCGGCTCCGGCAAGACGCTCGCGGCGTTCCTGTGGTCGCTGGACCGGCTGTCCCGCGAGCCGGCGCCGAAGGACCCGCGCCACCGTTGCCGCGTGCTCTACATCAGCCCGCTCAAGGCTCTCGCCGTCGACGTGGAGCGCAACCTGCGCGCGCCGCTCGCCGGCATCCGGCAGGCCGCAGGCCGGCTCGGCATACCGCCTCCGGACATCACGGTCGGCATGCGCACGGGGGATACGCCGGCGGACGAGCGGCGCAGCTTCGCCCGCACCCCGCCGGACATCCTCATCACCACCCCCGAGTCGCTCTTCCTGATCCTCACGTCCGCGGCGCGCGAGTCGTTGCGCGGCATCGAGACGGTGATCGTCGACGAGGTGCACGCGGTGGCCGCGACCAAGCGCGGCGCGCACCTCGCGCTGTCGCTCGAGCGGCTGGACGCGCTGCTGAGCAAGCCGGCGCAGCGGGTGGGCCTGTCCGCGACCGTGCGCCCGATCGACGACACGGCCCGGTTCCTCGGCGGTGCGCACGATGTCGAGATCGTCCAGCCGCCGAGCGCCAAGACCATCGAGGTTGAGGTCGAGGTACCGGTCGAGGACATGACCCGGCTCGACGAGGTGCCCGAGGTCGACGCGGACGACCCGGGCGGCCCGGACGGCCGTCGCCACACGCCGTCGATCTGGCCGGCCGTCGAGGAGCGGGTGCTCGATCTCATCCAGGCGCACAGCTCGACCATCGTCTTCACCAATTCCCGGCGCGGCGCCGAGCGCCTCTGCGCCCGGATCAACGAGCTGGCCGCCGAACGGGAAAGCCTTGCCATCGCGCCACCGGATCCGGACGCCCTGTCGCCGCGCATGCCCGCGGCGCTGATGGCGCAGTCCCCGGCCACCACCGGCGCGCCCCCGCTGGTCGCCCGCGCCCACCACGGCAGCGTCTCCCGCGAGGAGCGCAAACAGATCGAGGAGGCGCTGAAGTCCGGCCGGCTGCCGGCGGTCGTCGCGACGTCCAGCCTCGAGCTCGGCATCGACATGGGCGCCGTCGACCTCGTCGTGCAGATCGAGGCGCCGCCATCGGTCTCCGCCGGGCTGCAGCGCATCGGCCGGGCGGGTCACCAGGTCGGCGCGATCTCGCGCGGCGTGGTGTTCCCCAAGCACCGTGGCGACCTCGTCTCCTGCGCGGTCGTGGCCGAGCGGATGACCGAGGGCGCTATCGAGGAGCTGCGTTACCCGCGGAACCCGCTCGACGTACTCGCCCAGCAGATCGTGGCGATGGTCGCGCTCGACGCCTGGCAGCTCGACGAGCTGGCTGCATTGGTGCGCCGGGCCGCGCCGTTCGCGGAGCTGCCCGATTCCGCGCTGCATGCCGTGCTGGACATGCTGTCCGGGCGCTATCCGTCCACCGCGTTCGCCGAGTTGCGCCCCCGGCTGGTCTGGGATCGCGCCACCGACACGCTCACCGGCCGGCCCGGTGCCCAGCGCCTCGCGGTGACCAGCGGCGGCACGATCCCCGATCGGGGCACGTTCGGCGTTTTCCTGGCGGGTGCCGAGCGAGCCTCGCGGGTCGGCGAGCTCGACGAGGAGATGGTGTACGAGTCCCGGGTCGGCGATGTCTTCCTGCTCGGCTCCACGTCGTGGCGGATCGAGGACATCACGCCCGACCGGGTGCTGGTCTCCCCCGCACCGGGCGCGCCGGCCCGGATGCCGTTCTGGAAGGGCGACGCGCTGGGCCGCCCGGTCGAGCTGGGCCGGGCGATCGGGGCCCGGCTACGCGGGTTGACCCGCGCCGACTCTTCGGTCGCGGCAGCTCAGCTGCGCGAGTCCGGACTGGACGAATGGGCGGCCAACAACCTCCTGGCCTACTTGCAGGAGCAGCGCGACGCCACTCGCAACCTCCCCGACGACCGGACGGTCGTGGTGGAGCGGTTCCGCGACGAGCTCGGCGACTGGCGGATGACCGTCCACTGTGTGCTCGGGGCCCGGGTCAACGCCCCGTGGGCCCTGGCGATCGGGCGCCGGCTCAGCGAACGCTACGGCGTCGACGGCCAGGTGATGCCGTCCGACGACGGCATCGTCGTGCGCCTGCCGGACACCGCCGAGGACCCGCCGGGCGCGGACCTGGTCGCGTTCGACCCGGACGAGATCGCGCAACTGGTCGAGGAGACGGTCGGCACGTCGGCCCTGTTCGCCGCCCGCTTCCGCGAATGCGCGGCTCGTGCCCTGTTGCTGCCGCGCCGCGACCCGCGGCGCCGCCAGCCGCTCTGGCAGCAGCGGCAGCGCTCGGCGCAGCTACTCGATGTCGCGCGCGAGTTCGCCGACTTCCCGATCACGCTGGAAGCGGCCCGCGAGTGCCTGCAGGACGTCTTCGACGTGCCCGGGCTCGTCGGCCTGATGCGGGAGATCGGGGGCCGCAAGGTCCGGCTGGTCGAGGCCGAGACGCCGCGGCCGTCGCCGTTCGCCCGGTCGCTGCTCTTCGGGTACGTGGGCGCGTTCCTCTACGAGGGCGACGCGCCGCTGGCCGAACGCCGCGCCGCCGCCCTCGCGCTCGACTCGACGCTGCTGGGCGAGTTGCTCGGCCGCGTCGACCTGCGCGAGCTGCTCGACCCCGCGGTGGTGTCCGAGACCGAGGCGCAGCTGCAGTGGCTGACGTCACAACGCGTGCCGCGCGACGCCGAGGACGCCGCCGAGCTGCTGCGCCTGCTGGGCGACCTCTCCGACAGCGAGCTGGCCGCGCGGAGGGTGGATCTCTCGTGGATGTCCGTCCTTGCGTCGAGCCGGCGCGCCATCCAGATCCGCGTCGCCGGGGAGGAACGCTGGATCGGCGTTGAGGATGCGGGCCGCTACCGCGACGCGCTCGGCGTCGCACTGCCGATGGGTGTCGCGGAGGCGTATCTGGCGCCGGTCGTCGACCCGCTCGGCGATCTCGTCGCCCGGTACGCCCGCACGCACGGCCCGTTCGCGGCGGCCACCTGCGCCGCCCGTTTCGGATTGGGCATCTTCGTCGTCGAGCAGGCGCTGAAGCGGCTCAGCGCGACCGGCCGCGTGGTGTCCGGCGAATTCTCGCCCGGAGGCGCCGGCACGGAGTGGTGTGACGCCGAGGTGCTGCGCCTGCTGCGGCGGCGGTCCCTGGCGGCGCTGCGCCGGGAGATCGAGCCGGTGCCCTCGCGGGTCCTGGCCGCGTTCCTGCCTCGCTGGCACCAGATCGGCGGCAACGGCCGCGGCGTCGACGCGGTCGCCGCCTCGATCGAGCAGCTGCAGGGCATCGCCGTGCCCGCGTCGGCGTGGGAACGGCTCGTCCTGCCCGCGCGGGTCGCGGACTACTCCCCGGCCCAGCTCGACGAGTTGTGCGGCGGCGGGGAGGTCGTCTGGGCCGGCTCGGGCAGCATCACCGGCGGCGACGGCTGGGTCACGCTGGCGTACGCGGACAGCGCCCCGCTGTTACTTCCGCCGCCCGACGAGGAGCTGGCGCTCACGCCCGAACACCGGGCGGTGCTGGACGCGCTCGGCGACGGCCAGGCGCTGTTCTTCAGGTCGCTGTCCGACCGCGTCCGCGCGACCGACGACCAAGCCCTGGCCGCGGCCGTCTGGGACCTGGTTTGGGCCGGGTACCTCACCAACGACACGTTCGCGCCGCTGCGAGCCCTGCTGGGCGGCAGCGGCGCGCACCGGGCCAAGCCGGCGCCGGCGCGGACCCGGTACCGGCGGCCCGGACGGCCCACGTTGCCGAGCCGCAACGGCCCGCCCGCGATGGCCGGGCGCTGGTCCCGGCTGCCCGACCGCGACCTCGACCCGACCCGGCGCGCGGCAGCGCTCGCCGACCTGCTCCTCGAACGGCACGGCGTGGTGACCCGCGGCGCGGCGATGGCCGAGGGCGTGCCGGGCGGCTTCGCGGCGGTGTATCCCGTGCTGGCCGCGCTCGAGGAACGCGGCGCGGCCCGCCGCGGCTACTTCGTCGAGGGCCTGGGCGCGGCGCAGTTCGCGGTGCCCGGTGCCGTCGACCGGCTGCGCGCGCTCGCCGAACCTGCCGAGCTCGCCAAGCGGACCGGGGCGTCGGCCGTCGTGCTAGCGGCCACCGACCCGGCAAACCCCTACGGCGCCGCGCTGCCCTGGCCCGAACGCGTCGTCGACAGCGGCGACGGCGAGACGGTCCCGGCGACCGGCCACCGCGCGGGCCGCAAGGCAGGCGCGCTGGTCGTACTGGTCGCCGGCGAGCTGATCCTGTACGTCGAACGCGGCGGCCGTACGCTGCTGTCCTTCACCGACGACCCGGCCACGCTCATTGCGGCCGGCCAGGCGTTGGCGGCCTCCGTCCGCTCGGGCGCGCTCGGCGTCATGTCCGTCGAGCGCGCCGACGGCGAGTCGGTACACGCGTCGCCGCTCCGCGAAGCGCTGACGGCCGCGGGCTTCCGCACGACGCCGAGAGGCCTGCGACTCCGCGGCTGACGACCGGGCGGCAGAGCGCGCTGGCCGGCTGCGGACGGACCTGACCGGCGCACCGCGCTTGGGCACCTTCTAGAGCTGCGGCCCCACCGCGGACGCGACCAGCTCGATGTGGTCGAGATCACTCACGTCGAGGGTCTGCAGGAACATCCGTGCCGTGCCGGCTTCGATGTACCTGCCGAGGAGGTCGACCACCTCGGCCGGCGTGCCGACCGCAGCGCCCGCGGCCCG
>DASYTU010000074.1:0-35937 GCA_036001925.1 Actinoplanes sp.
GACGCGATCGCCGCCGCCCTCGCCGCGGGCGGAACCCCGGCGCTGCTCACGCTGTCCGTGGTCGGTGCCGTGACGTTCGACCCGCCCGACGACCTGGACGGCGAGATCGCGGCCGCGTTCAACGATCACCAGCGGCGTACGACCGGCGGACGGCGGCTGTTGGGACCGGACGCACCGGGCGCCGCGGCCGAGATCTTCGCAAAATACGGCGCCCGGGTGACCGCGCGGCCCAGCCCGTGGCGGCTAGGGCCGGATCGGTCAGCGTTGGCGGCCGAGTGGCTGCGCGGCTGGACCGCCGCCGCCGCCGAGCAGCGCCCCGACCTGCCCGTCGACGCCTATCTACGGGGTCGCCTGGATGCGGCCCGCAGCGGCGGTTTGATGATCACCGTCGGCCACGAGGATCTTCTCGCCGAGTTCGTCTGAACCGTCCACCCCCGGCCCGGCGTATAGGTCCCCGGAGGGCTACCGAGGGGGGACACCAGGTGACGCGATCGGTCTGGGCATGGTTACGGATGCTGGGCGGTGCCGGCATCATCGTCGTGTTGCTCTGGCGTCTCGGCACCGGCGCGTTCCTGGACGGGCTCCGGATCATCGACGCGCCGGCGCTGCTCGCGGCGTTCGCGATCGGGGTGGCGACCACCGTGTTCAGCGCGTGGCGGTGGTGTCTCGTGGCGCGCGGGCTCGGCTTGCGGCTGTCGATGCGGAGCGCGATCGCGGACTACTACAAGGCGCTGTTCCTCAACGCGGCGCTGCCGGGCGGCGTGCTCGGTGACGTCGATCGAGCCGTACAGCACGGGCGCGGCGAGGGCGACGTCGGGCGCAGCGTACGAGCGGTCGTGCTGGAGCGGACCGCGGGGCAGATCGTGCTGGTCAGCATCGGGCTGCTCGTGCTGCTGACCGTACCGTCGCCGGTGTTGATCCAGCTCGGGCGGCACGGCGCCGCGGCCGGTATCGCGGCCCTGAGCGCCGGCGCGATCGGCGCCGCCGCGTTCGCGGCGTGGGTCCGGCTGCGCCGGGGCAGGTCCCGGGCCGCGAGCGCCGCCCGGACCGGGGTCGCCGAGATCCGCGCCGGGCTGCTGTCCCGCCGCAACTGGCCCGGCATCGTCATCGCGTCGACGGCCGTGCTGGCCGGTCACCTGGCCACGTTCGTGGTGGCCGCCCGGGCCGCCGGGTCGACGGCGTCCCTGCTGCGCCTGGCGCCGCTGATGCTGCTGGCGCTGCTCGCGATGAGCCTGCCGCTGAACGTCGGCGGCTGGGGTCCGCGCGAGGGGGTCACCGCATGGGCGTTCGGCGCGGCCGGCCTCAGTGCCGCGCAGGGGCTGACGATCGCCGTGGCGTACGGACTGTTCGCCTTCGTCGCGGCCCTACCCGGCGCGGTGGTGCTGCTCACGCGCGCGGCGTCCCGGGTCCGCACGGCCCGGGACACGGCCGCCGGGCCGATCCGGCTCGAACCGGTCATCGCCGAACCGATCATCAGCGGGCCGGTCATCGCCGAAAAGGTCATCAGCGGGCCGGGCATGATCGGGCCGGCCGTGCCGGAGCCGGTCCTCCGGCCCATCCCGGTGCGGGCCCTTGTCGACCAGTGTGCGTAGCGGCTCAGACCGCATCGAACCGGTCGGAGAGCTTGTAGCGCAGCAGCACTACATCGCCGATCTGGCGTACCTCGGCCAGCTCGGCGCGGTGGTCCGGACCCCACGGAAAGGCGCCGTCGCCGACGAAGCGCGGCGCCCGCGAGTCGCCCACGAAGAATGGCGCGACCACGAGTTGCAGCTCGTCGACGAGGCCCTCGGTGAGGAACTGGGTGTGCATGCTGCCGCCGCCCTCCACCATGAGCCGCCGTACCCCGCGGGCGTACAGGTCAGCGGTCACCTTGCGCAGGTCGAGGGGGTCGCCGCCATCCACGACGGTGGCCACGTCGCCGAGCTTCTTGCGCGCCAGCTCCAGCGTCGGCGTGGCACAGTAGACCAACTTGTCGACGTCGCCGAGGGTGAAGAACCTGGCCCGCGGGTCCAGGTCGCAGCTGCTCGTGACGGTCACCTTGAGTGGCGTCGGCTGTTGGCCCCGGGCCACCCGTTCCTTCTGGCGGTCCCGTGACCGGACGAGCAGCCGCGGATTGTCCTGCCGCACGGTGGCGGCGCCGACCAGGATCGCGTCGCACGCCGCGCGCACGGCGTCGACCCGGTCGAAGTCGGCGTCGTTGGAGAGCAGCAGGCGGTCCTCGGCCACGTCGTCCACGTAGCCGTCAATGGACATGCCACAGCTCAGCAGGGTGTACGGACGCTCAACCACAGACGACGCCTCCACTCGAGCGACCATCGTCACCCCGGTCGAACAGATGCGTCCAACATAATCCGGAGCGGCATCACCGGCACATTCAACGCCCGTCGCGGTGTGGTGACGCTGATCAACGGGCACTGAATCACGCCGGCGGGAACTGTTGTCCATCTACAAGGAGTCTCGATGTCACAAGCGCTGAGCAAAGTGTTCCCGCCTGCGACGATCCGGCGCCAGGTGACGGTGCCGCTGCGTTTCTCCGACGGGTATGCGACCGCCGCCTGTGTGGTGACGTTCGACGGGCTGGTCGACGGCAAGGAACACATCGCGCTCGGTCTGGGCGACTGGAGGCGGGCGCTGGTGAAGTCGGCGGCCGGTGGCCGGGCTCCGCTGGTGCGGCCGCACAGCGAATGTATGACCGGCGACGTGTTCGGCAGCCAGCGCTGCGACTGCGGTCCGCAGCTGCGCGAGGCCGTGGAGCGCATCACGGACGCCGGCGGGCTCCTGCTCTATCTGCGCCAGGAGGGCCGCGGCATCGGCCTCTACGCCAAGCTGGACGCGTACGCGCTGCAGGAGGAGGGGCTGGACACGTACGAGGCGAACGTGGCGCTCGGGCGCGGCGAGGATGAGCGGGACTACACCGCGGCCGCGCAGATGCTGCTCGCGTTGGGCGCCGACCGGGCCCGGCTGCTGAGCAACAATCCGGACAAGGCCGAGCAGCTCAGCCGCCGAGGTGTGACGATCACCGAGCGGATCCCGACCGGGGTGCACCTCTCCGAGGACAACGTCCGGTATCTCGCCGCCAAGGCGGCCCACACCGCGCACACGATCGTGCTGCCCCTAGCCGAATAAAGCGGCCGATCACGGCAGGGTGAGCGGCTTGGCCGGGCACCCATGCTTCGCGTGCCAGGCGGCCACCGCGGCGACGGCCGACTTGGGCTCGCCCTTGCGCCAGGCGTCCAGGTACGGCCACGGATAGACGGTGCCGCGCTGGATCCACCAGTCGCCGACCTTGGCGCAGGGCGGCGAGATGCCGAAGTGCAGATGGCACGCCCCGGCGTCGCCGGTGCGGCCGGTCTTGCCCAGGGTCTGGCCAGTGGTGACGCGGGCGCCCGGATAGATGTCGGCGTTGATGACGGACAGGTGCGACCCGTAGTAGCGCACGCCGTCGTCGCCGAGCAAGGAGACCGACAGGCCGCCGCGGGTCGCGCCGAGGTTCTGCGACGGGGTCCACCGGTCCACCCGCGTGACCGCGAGGATGGTCCCCGTGGTGACGGCGACGACGCGATTCCCGCAATTCGTGATGATGTCCGTCGCCGGATAGTCGTGGTGGGTATGCGCGTACGAGTTGTGCCCGATCACGGGAAACGCGTACGTCGCCCGCTTGGCCTTGGCCTTGGCCTTCGGCGCCGGCTTGGTGGTGGTCCCCGCGGTGGCGCTGGGCGATGGGGGCGACGCGGGCGCGGATGGGGTAACCGGTGCGCTGGTCGCTAGTGGCAGGTCGTTGCTGCTGGCCACTCCCTCGCTCCGGCTCGTCGGCGACGAGCATGCGCCCAGCACCAAGCCCAATCCCAGAGCCGCCACGGCGAGGGGCATAGCGCCCCGATGGCTCCCACCCACGTGCCCGTTCTCCGTCCGTTGTCCGGTTCGACCACGCGACAGTACGCCAACACGGCGCGAGGGCGGGCTAGGTGGGGAGTTCCCACTTCTGGTTGGCTCCGCCGGTGCAGCTCCAGATCTGTAGCTTCGTGCCGTCCGCCGAGCTCGGGCCAGTGGCGTCGAGGCACTTGCCCAGGCTGGTGAGCGTGCCGCCGCTACCGGCGACCCAACGCTGCGCGGCCGTACCGTTGCAGTCGTAGATCTGGACCTTGGTGCCGTTGGCGGAGTTGGCGCCGGCCACGTCGAGGCACTTGCCCAGGGCCTTGATCGTGCCGTCCGTGCCGACAGTCCACGACTGCGCGGCGGTGCCGTTGCAGCCGTACAGCTGCACCGCGGTGCCGTTCGCACTATTGGCGCCCGCGACGTCGACGCACTTGCCCCCGTACCCGATGATCCGTCCGGTCTTGCTGCCCCCGCCGGAGCCTGCGTCGCCCGCGCCGGCCCAGACGTAGGTCCCGACGGTCCTGGCCGGCAGCGTGCTGGAGAACTGCTGGCTGCCGGCGCGCAGCGTGAACGGTTGGCTGGCGCCGGTCTGGTTGACGACGACCGTGACGAGGCTGTTGTCGGGGTTGACGAACGAGATGTTGGTGACCGTGCCGATGGAGCCGTAGCCCGTGGCGACGCGCTTGGCCCCGGGGTGCGCGAACTTCGAGAATTGCGCGATCATGTTGTAGTCGGGCAGCCGCCAGAACGTGTCGGGACTGGTCGGGCTCTGGATGAGCATGGTCGGGTCGGGCGATCCGGTCCAGCGCTCGGGTGACCTGTTCTGGTCCAGCATCGACACCCAGCCTCGTAGAACGTGGCGGAGTTGCGGAAGTACTGCACGATCCGGTCCGCGCCCGAGGTGCCCCAGACGGAACGCTCGGTCACCATGACGTCCTTCTCCGGATACGTCGCCTTGACGGTGCCCATTGTGGACGGATCCCCGGCGTAGTCGTGGAACGCGATGCCGTCGACCGACGAATACGCGTCGTTGTGGCTGGTCCCGCTGCCGATGACGCCCTGGGTGTAGCTGAGCCCGTCGGAGAAGTTGTGGTCGAACGCCCAGATCCTGGTGGACAGGCCGTTGTTCGTCAGCTCCGTACGCAGCGCCTTGGCGAGCTGACGCTCCTGGTCGGCGCTGACGAGCATGCCCGGGTAGTCCGGCGGGTTGTACAGTGGCTCGTTCTGCAGGGTCATGGCGTCGATACCGATGCCCTGCGCCGCGTACGCCTGCACGACCGGCCCCGTGCTGTCACGTGCGGTACGACAGCACGACCGCATCCGGACATCTTGTCCTGGAATGGTGCGGCCGTGCCGAATGATCACCGCCACGCTCGCACGGCGTCCCGCGCTGTCGGCTGGGCCGGATCCGCGCTGGTCGCCGTGGGCGGAATGACCGCGGGCGCGCTGCCCCTGTCCGCCGGTTCCTCGCACGCCCGGCTCGGGTTGGTCGGTGTCTACAGCGGACTCGCGCTCCTGCTGCTGGGCTGGTGGTGGTACGGGAAACTGGGCGGCTCCGTGCGGAACGCCTACGTGACCCTGGCGCTCTGGGTCGCGCCGTTGCTGGTCGCGCCGCCGATGTTCAGCCGCGACGTGTACAGCTACTTGGCTCAGGGTCTGATGATCGACGCCGGGTTCGACGTCTACCGGCATGGACCAGCCGTGCTCGGCGGGCTGGTCGCCGAACAGGTCCCGGCGATGTGGCAGCACACGCCGAGCCCGTACGGGCCGGTGTTCCTGGTCGTCGCCAAGCTCGTGACCGGGGTGGTCGACACGCACCTGATCGCCGGCGTCCTGGCCATGCGGTTGGTCGCCCTCGCCGGGCTCGCGCTGCTCGCGCTCGCCGTCCCGGTGCTGGCCCGGGCGACCGGGATCAGCCCGGCGCACGCGCTCTGGCTGGCCGCGCTCAACCCGCTCGTCCTGATCCACCTGGTCGGCGGCGCCCACAACGACGCGCTCATGGTCGGGCTGCTCGCCATCGGGCTGGCCGCCGCCGTGCGGCACCGGCCGCTGCTGGCGACCGTGCTGGTCGTGGGCGCCGCGCTGGTCAAGGCGCCGGCCGCGCTCGGCCTCTGCGCGGTCGCCGCGATCTGGGCCGCGCAACTGCCGGGCCGGTGGCCCGGTGCGCGGGCGGTGTTGGGGGTGGGCGCGACCGCTGCCGCGGCCACGGTGGCGGTCACCACGATCGCGGGCACCGGGTACGGGTGGATCGGGGCGCTCTCCACCCCGATCTCGGCGCAGAGCTGGTCGCTGACCGGCGTACTCGGGCGGTGGACCGCTGACGTCCTCGCCCACGACGACGTGGGCGCGGCCCTGGCGATCAGCCTGTGGCGGTGGGCGGGGGTGCTCGCCACGCTGATCGTGGCGGCGCTGGTCTGGACGTACCGTCACCGGCTCGGCCCGCTCTACGGCCTGGGCATCGTGCTCGTCGCGCTGGTGGTCTTCGGGCCGGCACTGCGCCCCTGGTACGTGATCTGGGGTCTTATCCCGCTCGCCGCCGCCGCCCGGCATGCGCGCGTGCGGCACCTGCTGACGGTGTTCTGCGCCGCGCTGCTGCCGGTCGTGCTGCCGGACGGCTTCGCCGCCTCTGTCGAGCGCGCCCTGCTCGCGGTCCTCGGCGGTCTGATCGGAGTGTTGCTCTTCGTCGCCGTCCGGGTATCGGCGGCCAGGACGCCCGTGTGGGCCACGCGATGAGTCCCCGCAAGCAGGTTCTCCTGGTCCTGGTGGCGGCCGTCGCGGTCGGCGTCTTCCTGGTCACGGTGCCGACGTTCCGGCACTTCTTCGACCTCGGCGTGTACCGCGGCGCGGTGCGCTACTGGCTGCTCGACGGCGGTGACCTGTACGACTTCCGCCACCAGGACTCGGTTTACGGCTTCACGTACCCGCCGTTCGCCGCGCTCGTCTTCGCGCCGCTGGTGGCGACCTCGTGGCCGGTCGCGGTGGCGATCAGCATCGGCGTGAACGCCGCCGCGGTCGCCGTACTTCTGCGCTGGCATCTGGTACCGACCCTGCGCCGGAACGGCTGGCCGGTGTGGACGCCGTGTGCGTTCGCGTTCCTCGCCATCGCGGTGTTCGAGCCGGCCCGGGACACGTTCAGCTTCGGCCAGGTCAACCTGGTCCTGCTGCTCCTGGTCTGTGCGGACCTGCAGGGGTCGCGCGACGACCGGCGCTGGGCCGGTGTCGGGATCGGGATCGCCACCGCGATCAAGCTGACGCCGGCGGTGTTCATCGGCTACCTGATCGTCGCGCGGCGCTACCGGGCGGCCGCGGTGGCGGCCGGTACGACCGCAGGGGCAACCGGGTTCGCGGCGATCGTGGCACCCGAATCGTCCCGGATCTTCTGGACCGACGCGCTGTGGAACACCGACCGGGTCGGCAATCTGGCGTACGTGTCGAACCAGTCCCTGCGCGGTGTCGTCGCGCGCCTCGATCTGCCCGCGGCCTGGTGGCTGGCAGCGGTCACCGCGGTCCTGGTCGTCTGGTTCGCATCCGTGCGCCGCGCGGACGAGGTCGCCGGCTTCGCGCTGACCGGTGTCGTCGCCTGCCTGATCAGTCCCGTGACGTGGGTGCATCACCTGGTCTGGCTGCTGCCCGCGCTGTTCCTGCTGCTCGGCGACGCTCTCGACCGCCGCGACCGGCCCCGCCTCGCCGTGCTGGCGGTCGTGTACGTCGTGCTCAGCAGCAGCGTGGTGTGGCTGTGGTGGGCCGGCACGACAGGCTGGCTCGCGGCCTTCGGCAGCAATACGTACGTCTGGATCAGCCTGGGACTGCTCGCCGCCGTGCCGGCCGCCCGGTCCGCGAGCTACGCCCCGGCCGCCGGGCGGTAGGTGGCGATGACGACTCCGGTCGTGGTGCCGATTGCGTCCACGAGATCGAGCTTGACCTCGGTGTCGCCGTCGAACAGCCGCTGACCTTCGCCCAGCACGAGCGGGTGGATCAGCAGCGTGAACTCGTCGATCACGCCGTGCGGCAGCAGGGAACGGATCAGCGCGCCGCTGCCGAGCACCACCAGGTCCTGCTCGTTCTTGAGCCGGCTCACCTCCTTCGCGACGTCGCCCTCGATCAGCGTCGAGTTCTGCCACGGCAGCGGTTCGCGCAGCGTCGTCGAGGCCACGTACTTCCGCACGCGGTTCAGGACCTCGGTGAACGGGTTCGGCGGCTGGTGTGGCCAGAATCCCGCGAAGTCCTGGTACGTCCGGCGACCCAACAGCATCGACCCCTCGCCGGTGCGCTCGCCCATGACCCGTCCCATGGCGTCCGCGCTGTACGGCGTCCCCCAGCCGCCGTGTGTGAACCCGCCGCGTTCGTCCTCGTCGGGGCGCCCCGGCGCCTGCATGACGCCGTCGAGCGTCAGATTGGTGATGACGGTCAGCTTGCCCATGTCGTCCCTCCTCGATCGCCTCACCTCCTACACGATCGCGCGACCGCCGGATCGACATCCCGCGGCCTTGACATCCATTGGCTAATTACAGTAGCTTATGGGCTATGGAGCTTAAGACACCGCTGGGCACGCTGATCTACGACGACACCCTCGGCGACGGCCCCCTGGTCGTCTGCCTGCCCGGCATGGGCGACAACCGGGCCACCTACCGTCATCTGACGCCGCTGCTGGTCGCGGCCGGCCATCGCGTCGTCACGCTCGACCCGCGTGGGCAGGGCGAATCGGATGCGGTCTGGCCGGACTACTCGCCCGAGGCGATCGGCGCCGACCTGCTCGACCTGCTCCGGCATCTGGACGCCGGCCCGGCCGTGCTGATCACCAACTCCTACACTGGTGCGACCGCCATCTGGGCGGCCGCGGAGCAGCCGTCGGCGTTCACCGCGATCGTGCTGTGCGACCCGTTCGCCCGGGTGATGCCGGCGCCGGGCGCGGCGATGCGGCTGGCCACGGCCGCGGTGGGCCGGGTCCGTCCGTTCTGGATGATGTACTGGTCCAGCCTGTTCAAGACCCGCAAGCCCGCGGACCATGCGGCCGCCCGCGCGGCCCTTTCCCGGCAGTTGGCCGAGCCGGGCCGGATGGCCGCCCTGCGGGCGATGTTCGCGGCGGACATCTCCGTCAGCGAGGCCCGGACCTCGTCGGTACGCACCCCCGCGCTCGTGGTCATGGGAGCCAAGGACCCCGACTTCCCCGACCCGGCCGCCGAGGCTCGGCTGATCGCGTCGCGCCTCGACGGCACGGTCGTGATGATTCCCGACGCCGGGCACTACCCGCAGGCCGAGTACCCGTCGGAGACCGCCGCGGCGATCCTCGCGTTCCTCAAGGCCGTCGACGTCCATGCCTAGCTGTCGTGTCGGTCCCGGTCTCTAGTATCGCGGGGTGACTTTCGCTCACTCCCTCGCCGTCGACGTGCTGAACCGCGTGTTCGGCTATGCCGCGTTCCGGGGGCAGCAACGCGCGATCATCGAGCACGTCATCAGCGGCGGCGACGCGCTGGTGCTGATGCCGACCGGCGGCGGCAAGTCGCTCTGCTACCAGATCCCGGCGCTCGTCCGCCCCGGGGTCGGTGTGGTGATCTCCCCACTGATCGCGCTCATGCAGGACCAGGTCGACGCGCTACGCACGCTCGGCGTACGGGCCGGCTTCCTCAATTCGACTCAGGGCTTCGACGAGCGCCGGCTGGTCGAGCAGGAGTTCGTGGCCGGCGAGCTGGACCTTCTGTACGTCGCACCGGAAGGGCTCGGCGTGCCGGCGACCCAGCGCCTGCTGGACCGTGGCAAGATCGCGCTGTTCGCCATCGACGAAGCGCATTGCGTCTCCCAGTGGGGTCACGATTTCCGGCCCGACTATCTGGGCCTGTCGATGCTGCACGAGCGCTGGCCGGAGGTGCCGCGGATCGCGCTGACCGCGACGGCCACCTCGGCCACCCGCGACGAGATCGCCACCCGGCTGCGGCTCACCGGTGCTCGGCACTTCACCGCCAGCTTCGACCGCCCCAACATCCAGTACCGGATCGTCGCGAAGAACGAGCCCCGGCGGCAGCTGCTCGATCTGCTGCGCACCGAGCACGCGGGCGACGCCGGAATCGTCTACTGCCTGTCCCGCGCGTCAGTGGAGAAGACCGCCGAGTTCCTGTGCGACAACGGGATCACCGCGCTGCCGTACCACGCCGGGCTGGACGCGGCGACCCGCGCCGCGAACCAGGCCCGGTTCCTGCGCGAGGACGGCCTGATCATGGTCGCGACCATCGCGTTCGGCATGGGCATCGACAAGCCGGACGTACGGTTCGTCGCCCACCTCGACCTGCCGAAGTCGGTGGAGGGCTACTACCAGGAAACGGGCCGCGCCGGGCGGGACGGCCTGCCCTCCACGGCATGGCTGGCGTACGGGCTGGCGGACGTCGTGCAACAGCGCAAGATGATCGAGAGCTCCGAGGGTGACCTGGCGTTCCGGCGCAACGCGTCGGCGCACCTGGACGCCATGCTGGCGCTGTGCGAGACGGTGTCGTGTCGGCGCGCGCAACTGCTGGCATACTTCGGCCAGTCCGGCGCCGTCGGGCCGCGCGACGCCGTCGACCAGCCCGGCGCCGTCGAACAGCCCGGCGCCGTCGACCAGCCCGGCGCCTTCGGCCAGCGCGGCGCCGTCGACCAGCCCAGCGCCGCCGGCTGCGGCAACTGCGACACGTGCCTGAATCCTCCGGAGTCGTGGGACGGCACGATCCCGGCGCAGAAGTTGCTCTCCACAGTCCTGCGGCTCCAGCGCGAGCGCGGCCAGAAGTTCGGCGCGGGCCAGTCGATCGACATCCTGCTCGGCAAGACCACGGAGAAGGTCACCCAATTCCGGCATGACCAGCTGACGGTCTTCGGCATCGGTACGGACCTGAGCGAGTCCGAGTGGCGCGGCGTGGCCCGCCAGCTACTGGCCGCGGGCCTGCTGGCGGTCGAGGGAGACTACGGCACGCTGGTGCTCACCGACCGCAGCGCGGACGTCCTGCGCGGCGATCTCAAGGTCATGATGCGCCGCGAGCCGGAACGCGTCCGCGCCGCCCGGACGCCCAAGGCCCGCACGGCCGCGATCGATCTGCCGGAGGAGGCCGGGTCCCGCTTCGAGCGACTGCGCGCCTGGCGGGCATCGGTGGCGAAGGAACAGGGCGTACCGGCCTATGTGATCTTCCATGACGCGACCCTGCGGTCGATCGCGACGCTGCGCCCGGCGACGCTGGCGGAGCTCGGCACGGTCAGCGGCGTGGGCCAGAACAAGCTGGCAAAGTTCGGCCAGCAGGTCCTCGACGCGCTCGCCGGCGCGTAGCCGGCGCGACCGTAGTCGAGTCGTGCGGGCGGCGGCCGACAACCTGGGGCCGGGCACTTTCGCGCCTCCCGGGTGGGGCCACGAGGGTCGCCGCGACGGCGAGGTGGCGACGGCGAGGACCGCGGATCAACCGGATCCAGGGCCGACACCGGGAATCACATGCCTACTGTGTATCCCATGGAGATGCGGACAATGAGCAGCCGCCGGACAGAGGCGTTCAGCGACGGGGTGTTCGCCATCGCGATCACTCTGCTCGTGCTCGATCTGGTGGTGCCGTCCAAGCAGGAGGCGGCCGAGCATGGGCTGGCGCATGCCCTCGCCCAGGAGTGGCCCGCCTACTTCGCGTACCTGGTCAGCTTCCTCGTCATCGGCATCATCTGGGTGAACCACCACACGGTTTTCGACAAGGTACGGCTGGTCGACCGACCGGTGCTGTTCGCGAACCTCGCGCTGCTGCTCTTCGTGTCGTTGATCCCGTTCCCGACGCACCTGTTGGCCGATTACCTGACCGCCGGCTCGGACTCGCATGTCGCCGCGGCCGTGTACAGCGCCACCATGTTCGCGATGGGTCTAGCGTTTGCCACGTTGTGGCTGGTGCTGACCCGCGACGCGAGGCTGCTGCACGAGGGCGTCGATCCGCAGGCGAGCCGGATGGCGGTGCGACGCTTCGGCGTCGGCAACGTCTTCTACCTCGCCACCATCGGCGTCAGTTTCGTGAACGCGACCGCGACCCTCACGATGCATGCCGCGCTGGCGATCTACTACTGCTTCGACCAGTTGCCGGTCGTCAGGGTCGCTGACCGCGCGACCCGCGATTGACCCCGAAGCGCCGCGGACCCGCGCCGATCCTCGCCTCCGACGCAAGGCCGGCCGGGGCCCGGCACGCCAGGCGGCCGACCGGCTAGGCAGCCGAGTAGCGCGCGGCCGGGTGGCGGCCCTGCCAGGCGGGCATGCCCGGCCTGCACGGCCGCGCCGTGCAGGCCGGGGACCGCCGTCGTCAGCTTTGCGGCTGACCGATATTGACCATCCACGGGACGCCGAACCTGTCCATGCACTGGCCGAACTCGTCGCCCCACATCTGCTTCTCGAGCGGCATGACGACGGTGCCGCCGTCGGCCAGCTTCTCCCAGTACTGGCGAAGCTGGTCACTGTCATCGCCGCTCAGGCTGACCGTGATGGTGTTGCCGGGCCGGTAGTCCATGCCGGGCGGGGTGTCCGAGCCCATGAGCCAGTAGCCGGCGTCGGTAACGAGCTGAGCGTGCATGATCTTGTCGGCGGTGGCGGGGTCGGGCGTGCCGAACTCGCCGAAAGTGTTGACCGTGAGCTGTCCGCCGAAGACCGACCGGTAGAACTCCATGGCTTCGCGGGCGTTGCCGTTGAACGACAGATACGGGTTGAGGCGGGACGTCATCGCAGACTCCTTCGGCTGAGCGACTGGCTGAACGACTGCTTCTACCCGCAGGCTAGACCCGCCCGCTGACAATTCGGAGTGGTTCGCGCGTACGGCGAACGGGTCAGTTGCCGAACACCGGGTTGCGAGCGCGCGAACCCATGACGGAGCGTGGTCAGCCCTTGACCGCGCCCGAGATCAACGGCTACGGCACGCAACGTTCGGAGTAAGTCTTCCCGACCGAACCCGTGGTGCGCGGCTCCACGGCCGGCACGCCCGGGCGCCAGCGCACGAAGCCGGTGCCGGCACCCGCCGCCTGAGCCGCGGGCTGATACGGCGTCAAAAGCTGATCTTTGAACGTTCTTGCGCCTACTCGTACCAGCCCCGCACCGCGTGGAGCTGCCGTTTCGCCTCGTCGGCCATCGCGGTAAACGCGCCGTTCTGAAAGCGCAACCGTACGAAGCGCATCGAACCGGGCGTCATCATCGAGGATCTTCGCTTTACCGCTTCGAAATACGGTGATAACTTCCCCGGCACTCGCGCAGGAAGATCAATGGGAGCCCCCTTCGCCGGCGCCCGCGCACCTCCGTCCGCCTTCTCGCGATCCTGGAGGCTTCTCATGCGTACCCGCAGGGTGGTCGCCGCCGCGACCGTCACCGTCTTGGCCGCCGCGGGCCTCGCCTACGCCGTCCGCCGCGCCGAGCAGGCCGATGCGTCCGAGGCCACGCCCGGCGCCCGCGACGTCATCGTTCACCTGTTCGAATGGCCGTGGTCGTCGGTCGCCAACGAGTGCACCAACGTGCTCGGGCCCAAGGGGTTCGGCGGCGTTCAGGTGTCCCCGCCGCAGGAGCACGTCGTGCTGGCCGGCCGCGGTTATCCCTGGTGGCAGGACTACCAACCGGTCAGCTACCGGCTCGCCGGCCGTCGCGGCGACCGCGCCACGTTCGCCGCCATGGTGGCCACCTGCCACGCCGCCGGCGTCAAGATCTACGCCGACGCGGTCGTCAACCACATGGCCGGTGGAGCATCCACCGGCGCCGGCAGCGGCGGCTCCACCTACAGCCACTACGCCTACCCTTCGGTGCCCTACGGCACGGGCGACTTCCACCACTGCGGGCGCAACGGCGACGACGACATCGTCAACTGGCAGGACCGGTGGGAGCTGCAGAACTGCGAGCTGGTGGATCTGGCGGACCTCGACACCGCGTCGTCCTCCGTGCGCGGCAAGCTCACCGGATACCTCGACGACCTGATTTCGCTCGGGGTCGACGGGTTCCGCATCGACGCGGCCAAGCACATGCCCGCGACCGACGTGGCCGCGATCCTCGGCCCGGCAACCGGCGACCCGTACGTGTACTCCGAGGTCATCGAGGACAGCGGCGGAGCACCCGCCCCCGAGGAGTACGCGGGGTTCGGTGACGTCACCGAGTTCCGGTACGGCGACGTCGTGGGCGGCACCTTCCGCGACGGCAACCTCGCCAACCTGAACGGCCTGGCGTCGTCGATGCGGCTGAACTCGGCCGACGCCATCGCGTTCATCGACAACCATGACACCCAGCGCAACGGCCGGGCCCGGCTCACGTACAAGGACGGCTCGCCGTACGCGCTCGCCGAGGCTTTCATGATCGCCTGGCCGTACGGCGTCCCGCAGGTGATGTCCAGCTTCACCTTCTCCGACCCGGACGCCGGCCCGCCCGCCGCCGGTGACGGCACCACCTCGGCGGTCACCTGCGGCAGCGGCTGGGCCTGCGAACACCGGTGGCGCACCACGGCCAACATGGTGGGGCTCCGCAACGTCGCGGCCGGGGCCCCGGTCATGGATTGGTGGACCAACGGGTCGAACCAGATCGCCTTCGGCCGCGGCAACGCCGGCTACGTGGCCTTCAACCGCGCCGGCGGCCCGCTCACCCGCACGTTCCAGACCGGCCTGCCGGCCGGCACATACTGCGACGTGATGAACGGGGATTTCGCCGCCGGTTCCTGCACCGGCCCCGCGTACGCGGTCGACGGCACCGGCCAGGTGACCGCCACGGTGCCGGCCGGCGGCGCGCTCGCGCTGCACGTCGGCGCGCGTACCGGTCCCGCGAGCCCGCCGGTGTGCGCGAGCGTCGCCACCACGTTCGAAGCGAACGTGACCACGTTCTGGGGCCAGAACGTCTTCGTCGCCGGCAACACGGCGACGCTCGGCGGCTGGAATCCGGCGAAGGCGCTTCCGCTCTCCTCGGCCGCGTACCCGACGTGGCGCGCCACGGTCGGCCTGCCGCCGGCGACGGCGGTGCAATACAAGTACATCAAGAAGAACGGTGATCAGGTGATCTGGGAGAGCGACCCGAACCGCTCCCGTACCACCGCGTCCTCAGCGCCGTGTTCGGCGACGTGGAGCGACACCTGGCGCTGATGACGCCGGACCGGCACCCGGCATGTCCTCGCGGGCGATCAGCGGTTGTCGGAGCCGGCCGACTCCACCGCGGCCCGGGCGGCCTCGAGCCGGGCGACCGGCACCCGGAACGGCGAGCAGGACACATAGTCCAGCCCGACCTCGTGGAAGAAGTGCACCGACTCCGGGTCGCCGCCATGCTCGCCACAGATGCCCAGCTTCAGGTCCGGCCGGGTGGCCCGTCCCTCCTCGGCCGCGATGCGCACCAGCCGGCCCACGCCGTCACGGTCGATCGACTCGAATGGCGAGATGCCGAAGATGCCCAGCTCGATGTAGCGCCAGAAGAACGCGCCCTCGACGTCGTCACGGGAGAAGCCCCAGGCCATCTGGGTCAGGTCGTTGGTGCCGAACGAGAAGAACTCGGCGGCCTCGGCGATCTGGCCCGCGGTCAGGGCCGCCCGGGGCACCTCGATCATCGTGCCGATGAGCACCTCGACGCCGGAATCCTCGACGACCTCGGCGATGATCTTCTCGGCCTCGGTGCGTACCGTCTCCAGCTCCTGCACGGCGCCGACCAGCGGGACCATGATCTCCGGCTTCGGACGTCCGCCCTCGCGGGCGAGCGCGACCGCGGCCTCCACGATGGCCCGTACCTGCATCGCGAACAGTCCGGGCACCACCAGACCCAGCCGTACGCCGCGCAGGCCGAGCATCGGGTTCTGCTCGTGCATCCGGCGTACCGCGGCGAGCATCTCCTCCTCGCCCCGGGTGTCCTCGCCGCGCTCGCGGGCCACCGCGACGTGCACGGCCAGATCCTCGAGCGACGGCAGGAACTCGTGCAGCGGCGGGTCGAGCAGGCGCACGGTGACCGGTAGCCCGTTCATCTCGCGGAACAGCTCGAGGAAGTCGTCGCGCTGCAGCGGCTGGAGGGCGGCGAGCGCCTCGTCGCGCTCGCCGTCCGTCCGCGCCAGGATCAGCCGCTCGACCAGCTCACGGCGGTCTCCCAGGAACATGTGCTCGGTCCGGCAGAGGCCGACGCCCTCGGCGCCGAAGCGCCGCGCCCGGGCGGCGTCCGATCCGGTGTCGGCATTCGTGCGGACGCGCAGGCGCCGCTTCCCGTCGGCGTGCGTCATGATCTCGTGTACGGCGGCCACGAGCGGTTCGTTGGCGAGCGCCGGGTCCAGGTCGCCCTCGAAGTACTGCACGACCGCGGACGGGCGGACCGGCACCTCGCCGAGGTACACCCGGCCGGTGGTGCCGTCGATCGAGACGACGTCGCGCTCGTTCACGACGCGCCCGTCCACCCTGAACGACGTGGCCTCGACCTCCATGGCGTCGGCACCGCAGACGCAGGTCTTGCCCATGCCGCGCGCGACCACCGCCGCATGGCTGGTCTTGCCGCCGCGCGAGGTCAGGATCCCCTGGGCGGCGATCATGCCGGGCAGGTCATCGGGGTTGGTCTCGCGCCGGACCAGGATCACCGGTACGCCTTCACCGGCCAGTTCGACCGCACGCTGAGCGGTGAACACCACCTGGCCCACGGCCGCGCCCGGCGAGGCGCCGACGCCCCTTGTGAGCACCTCGGGGTCGCCGGAGAGGTCGAAACGGGGGAACATCAGCTGCGCGAGCTGGGCGCCGGAGACCCGCTGAAGCGCCTCGTCGAGATCGATGACGCCATCGTCGACGAGTTGCGCGGCGATGGTGAACGCGGCCGCGGCCGTACGCTTGCCGACCCGGGTCTGCAGCATCCACAGCTTGCCGCGCTCGATGGTGAACTCGATGTCGCAGAGGTCGCGGTAGTGGCCCTCGAGCGTGGCCATGATCTTCAGCAGCTCGTCGTACGAACGCTTGTCGATCCGCTCGAGCTCCTGCAGCGGCACGGTGTTACGGATGCCGGCCACCACGTCCTCGCCCTGGGCGTTGGGCAGGTAGTCGCCGTAGATGCCCTGCTCGCCGGTGGCGGGGTCGCGAGTGAACGCCACTCCGGTGCCCGAGTCCGGACCGAGGTTGCCGAAGACCATCGCCACGACGTTCACGGCCGTGCCGAGGTCCGTCGGGATGCGCTCCTGCCGGCGGTAGAGCACGGCGCGGTCGGCGTTCCAAGAACGGAAAACCGCCTCGATCGCCAGCTCGAGCTGCTCGCGCGGGTCCTGCGGGAACTCGTGCCCAGTGTGCTTGGCGAAGACCTCCTTGTACGCGTCGACGAGCCGGCGCAGGTCGTCGGCGTCGAGTTGCGTGTCGTCGCGTACGCCCTTGGCCACCTTGGCCCCGTGCAGCGCGTCCTCGAACTCGTGGCCCGGCACATCGCACACGGTCTTGCCGAACATCTGGATGAGCCGGCGGTACGAGTCCCACGCGAAGCGGTCGTTGCCGCCCGCCTGAGCGCTCAGCCCGGCCACGGAGTCGTCGTTCAGGCCGACGTTGAGGACGGTCTCCATCATGCCCGGCATGGAGAATTTGGCACCGGAGCGCACGGATACCAGCAGCGGATCGGCCGGATCACCGAGCCGGCGACCCATGGTCGACTCCAGCGCGGCGAGGTGCTCCGCGATCTCGTCGTCGAGACCCTCGGGGCGGGTGCCGGCCGCGAGATAACGCTGGCAGGCACGCGTGGTGATGGTGAAACCGGCCGGCACGGGTAGCCCGAGATTCGTCATTTCCGCGAGGTTGGCACCCTTGCCACCCAGCAGATCCTTCAGGTCTTTGTTGCCTTCGGCGAAGTCGTAGACGAACTTCTCGGTCGGTACGTTGCCCACCATGCGTCAAGCACCTCCGGTTTCGAATACCCCGGCGGTGTCGAGTCTATGCCCGGGATCCGTAGGCTAAGTGAGGCCACTGCCGACGAAAATAGGTTGGTGGGAGATTCCACAGGTGTGAGATATCTGTTGCTCGGTATGCGCTCTCTTCGCGCAGGAACACGCATTACCGCGCTTGGTATGGTCGGGCAATGCCCACCGTCGTGGCGAGCCCCGAGGTATCCGCGCTGCTCACCGAATTGACGACCATGGAAGGTCGGGACGACCCGTATCCCCGCTACGAGCGGCTGCGAAGCATCTCCCCCGTGGTGCGCGCCGACGACGGCGCGCTCGTGGTGACCCGGTACGCCGACTGCGCCGCCGTGGTCCGCGATGGACGGCTCGGCCATATGCCGCCCGACATGCTGGCGTTCCTCGGCCTGCCGGACTGGGCCGACCATCCGGCGCTGCGGCAGCTGTTCACCAGCATCCTGACGATGAACCCGCCGGACCACACCCGGTTGCGCCGGCTGGTCTCGTCGGTGTTCACGGCCCGGCGGGTGCAGGCGCTGCGGCCGGCCATCGAGGCGATCGTCGACGACCTGCTGGACCGCATGGTGAGCGAGGTTGACTTCGTCGACGCGTTCGCGTTTCCCTTGCCGGTCAACGTGATCGGCGAGCTGCTCGGCGTTCCCGAGCCCGATCGCGCGCAGTTCCAGACGCTCATCCGGGACTGGTCCCAGATCCTCGAGATCATCACGCCCGAGGTTCTGGCCGTCGCCGACCCGGCGGCCGCCACGGTCCGCGCCTATCTCGCCGAGCTGGTCTCGCTACGCCGGCGGGAACCGGGCCCCGATTTGATCAGTGCGTTGGTCGCGGCCGAGGAGGAAGGCGACCGGCTCACCGAGGACGAGCTGCTCACGATGGCGGCCCTGCTGTTCGCCGCCGGCTTCGAGACCACCACCAACCTGCTCGCCAACGGTCTCGTCGCCGTGCTGGGCAATCCCGCCCAGGCCGGGCTGATGCACCGCGACCCGGTGACGGCGGTCGAGGAGCTGCTCCGGTTCGACACCCCGGTGCAGCTGGTCAGCCGGGTGGCGTACGAGCCGGTCGAGCTGGGCGGCGTCACCGTGGACGCGGGCGAGCGGGTCGTCGCGTACCTCGGCGCCGGTAACCGGGACCCGGAGCGGTTCGCCGACCCGGATCGGCTGGACCTCGCGCGCGGCGACTGCGCACCGCTGTCGTTCGGCGGCGGCATCCACTACTGCCTCGGCGCGCCACTGGCCCGGCTCGAGGCCCAGGTTGCCTTTCCGGCGCTGCTGCGGCGCTTTCCACATATCGAACTCGCCGGGACGCCGGAGCGACGGGACAGCCTCGCCATCCGGGGCTTCGTCCGGCTGCCGGTGCGGACATGAACGCGCCGCTGCGAATTCCACGGGGGAAGAACTCGCAACGGCGCTGACGGAAGGTTAGACCACCGTGCCGGGACTGTCTATCCCACCCGGTTGACAACGGTCCCGACCAGCTTCGGCCAATCGGAGCTGAACTGGGAACCGCCGCTGGCATTGCCGAGGCGGTAGATGGCGTACGCGTCGACGAGCAGCACGTTACGGGTGGCCAGTACCGCCACCGCCGTGTCGGCCGTGCCCGGGTGCGCCCGCTCGTACTGCTTGTGCCGGATGACCGCGAAGCCCGACCACGAGCCCTGGCTGAGCGGCTGCACGGCGGCGGTCTCGGTGTAGGCCGGCTCGGACTTGTCGTTCGTGACGGTCGCGGGCACGGACACGCTGGCCTGGCAGCCGTCCGCCACGGCCCGGAGCGCGGCCAGCCCGGCCTGCGCCCCGCTCGGGTCGTCGTAGACGAGCGCGGTCTGGTTCAGCGTCTGCGCGCCGGCGTCGCCCTCGTCGACGAGCGGCGCGGCCACCACTGTCGCACCGGGCGGGACGGGTGGGGCCGTGGTGGTGCCGCCGCACACGCTCACCAACCGGTTCGGGTCGGTCGACTCTGCCGGCGCCGTCCAGGTGGGCCCGATGTCGGCGGCCTGCAGCAGCGCGCCGCGCATCTCGTTGACGTCGAGCAACGTCGTGTCCGGTGCTGGGTCCTTGCCGTCCGACGAACACCCGGCGAACGCGGCCATCGCGCCGATCACTGCGGCCGCCTTGGCGAGCCTTCCCATCGCGAGCATCGGGCCATCCTAGACAGGTACGGACCGATCGGGAGGCGGATGCGTGGCGGCCAAGGACCTCGGGGGCACCCGATGAAGATCCGCGAACGGGCCCTCGGGGCTCTCACCGGCCTGGCTATCGGCGACGCCCTGGGCATGCCGACCCAGTACCTGCCCCGCGAGGTGATCCGCGAGCGGTACGACATCGTCGACGACTTCCACCCCGGCCCCGACGACAACGACATCAGCCGCGGCGTTCCGGCCGGGCACGTCACCGACGACACGGATCAAGCGGTCATCCTCGGCCACCAGTTCGTCGCCGGTCGCGGCAGCGTGGACCCGGACACGTTCGCCGGCGAGCTCCTGGGGTGGCAGCGGCGGATGCGCGAGTCCGGGTCGCATGACCTGCTCGGTCCCTCCACGGTCAGGGCTCTCGCCCAGGTCGCCGAAGGTGTCTCCGCCGACCGTACCGGCCGCTGGGGCGATACGAACGGGGCCGCCATGCGCATCGCGCCGATCGGCGTCGGCGTGCCCGGCGATCCACCGGAGCGGCTCGTCGACGCGGTCGAGCAGGCCAGCCGCGTCACGCACAACACCGGCATCGCGATCGCGGGAGCCTCGGCCGTCGCGGCCGCGGTCAGCTCCGGCATCGATGGCAACCCGATGGCGGAGTCGCTGCGAAGGGCCGTGGTCGCGGCCCGGATCGGCGGACGACGCGGTCACTACGTCGCGGGCGCCGACGTGGCGGACCGGGCCGTGTGGGCGCTCGAGCTGGTATCCGGCCGTACCGCGAGCGAGGCCATCGACATCGTGTACCGGCTCGTCGGCACGGGCGTCGCGACGCAGGAGGCCGTTCCCGCGGCTTTTGCCTTCGCGTCGCTCTGCCCCGACAACGTCTGGGAGGCCTGCCGGCACGCGGCAAGCGTGGGCGGTGACTGCGACACCATCGCGGCCATGACCGGCGCCGTGGTCGGCGCTCACGCGGGAATCGGCTCCGTGCCGCCCCGCATCCTGCGGCGCTTCGCCACGGCCAACCCGGATCTCGCCCTGGATCGGCTGGCCGACGATCTGCTCGCGCTCCGCCATGTGGGAGTAAGCCGTGCCTGACCGCATGGGTGTCACCGCCGGCACCGTCTACTCGCTGGGCAGCATCCTGGTCGACGTCACCGTCGACGTCCCGAGGCTGCCCGAGCGGGGCGGCGACGTCCTGGCCACCGGTACCCGAACCACCCCGGGCGGAGGCTTCAACCTCGCGGTCGCCGTCGCCCGGCAAGGCGTGCGCTGCCTGTACGCGGCCCCGCACGGCACCGGCCCGTACGGCGACCTGATCCGGGATGCGCTCGCGGCCGAGGGCGTACTCGTGACCGCGAAGCGGCGGGCGGACGGCGACTCCGGCTTCACCGTGACGCTGGTGGAGCCGGACGGAGAACGCACGTTTGTGACGATGCCCGGCGTCGAGGCGGCGCTCGAGTCCGACGACCTTGCCGGCCTCTCGCCCGCCGCCCGTGACATCGTGTCGGTGTCCGGGTACGACCTCGCCTACCCCGGCAGCGGGCCGGTGCTGGCCGGCTGGCTGGACACCCTGCCGGACCGCGTTCGGGTGGCGCTGGACCCGGGGCCGCTGATCATGGAGATCCCCGCCGCCCGGCTGTCCCGGGTGCTGGGCAGGATCGCGATCCTCACGCTCAACCAGCGCGAGGCGCGGCTACTGAGCGGCGCCGGCGGGGCGTCGGGCGCGGGTCTGCTGGAGGCGGTCCGAAGCCGGTTCCGCCTTCTGTCCGCGGCCGAGACGGCTCCCCGCGCGCCAGCGGTGGACGCCGCCCGTCTTCGGCCGGCGGTGGATAAGGGCCGCCGCCCGTCCGCGCTCGTGGTGGTCCGCGAAGGGCCGGACGGCTGCGTCGCCTCGGGCGGCCCGCTGGGCGACCGCGTGGTGGCCGTCGCGGCTCCCGCGGTCCATGCGGTCGACACCACCGGCGCGGGCGACGCGCACACCGGCGTGCTGCTGGCGTCGCTGGCGGCCGGCCACGACGTCGAGGCCGCGCTGCGTACGGCGACTCGCGCGGCGACCATCTCGGTGACCCGCGTCGGCCCGGCGACCACCCCGACGGCCGCGGAGCTGTGACGAGAATCCGGGACGCGACTCGGACGCCCGACCTGCCAACGGCGGTGACGGTGTCCGGGTGGTCCCGGCAGCCGGATCGGCATTCAGAGCAGAGCGGGCAGCACAAGCTACCGCGAGGAATCACCGACGCGAGGCGCGGACTGCCGACGCCAGCTCGCGGATTCCACTTCGGATGCGCGACTCGGACATCTGGGAGTAGCCGAGGATCAGCGTAGGGGGGTGACCGCCGCTCGTCCCGTAGTCGCTCATCGTGGCGATCCCGACGCCGCGCTCCGCGGCCGCGCGCTGGATCGCCATCTCGTCGTCGGTCGCCGGCAGTTCGGCCGTGACGTGCAGGCCGGCGGCGATCCCGCGGATCACGGCCTCGGGCAGCTCGGCCGCGAGCGCCTGGGTCACCGCGTCCCGGCGGTCCCGGTAGCGGATCCGCATCCGACGCAGGTGACGGTCGAGGTCGCCGCGGGCGAGGAACCGGGCGAACGCCAGCTGCTCGATCCGCGCGGTGCCCTGATCGGACAGTTGCTTCTCGTGCCGCACGCGGTCCACCAGGGACGGCGGGACGACCAGCCAGCCGAGTCGCAGCGCCGGGGCGAGCACCTTGCTCGCCGTTCCGGCGTACACGACGTGGTGATGATCGAGGCCCTGTAGCGCGCCGACCGCCGGGCGGTCGTAACGGTATTCGGCGTCGTAGTCGTCCTCGACCGCGATCGCATCGCGATCGCGCAGCCAGGCCACGAGCGCGGCGCGCCGTTCGGGCGCCAGTACGACGCCGGTCGGATGCTGGTGGGCGGGCGTGAGGACCACCGCGTCCACCCCGGCGCCGTCGAGCAGGTCGACCCGCAGACCCAGACCGTCCACCGGTACGCGGACCGGCTCCAACCCGGCGCGCGCGGCGATCAGGCCCGCTTCGGAGCTACTCGGATCCTCGAGCGCGATGCGCCGTGCGCCGCGGGCGGCGAGCGTGTGGCACACGATCCCGAGGCCCTGCAGGTAGCCGTTGGTCACGACGACGCGCCCTCGGTCGGCGACCACGCCACGCACCCGACCCAGGTAGTCGGCGAGGCCGTCGCGCAGCTCCGCCATGCCGAACGGGTCGCCGTAGGCGAGGTCGACGACCGTGATGTCGGTGACGGCGTCGCGCAGGCACCGCGACCAGGCGGTCCGTGGGAACGACGAGACGTCCGGGCGGGCCGGGTGGAAGTCGAACCGGTCCGCCCGCTCCGAGCCTGCCGCCGGCGCGGTCGCCTTGGCGGCGATCGGAAGGGAAGCCACCCGGGGCTGCGCGCCCTGGCGCGTCTCGAGGTAACCCTCCGCCGCCAGCTGGGCGTAGGCGTCCACCACGATCTTGCGGGACACGCCGAGCTCGCCGGAGAGGTCACGAGTGGACGGGATCGGGGTGCCGGGACGCAGGCTGCCGTCCCGGATGGCGCTGCGGAACTGGCCCTCGATCTGCGCGCTCAAGGTGCCGGGACGATCCTTCGACACCGTCAGGAGTAGCTCCACTGGTCCCCTCTTTCGTGTGCGGACTGGACCTGTTCTTCGTACCAGTAGACGACGAGCGTGGAGGCATGAACAAGCCGCTCTTCGTCGCCGCCGTCGTCGCCCGCCTCCCGCTCGCCACGTTCACGATCGGCGTGCTCGTCCACGTCCAGCACCTCACCGGTTCGTACGGCGCGGCCGGCGCCACCTCCGGCGCGCTGGCGATCGCCCAGGGCGTCGGCGGCCCCGCGCTCGGCAAGGTCGTCGACCGCCGCGGACAGACCCAGGTCCTGATCGGCACGGCCGCGGTGGCCGCCGCGGCGCTCGGCGCGCTGGCCGCGCTGCCGGCCGGCGTGCCGCTCGGTGTCGTGCTCGCGCTCGCCGCCACGCTCGGCGCGGCCACCCCGCCGGTCGCGGCGTGCCTGCGGACCCTGATCCCGGTGCTGTTCCCGGACAGCGTGCGGCGCACGTACGCGGTCGACACGGCCGCTACGGAGCTGACCTGGGTGGCCGGTCCGCCCCTCGCGCTCGGCGTCGGCTCGATCTGGGGTTCCAGCGTCTCGCTGGCCTCGGCCGGGTTCGTCCTGATCGCCGCGACCACGCTGTTCGCGCTGTTCCCCGCGTCGCGGCACTGGCGTCCGGCTGCGACCGAACGGTCCGCGGCCGGCGCGCTCGCGTCGCCCGCCATGCGCACGCTGGTCGCCGTGATGGTCGGAGTGGGCGCGCTGTTCGGCGCCGCCGAAGTCGCCGTCACCGCGGCCGCCGCGGGACTCGGCCACACCGCCGCGGCCGGGTCGCTGTTCGGTCTCTGGGGCGTCGGCTCGCTGCTCGGCGGGATCGTCGCGGCCCGGCGCGGCGGCGGCGCGAGCAGCGGCCGGGGATTCGCCGTGCTGCTGGCCCTGCTCGGTCTCGGCCACGTCGCGCTCGCCGGCGCGACCGGCAGCGTCGTCCTGCTGGCGGTCGTCGTCACCGCGGCCGGCACCATGATCGCCCCGGTGCTGACCAGCGCCTACGCCATGGTCGACGGCGCGGCCCCGGTGGGTACGGTGACCGAGGCGTTCGCGTGGCTGGCCACCGCGTCCGCGGTCGGCGCCTCGATCGGCGCGGCGGCCGGCGGCGCGCTCGCGGACACGGCCGGCCCGGCCTCAGCGTTCGTCCTGGCCGGCGGCGCGGCCCTGGCCGCCGCGACGGTCGCCGCCGTGGGCGTTCCCGCGCGGGTTCCCGCCACCGCCTGATCGTCGGCTAGGTTGAGGCCAAGGGCGTCGATAGGAGGACCGCGATGACCATCGACGATCTCGCGGGCCGGCTGCGTACGGTTCTGGGCGGCAAGCGGGTCATCACAGACCGGCAGGAACTGCGGACCTACGAGTGCGACGGGCTCGCCCACTACAAGGTCACACCCGCGCTGGTCGCCTTCCCGCACACCGCCGGGGAGTGCGCCGCCGTGGTCCGAGCCTGTGTCGACGCGAGCGTGCCGTACGTAGCGCGGGGCTCCGGGACCGGCCTCTCCGGCGGAGCGCTCCCCCGCGCGGACGGCGTGCTGATCGTGATGTCGCAGATGCGGACGATCCGCGAGATCGCTCCGGAGGACGAACGGGCGGTGGTCGAGCCCGGGGTCATCAACCTGCAGGTCACCAAGGCGGCCAGCCCGTTCGGCTACTACTACGCGCCCGATCCGTCGAGCCAGCAGATCTGCTCGATCGGCGGCAACGTCGCGGAGAACTCGGGCGGCGCGCACTGCCTCAAGTACGGCTTCACGACCAACCACGTGACCGGCGCGCAGATCGTCGCCCCAGACGGTGAGCTGGTCCGGCTGGGCGGTCGGGCGCTGGATGCGCCCGGATACGACCTGCTCGGCGCGTTCGTCGGATCAGAGGGCACGTTGGGCATCGCCACCGAGGTCACCGTGCGGCTGGTCCGGCTGCCGGAGAGCGTGCGGACGCTGCTCGCGGCGTTCGAGTCCACCGACCGGGCCGGCGCGGCCACCTCGGCCATCATCGCCGCCGGTGTCGTGCCGGCGGCCGTGGAGATGATGGACGTGCTCGCGATCGAGGCCGCGGAGGCCGCGGTCAACTGCGGCTACCCGGCGGGCGCGGGCGCCATTCTCATCGTCGAGCTGGACGGGCCGGCCGCCGAGGTCGACGCCCAGTTCGATCAGGTACGCCGGCTCTGCGACGACAACGGCGCGTTCGAGATCCGGATTGCGGCCGACGACGCCGAGCGGGCGTTGTTCTGGAAGGGGCGCAAGTCGGCGTTCGCCGCGGTCGGGCGGATCAGCCCGGACTACATCGTCCAGGACGGCGTGATCCCGCGTACCGCGCTGCCCGAGGTGCTGCACCGCATCGGCGAGGTGTCCGCGGCGCACGGCATCCGGGTGGCCAACGTCTTCCATGCCGGCGACGGCAACCTGCATCCGCTCGTGCTGTTCGACGACGCCGTCGAGGGCGAGGCCGAGCGTGCCGAGGAGGTGTCCGGCGCGATCATCGATCTCTGCATCGAGTACGGCGGGTCGATCACCGGCGAGCACGGCGTCGGCATGGACAAGGCGAAGTACATGCCACGCATGTTCACCGACGACGACCTCGACACCATGCAGCTCGTCCGGTGCGCGTTCGACCCGGACGGGCTGGCCAACCCGGGCAAGATCTTCCCGACGCCCCGGCTCTGCGGTGAGGTCCCGGGCCGGCACAAGGGCGTCCATCCCGCGCAGGAAGCCGGCCTCGCGGAGGTCTTTTGATGACCGCCCTCGATCTCGCCCGTCCGGCGACGGACGGCGATGTCGTCGCCGGCGTACCGGCCCGCCTGGTCGCGGCGCCCGGATCCACCGAGGAGGCCGCGGCGCTGCTGGCCGCGGCGGCAGAACAGGACCTTGCGGTGGTGGTGCGCGGCGGCGGGTCGAAGCTGGACTGGGGAATGCCGCCGCGGCGCCTCGACCTCATCGTGGACACGCGGCGGCTGACCGGTGTGGTCGAGCACGCGGCCGGGGACCTCATCACCGTGGTCCGGGCCGGGACGCCGATGACCGAACTCCAGGACAGCCTCGCCGGTCAGCAGCTGGCGCTGGACGCGCCGCTGCCCGGCGCCACCGTGGGCGGCTCGGTCGCGACGAACACCAGCGGGCCGCGGCGCATGCTCTACGGCACGGCTCGCGACCTGCTGATCGGCATCACGGTGGTCCGGCCCGACGGGAAGGTCGCCCACGCGGGGGGCAAGGTCGTAAAGAACGTCGCCGGGTACGACCTGGGCAAGCTCTTCACCGGCTCGTACGGCACCCTGGGGTTGATCACCGAGTGCGCGTTCCGCCTGCACCCGCTGCCGGCGGCTCAGGCGGTGGTCCGCAAGCGGGTCTCCAACTCCGCGGAGGCGGTGGCCGCGGTGCTCGCCGGCCGGGTCGTGCCGAGCGCACTGGAGATCGACGTCACGCCCGGCGGCGACGCCGAGGTCGCCGTGATGGTCGAGGGCTCGGCGGCCGGCGTGCGGGACCGGGCCGCGACGCTCGAGAAGCTGCTCGGCGGCGACACCGACGAAGGCGTGCCGGACTGGTGGGGCGCGTACCCGTGGGAGGACGGCGGCACGGGCCTCAAGCTGACCGCGCCGCTGTCCAAGGTGCCCGACCTCCTGGCCGCGGCACGCGGCGTGGCGGTGCGGGGTTCGGCCGGGACCGGCGTGCTGTACGCCGGGCTGACCGGCGACCCCGCCACGATCGTGGGCATCGTGGAACGCCTGCGCGCCACCGCGATCCGGGCGGGCGGCCATGTGGTCGTGCTCACCGCGCCCCCCGAGGTTCGCCAGATCGTCGACATGTGGGGTCCGGTCAACGGCCTGGCGCTCATGCGGCGCGTCAAGGAGCAGTTCGACCCGGGGCACCGGTTCGCGCCGGGCCGGTTCGTGGGAGGCATCTGATGGGCGTCGACGCAACCTGGGGCAGCGCGTCCGCGCCGCGCGACGTGCTGGGACCTGTACGCGGCGGGCCCGCGTTCGACGATCACCGGCCGCCGAGCGCGGAGCTGATCGCCGACTGCGTGCACTGCGGCTTCTGCCTCACCACCTGCCCGACGTACGTGCTGTGGGGCCAGGAGATGGACTCGCCGCGCGGCCGTATCTACCTGATGAACCAGGGCCTCGGCGGCGAGCCCCTGTCCGGCTCGATGGTCGAGCATTTCGACCGCTGCCTGGGCTGCATGGCGTGCGTGACCGCGTGCCCGTCCGGCGTGCGGTACGACCGGCTCATCGAGGACACCCGGGCGCAGGTGGAGCGGCGGCACACCCGTACGCCTCGGCAGCGGGCACTGCGCGCGGCGATCTTCGCGCTGTTCCCGTACCCGCGGCGCCTGCGCCTGCTGCGCGGACCGTTGCGGGCCTACCAAGCCGTCGGTCTGCAGCGCCTGGTCGCCCGTAGCGGCCTGCTGGAACGGCTCGCGCCGACGCTGGCCACGCTGGACTCCCTGGCGCCGAGGCTGCGCGGAGTGCCGCGGCCACCGCGCCGCGTGCCGGCGCGCGGGCCGCGGCGTGCCGTGGTCGGCATGCTGACCGGGTGCGTGCAGAGCGCGTTCTTCCCGGACGTGAACTCGGCCACGATCCGGATCCTCGCGGCCGAGGGTTGCGAGGTGCTGACCCCCTCCGAGCAGGGCTGTTGCGGCGCGCTGAGCGTCCACAACGGACGCGAGGCCGAGGCGCAACGGTTCGCGCGCAAGCTGATCGACACGTTCGACCCGCTCGGCATCGACTATCTCGTGGTGAACGCGGCGGGCTGCGGATCGTCGCTGAAGGAGTACGGCGAGCTGCTGCGCGACGATCCGGCATACGCGGCGCGGGCCCAGGCGTTCGCCGCGAAGGTGCGGGACCTGTCCGAGGTGCTGACCGAGTTGGGGCCGGTCGCCGAGCGGTATCCGCTGCCGGTCACGGTGGCCTATCACGACGCCTGCCACCTCGGGCACGCGCAGGGCGTCCGGGCGCAGCCGCGAGCGCTGCTGCGCGCGATCCCCGGACTCACGGTACGGGAGATCGCCGACCCGGAGATCTGCTGCGGCTCGGCCGGCATCTGGAACGTGCTCAACCCGGAACCCGCTGCCGAGCTGGGCGAACGCAAGGCCCGCACGGTCCTCGCGACGGGCGCGGAGCTGTTGGTCACGGCGAATCCCGGCTGCCTGATGCAGGTGGCCGCGTCGGTGCGGAGGCTCGGCGGCGAAATCGCGCTGGCGCACACCGCGCAGGTCCTCGACGCGTCGATCCGCGGCCTGGACGCGGACCGGTTGACCGGCGGACCCCGCTGAGAATTTCGCGGCTGCGGGGTTGCGCCCAAGCTCGGTAAGTCGTAGCTTACGGTTAGTCATGACGAACGCAACCGAGATGCTGACCGCCCTGGGGGATCCGACCCGCCAGGCCATCCTCGACCGGCTGTCTCACGGTCCCCTTGCCGTCGGGCAGCTCGCCGAGGTGCTGCCGGTGAGCCGACCGGCCGTGTCCCAGCACCTGAAGGTGCTCAAGGATGTCGGCCTGGTCTTCGACACCCAGGAGGGAACGCGGCGGCTGTACCAGGTCGACCCGGAGGGCATCGCGCTGCTGCGCCGGCATCTCGACGGGTTTTGGGAGCGTTCGCTGGCCGCCTTCCAACAGAGAGCACGGAATGAAAGAGGCGAGCACCATGATCGAGACCGTTGAGGCGATCCGGCGCGACGTCGTCGTCGACGTCGGCCAGGCACGGGCCTTCGAGCTCTTCACCAAGGACATGACGTCGTGGTGGCCGAGCGCGCACCACATCGGTTCCGCCCCGATCGAGCAGATCATCGTCGAGCCATGGGTGGGCGGTCGCTGGTACACGCGTCACCAGGACGGCAGCGAGACATCCACCGGCTTCGTCACGTTGTGGGAGCCGCCGGGCCGTCTCGTGATCACATGGCAGATCGGGGCGGACTGGAAGTACCACCCCGACCTCGTGACGTCCGTGGAGGTGCGCTTCGAGGCTGACGGCGACTCCCGGACGCGCGTCCTGCTGGAACATCGCGACCTCGAAGCGTTCGGCGCGGATGCCGCGGCCATGCGCAAGACCTTCAGCGAGCCCGGAGCATGGACCGCCACGCTGGTCGCCTACGCCACGGCGGCCGGATCATGAAGTACGTCGTCCTGTACGAGTCTGCCGATGACGTCGCGAACCGGGCGCCGGAACACTTCCCCGCCCACAAACGCCGGCTCGACGACTTCCATCGCCGCGGCGAGCTCCTGATGGTCGGCACGTTCGGCGACCCTCAGCGCGAGGGCTCGATGTCCATCTTCTCGACCCGCGAGGCCGCGGAGTCCTTCGTCGCGGAGGACCCGTTCGTCCTGAACGGCGTGATAAAGAGCTACGAGATCCGCGACTGGGACGAGATCCTGACCTGAGGCCAGCCACAGCCCGGGTCGATCATGGGGTTAGGCCGGTCCGGAACCGGTTCCGGACCGGCCTAACCCCATGATCACCACGCCGGGACGCGGCCAGGCCGGGTGCCGGGGAGCCTGACGCGCTCCCGGGCACCCGGCCTGGCCCTGACCGCCGGTCAGCCGACCAGCTCGGTCTCCTTCTGCGGCGGCGCCTCGGTCGCCGGCAGCTCGTCGCGGACCTGGGCGAGCTTGCCGGGCCACCATATCCACCGGCCGATGTCCAGGTTCAGGGCCGTGACCAGCACCGACCGGACGATGAGCGTGTCCAGCAGGACGCCGAACGCCACCGCGAAACCGATCTCGGCGAACGCCACCAGCGGCAGGCTGCCCAGCGCCGCGAACGTGCCGGCCAGGACGATGCCGGCCGAGGTGATCACGCCGCCGGTCGCCGCGAGCCCGATCACCGCGCCCCGGCGGGTGCCGTGCTTGTGCGCTTCCTCCCGGACCCGGGTCATCAGGAAGATGTTGTAGTCGATGCCGAGCGCGACGAGGAAGACGAACACGAACAGCGGGAAGGACGTGTCCTCGCCGGCGAAGCCGAAGACGTGCCGGAACACCAGCGCACTGACGCCCAGCGCCGCGGCGAACGACAACACCACCGTCGCGATCAGCACCAGCGGTGCCACGATCGCCCGCAGCAGAATCGCCAGGATCACCAGCACGACGAGCAGCACCAGCGGGATGATCAGCTGGTTGTCGTGCCGGTTCGCGTCGTTGATGTCGACGACCATGGCGGTCATGCCGCCGACCTTCGCGTTCGCCCCGGGCACCGCGTGTACGGCGTCGCGGACCCGATCGACCGTCTGCTGCGCCGCCGGGCTGTCCGGTGCGGGCTGCAGCGTGCCGTCCAGCTGGACGAGGTTGTTCTTGACCACCGGGTCGGCGACCTTGGCGATTCCCGGCGTGCCGGCGAACGCGGCCTTGACCTGGTCGGTCTGCGCGGCGTTCGCGATCACCGTGACCGGCTGGCCACCGCCGGCCGGGAAGTGGCGGGCGAGCACCTCTTGGCCCGTGACGGACGGCTGCGTGGTGGTGAACGTGTCCTCCGAGGTGAGGCCGTTGGCGTTCAGCTGGAACAGACCCAACGACATGATGCCGAGGATCATCGCGGTGCTGACCCACACCGCCCGCGGGCGCCGGGCGATGCGGCCGCCCAGCCGCGCGTAGAAGCCCGTGGCGGTCGGCTCAGCGGTGCCGAACTTCGGGCGCACCGGCCAGAACAGCCAGCGACCGAAGATGACCAGCAGCGCCGGCAGCAGCGTGATCATGGCGAGCAGACCGACCGCGATGCCGATCGCGGCGACCGGACCCAGGCCGCTCGTCGAGTTCAGCTCGGCGAGCGTCAGGATCGACATACCGATCGCCACTGTCGCGGCGCTCGCGATGATGGCAGGCCCGGAGCGGTGCAGGGCGAACGCCATCGCCTCGTGCCGGTCCTCGTGCCGGCGCAGTTCCTCCCGGTAGCGCGCGACGAGCAGCAGCGCGTAGTCGGTGCCGGCCCCGAAGACGAGCACCGTCAAGATGCCCGCGCTCTGCGCGTTCACCACCAGGTCGGCGTGCTTGGCCAGCAGGTAGATGACGGCCTGCGCGGTGGTCAGCGCGACGCCCGCGGAGATGATGGGCAACAGCCACAACACCGGACTCCGGTACGTGATGAGCAGGATGATCGTGACGACGATAAGCGTCGTGTAGAGCAGGGCGCTGTCAATGCCCTCGAATGCCTTGGCGGAGTCGGCGGCGCTGCCGGCCGGCCCGGTCAGGTACACCGCGAGCCCGTTCGCGCCGGGGCCGATCGTCTGTTTGACCTCGTTGACGACGTCGACGATCTTTTCCCAGCCGGCGCTGTCGATCTTGATCGGGACGATGACCTGGAGGGCCTTGCCGTCCTGGGCCGGCACCGGGCCGACCACCTGGCCCACCACGCCCTGGATAGTCCCGAGCGCCTTGACGTCCTGCGCGACCTTCGCCTGGTCGGGCGGCGTGATGCCGGACGGGCGCTCGTAGACGATCACGGCTGGGGCGATGTCGTCGGGCTGGAACTGCTTCTGCAGCTCCGAGACCTGGGTCGCCTCGGCGTTAGCCGGCAGCCAGGCAGAGTTGTCGTTCTTCTCGACGCTGGTCAGCTTGCCGGCCAGCGGCCCCGCGACCGCGAGCACGACGACCCACAGCCCTAGCACGATCCATTTCGTCCATCGCCCGCACACCAATCGCGCGAAGCTACCCGTTGTAGGCATCCCCCGGCTCCCCCCACGTGAGTTGTTCAACCTGCGGAGCGTATGGCCGTGGCGTTTCGCTCCCCAAGCCATTAAGCGACAAACTCAGGGTGTTATCAGGGAGATCCCGGTCACGGCCCTTATGACGGGCGACACAGTGCGGGTTCTCGAGCCCGGCGCAGGGCCGATTTCCATGCGAGCGAAGGATGTCCGCTCCGACCTGGTTCGTGAGATAGCGCAGGAAACTCGCCGCGAGAGAGTGAGCGTCCGGTTCGTTGTAGCTGTAGCCGTACTCGGTCTCCCCGAACGGGTACGCGCCGGGGTCGCGTGTCGTGAGTCATCGGAGTTGGTACCCGGCTCGCGAACGCCGTTCAGCAGCCGCTCCTGGAACGTCGCCCGCGTACCAACCGCACCGGCACATGGCGGCCAGTGAGGAAACGGACCACATTGGATGGTATGGCCGTGGTTCACCGGGTATGGGTTCAACCTTCCCCGCGCGGCCAGTAGACCGTCCGGCCGGCGGGACCGGTGATCGCCGCGCCGGCCGGCGGTTGGACGGCGTAATGATGACCTTGTCGGCATAATGTGCCGGTGACCAACTGGGAGTATGCGCGGCTCGAGTACCGCGCTGCCGGGACGTTCGGCGCGGACCGGTTCATGGACTGGACCGCGACGTTCCATCACCCCGGCGGCGTCCTGCGCTGGGGCACCGACGAGCGCTTCGACGACCTGCGGCACTTGAACCGGGCCGGCGCGGCGGGTTGGCAGGTATACGACCGGGCCGCGATCCATGTGATGAACGAGCCGCATCGCCTGCACGGCGTCACGTACTCGATGCGCCGGCCCGTGCCGTAGACCGCCTCGCCCGCCAGGACAGGATCGAGAACATCGAGGCGGCCGAGAGGATCGAACCCAGGGAGGCGAACGATCCTATTGAGAACGCCGAGGCGCACGAGCCGACCGACCCGACCGAGAGCGACGACCCCACCGAGCCGATCGACAGCACCGAGTTCTTCGAGAAGATGCTCAGCAGCGAGTTCTCGGACCCGATCGACCATTTCGACCCACGGTTCTCACCCATGCCTCGATTATCGTGGCGGTCGTGGCGAAGCACGACGGGCACAAGGTCATCGCGTCGAACAAGAAGGCGCGGCATGACTACGCGATCGTCAAGACGTACGAGGCGGGCATCGTACTGGCCGGCACCGAGGTCAAGTCCTTGCGGGCCGGCTACGTCTCGCTTGCCGACGCGTTCGCCCAGGAGCACGACGGCGAGATCATGCTGTACAACCTGCACATCGCCGAGTACGGCTTCGGCAGCTGGACGAACCACGCCCCGCGCCGGACCCGCAAACTGCTTCTGCACCGGGTCGAGATCGCGCGCATCCTGGACAAGCTGCGCGACGGGCCGGGGCTCACGCTCATACCGTTGTCGATGTACTTCTCGAACGGCTGGGCCAAGGTCGAGCTGGGCCTGGCCCGCGGTCTGAAGGCCTACGACAAGCGCCAGGCGATGGCCGAACGGGACGCGAAGCGCGAGATCGCCCGCCAGCTCGGCCGCCACCTCAAGGGCAGGTCGTAGACTCCGCGCCATGGCGTTCGAGCAGCATGGACACACTCACCGGCTGGACTGGGTCGACCCGACGCTCCGGGAATGGGACTGCAACGTGGTGTGGTCGGACCCGGCCGATCCGGAGGCCGGCATCGTGCTGGACCGGTCCGCGTTCTACCCGGGCGGCGGCGGCCAGCCGCCTGACCACGGCGTGCTGATCTGGCAAGGTGTGCAGACCCGGATCGTCGACACCCGCAAGGGCGACGACCTCTACCTCATTCCCCTGCCGGGCGATCCGGTGCCGCCGCCCGGCGCCGCCGTACGTGGGGCGGTCGACGACGAGCGCCGTACCAGCCTCATGCGCACCCATTCCGGGCTGCACATCCTGTGCGGCACCGTGTTCCGCGACTTCGGTGCGCTGGTCACCGGGGGCAACATGCAGCCGGGCGAGGCCCGGATGGACTTCAACCTGCCGGAGGTGCCGCCGGGCTTCAAGCAGTCGCTGGAGGACGCGGTCAACGCGGAGATCGCCGCCGATCGCAAGATCGTCGCCCGTGTCCTGCCGCGCGAGGAGGCACTCGCCATCCCCGACCTGGTGCGTACGCAGGACGCGCTGCCGCCACTGGAGATGCCGGAGATCCGGGTCGTCGACATCGTCGGCCTGGACGTTCAGGCCGACGGTGGCACTCACGTCGCGTCGACCGCGCAGGTCGGCCGCGTCGAGGTGGTCAAGGTGGAGAGCAAGGGCCGGCAGAACCGCCGGGTACGGATCCGGCTTATGTGACGTCCGGCTTCTCGATTCCGCTCGCCACTTACTTCGCGTCCGGCTCCTTGATGCCATTCGCCTCGCAGAGGTCGGCGTACCGGCCGGAGCAGATCTCCTTGACGGTGACGAACTTGTCGTCGATGACATCCTGGATGTCGTTCTTCGTGATGGCCTGCGGCTTCAGGCTCACGAACGGGACGTAGGCGCCCGACTCCGGATCCTTGATCTTGCCGATCAGCTGGCCGACGTTCTGCTGCGTGGGATTCTCTCCCTTGTACAGCGCGATCGCCAGCTTGGCCGCGGCCTCCGCCTCGGGCTTGATGGCCTTGTAGATGGTCAGGCACTGGTCGCCGTTGAGGATGTTGTGGAATCCGTCGATCGTGGCGTCCTGGCCGGTGACCGGGACCGTGCCGTTCAGCTTGTACTTCTTGAGTACCCCGATGACCGCGTTGGCCAGGCCGTCGTTGGCGGCCAGCACGCCGCGGATCTTCGGCTGCTGTTTCAGCATCTGTTCGAAGATCACGCCGCCCTCGGAGTTGACCCAGTCCGGCACCGACTGGTCCGGTCCCTTCGTGTACTCCGCCAGGTCGTACTTCGGCTGCAGCACCGAGTCGTAGCCCTGCTTGAACAGCGTCGCGTTGTTGTCCGTGGGCGAGCCGTTGAGCTCGGCCACGACCGGGTTGACGGCCTTCTTGGCCTCCAGGCAGTTGACCAGGCCCCGGCCCTGCAGCACCCCGACCTGGACGTTGTCGAAGCTCACGTAGTAGTCCGCCCCGCCGTTGAGGGTGAGGCGGTCATAGTCGACCGTCTTGATTTTCGCCGCTTTGGCCTTGTCGAGGACGGCCTTGCCGGTGGGCGAGTCCAGGTTGACGATCATCAGGACCTTGACGCCGTCATTGATCATCTTGTCGGCGATCTGCAGGAACCGGGTCTTGTCACCCTGCGCGTTCTGCATGTCGACGGGCACGCCGGCCGCCTCGAACGCCGCCTTGAGGTACTTCGGGTCGTCAATCTTCCACCGCTGCGACGTGGTCGTGTCAGGCAGGATGACGCCGATCTTGCCCTGGCCGGTGCCACCGCCCTTGGCGCTGCCGCCGCTACTGCCGGTCCCGCCGGTCCCGTCGTCCGTGCAGGCGGTCATGCCGGCGGTGGCCAGCAGGCCGACGGCGGTCAGGGCAAGCAGTGCCTTACGCATTCCTAGGTCCTCTCAGGTGATCCTGACCTGTATCAGACGCGCTCAGTTCGGCCTCGGGAGCGCGGCGGTCGCCCCGAGGCTCACGCAAAGATACGTCGTGGTCATTGAGGTGTCGCTGGAGGACCCGGATTTGGGCACAGACTTGGGCCCGGACACGTTTGAGGGCGTCACGGCAGATACCGACAGTGAGCGACCGTCATACGCTGGGATGATCCGGCTCCGACCGGAACGGCGTTATCGCCTGGTCCGCCGCTGCACGCTTGCCCACCCGCCGTACTCGCTCGCGCGCCAGGATGGCGAGTGCCTCGACGCCGTCCCAGGCGGTGATCTTCTTGCCTTCCTCGCGCGACCGCGCGTGGTACGAGATCG
>DASYTU010000075.1:0-5546 GCA_036001925.1 Actinoplanes sp.
CAGCGGCGAGCCTTCGGTTGGGGTCCGCATCCCGGTCCCGCGACCCTTCAGGGTGGCGGCGGGAGAGGGGTCCGTCTGGGTCCTCAGCCGCGGCCCGGCGCCGTGTTCGCCCCCTGAACCGTGCACGGTCTCGCGCATTGATCCCGGCTCGAATCGGCCGGTTGGAACGCCGACCCGCCTACCCGGCCGACGGGTGGGATCTGGCCGTCGGCGCCGGCTCGGTGTGGGCGACCCAGTTCGACGGTCGTCTCGTCCGGATCGATGCTCGCACGGGACGGATCAGCGCGCGGATCTCCGCGCGTCCGATCTACTTCGGGTCGGTGGTCACCTACGGTGGGGGTTTCGTCTGGACCGGCAACGATGACGAGCGCAACCGGAGCGGCTCGGTGTCGAAGATCGATCCGGCCAGCAACCGTGTGGTGGGCAACCTCCCTGGCCTGGGGAGCCCGCAGAGCATCGCGTTCGGTCGGGGCGCGGTCTGGGTCGCCGACCACGCGGGCTGGCTGGTCAAGATCGATCCGACCAGGCTCGAGGTCGTCGCGCGGCGACGCCTGGACTTCGGCGCCCATGGCGTGGTCGTCGCACCCCATGCTGTCTACGTCGCCGACGCCCACGGCGGCCGCTTGCTGCAGGCCGACGCGCAGACGGCCAGGGTCATACGGATCGCGGAGCTGTCGCCTGGGCCCATCGATCCGGTGGTTGGGGCCGGTGCGGTCTGGTCGAGCTCGGCGTCGGCTTGGGGTGACAGGCCCAAGGACGACCGTGTCGTGCGCATCGACCCGCGGACCCTCAGGATCGTGCAGACCCTCCACCTGGGCGGCAGCGTTCCTTCCGTCGCCTTCGGGTTCGGAAGTGTCTGGGCGCCGGTGACCACCAGGTCGGTCGTCGTGCGCAGAGCATCTGCGGCTCGCAACGGCCCCAGGGGCTGATCTCGTATCCGAGAGATCCCTGGCGCGGCGCTAGGGTCGACCCCGCGTGGCGGGAACCGCTCCACGCGCCGCGGTGTAGAACGGGCAGCACGGTCGCGATCGAGGGAGACCGCCATGTCCAACCGACTCGCTGGCCCCGCAAGGGGCGCGGCTGGGCGTCAGCGAACCGGCGGCGCGCACGGGCGTGTCGCGCGCGCCCCGGGTTCTCGGTTCTCGACTCCAGGGGTACGGCAGTGACCCCAACCGACGCCCGCGCCCGACCTCGCCGCGATCCTCTCCGGCCTGACGCGCTCGGCGAGCGGCTCGCGGCCCACCGCAAGGCGCGCCGACGGGTCGTGCGCCTGGCCGTGATCCTCGCCAGCCTCGCCCTCGCAACCTCGGCCGCGGCCGCGGGCGTTGCGATCCTCGGCTCGCCGGCGCCGCCGGCCGTCAAGCGGGACCTGCTCGACGTCGATCGCGGCATGCCGCGCGATCTGCGGCTGAACCCCGACGTCGCCCACGCGCGCGCGGTCGCGGCCTCCAACGGCTCGGTCGTCTACTTCGCGGCGCTGAAGGGCGGGGGCTACTGCGCCGAGCTGGTGACGCGGGCGGCCGGCCCGCGCGGTGCCGTCTGCTCGACGGCGCAGCAGGCTCAGCGCACGCCCATCTCGGTCACGGTTCCGTTCAGCGACCCCGTCCGGCCCGACTCGCCGGTGACCGTGTCGGGCCGCGTCGCCAGCCCAAGCGCACGCACGGTCGAGCTGGTCTACCCCGACGGCGCCAGCGACTCGGTGGGGCTCGGCGAGCGCGGCTTCTACGCCGCCGAGGTCCCGCCGGCGCATCTGGCTGCCGTCCACCAGCACGGACTGCTGCTGGTCGCGCGCGACGGCGACGGCAAGCCACTGGCGCAGGCGGTGATCCCCACCGACGCGATCACCCCGCCTTCGGAGGCGGAACGTCCCGACCCGATCCAGATCGACACCGTCAGCACCGAACGCGACTTCACGCGCGTGCTGCGCGTGCGCGGCGAGCTCCACCTGGCCGGCGTCGACCACCTCACCTTGCGGTATCCGGACGGCACGACGGTGCGGGTCCCGCTCCGCGGCCGGCGCTTCGACTACGCCATCCCGACCGTGCGCCAGCACGACCTGATGACGCCCGGGACCGTCACGGCCTGGCGCGCGGACGGGCGCGCGCTCGCCCACCGGCCGGTCGCGGCGGTGGCGTATTGGCGCGCGCGCGAGGGCGGCAGGGGATGAGGCGGGCGACCCTGCTCGCGCTGGTCTGCGCCGGCATCGCGGTCAGCGTCCTCGCCATCCGCGCGGGAGACGGCGACCACCCCCGCTCGGCCAGCGCGCCGGCGACGCCAAGCAGCCGCCCGGCTCCCGCCGGGCGGCCAGCCGACGGGAGCTGCCGGCAGATCCCGTTGCCGGTCCCGCCCGACCGCCTCGCGCTGGTGGGAAGCCGCCTGCTGATCGCCAGCAAGCAGGCCCGCGGCGTGGACGCCGCCGATGCGCGCGCCTGCCGGTGGCTCGGAACCCTCGTCCAGTTGCCCAGCGGTGCGGAGGTGACGCCGCCTCCGCAGCAGGCCGGCGTCACCGTCGGCCCCGACCGCCCCTACGCGCTGGCGGCTGACCGCCACAGCCTGTGGGTCGTCGGCGAGCTGACACTGTACCGCTACGACGTCGCGACGCGCCGCCTGACGGCGCGCGTCCCGCTGCCCGGGCTCGCGGCTGTGCTTGCCGGGGGCGTGCTGTGGGCGGCGAACCTCGCCGAGGGGCCGACCTTCGTCTACGGCATCGACGCGCGCTCAGCGACGATAAGGTCCAAGCGGCGTGGGGACACCGAGATCGTCGGCATGGCGGCGGGCGCCGGCGCGGTCTGGGCGGTGAGCCACGACCGCGGCACGCTGCTGCGCGTCGATCCCCGCAGCGGTCGCGTGGCGCGCCGGGTCGCGCTGTCGTCGGACCCGCACGGCGTCGCGTTCGGGTCGGGCTTCGTGTGGGTCGCGCTCTACCACGAGTCCGCGATCGCGCGCGTCGACCCGCGCACCAACCGGATCTCGGGCCCGCCGATCCGCGCCGGCTTCCCGACCGAGCCGATGGCGTCGGCGGGCGGGCACCTGTGGGCGATCCCATCGGTGGGCGGCTCCCTCGCGGACCCCCAGCTGCACACCGTGCTGCAGATCGACGCCCGCAGCGGCCGCGTCGTGCGCGCCTATCGCACCCGCGGCCGTCCGCGCGATCTCGTCGCATCGGGCAACCACGCCTGGGTGGCGACCACCGAGCCGAACGAGCTCGTCCGCTTCTCCGGCGCAGCCACGCGGTAGCCTGCGGTTGCGGCGCCAGGCCGAGCGTCCCGTTCTCCTTGACGGTCCTGTGGCTGGTACACCAGTCGGCCACCGGTTCCCCTGCTCTGGTTCGCCCTGGCAGAGAAAGGCAAGACCGGCACTGTTGCACCTGCCGCGAGTGAGCCCTGAGCAGGCAGACTGTCGCAATGAGCCCTCGTCGCCCCCGACCAACCATCGCGCACTCTGCCTTCGCTGGCTTCTGCTTCCCACCCGACGTCATCGTCCTGGCCGTGCGCTGGTACCTGCGCTTCGGCCTGTCGTACCGCGACGTCGAGGAGCTGCTCGCCGAACGCGGCATCGTGGTCGACCACGTCACCATCTACCGCTGGGTACTCCGCTTCACGCCGCTGCTCGTCGACGCCGCCCGGCCGTGCCGGCACCGCGTAGGGAGATCGCTGGCAGGTGGACGAGACCTACGTGAAGGTCGCCGGCCGGTGGCGCTACGTCTACCGGGCGGTCGACCAGTTCGGGCAGGTCATCGACGTCCTTGTGTCTGTACGGCGGAACGCGTGGGCGGCCCGCCGGTTCTTCGAGCAGGCCATCGGCACGACGAAGGTCATGCCGATCGAAGTCGTCAGCGATCACGCGCCGGTGTACCCGGCGGTGTTGGAGGAGCTGCTGCCGGCGGCCTGTCATCGCACCGAGCAGTACGCCAACAACCGGCTCGAGTGCGACCACGGCCGGCTGAAGGCGCGGCTGCGTCCGATGCGCGGGCTCAAGCAGGACCGCAGCGCCAGGGTCGTGATCGCCGGGCATGCCTTCGTCCAGAACCTACGACGCGGACACTACGAGCTCGCGGTCGAGGAGGCGGTGAATCGGCAGCTGGCGGTTGCGTTCGACGAGCTGGCCTTGGCGATCTGACCCTTTGGCTTGCGGCTCGGCTTCAACACGTCGAGCGTCGACCAGACGCAACAGCGCCGCAAGACCGGCCGATGGTCAGCATCGGCTTGAATCAGGCAACAGGAGCGAAACGCCGTCTTAGGGTGAAGGGCACGGAAACTCGCGAATGGATCGAGTCTCCTTCCGGACGGAGGCTCGATGGCGCTGTTGCATCTGGACAGGCCACGGCATGCTCAAGCCGCGCCCACCAGTCGGGATCAAATCGCCAAGGCGAGGTCATCGAACACGATGGCCACCCACCGGTTCGCCGGCTCGTCAGCGGCCAGCTCGTAGTGCCCGCGCCGCAGGTTCTGCACGAACGCGTGCCCAGCGATCACGATCCTGGCGCTGCGGTCCTGTTTGAGGCCCGCCATCGGCCGAAGCCGCGCCTTGAGCCGGGCGTGATCGGCTTCCACCCCGTTGTTGGCGTACCGCTCGGTGCGATGCCAGGCTGCCGGCAGGAGTTCCTCTAGCACCAGCGGATAGGTTGGCGCCCGGTCGGTCACCACCTCGCTGGGCATGACCTTGGTGGTGCCGATCGCCCGCTGGAAGAACCCGCGCGCCGCAGTGGCATCCCGCCGCGGGGAAACGAACACGTCGATGACCTGCGCGTGCTGGTCGATCGCGCGGTAGACTAAGCGCCACCGGCCAGCGACCTTCACGTAGGTCTCGTCTACCCGCCAGCGATCCCCAACGCCATGGCGGCAGGACCGGGCGGCCTCGGCCAGCAGGGGCGTGAATCGCTGCACCCAGCGGTACACAGTCACGTGGTCGACCTCGACTCCGCGCTCGGCCAGTAGCTCCTCGACGTCACGGTAGGACAGGCCGAAGCGCAGATACCAGCGCACGGCCAGCACGATCACCTCCGGCGGGAAGCAGAAGCCGGCGAAGGCAGGCCTTGCGATGGGAGCCAGGCAGGGACGGCGAGTTCTCATGGTGGGAGTCTGACAGCCGGCCAAGGCGTGGAGGTCCCGGCAGATGCAACAGCGCCCCCGACCGCGTGTCGGCACGGCCGAGCAGCCTCGGCCAGCAGCGGCGTGAAGCGCACCACCCACCGGTAGATGGTGACGTGGTCGACCTCGACGCCGCGGTCAGCCAGGAGTTCCTCGACGTCGCGGTAGGACAGGCCGAAGCGGAGGTACCAGCGCACCGCCAGCACGATCACGTCGGGAGGGAACCGGAAGCCGGCGAAGGCCGACCGCCGCGCAGGAACAGGGCGAGGGCGATGCGTGCTCATGGCCGACAGTCTCGCTGCTTGACCGTGACCCCAGCCAACGCAACTGTGAGTGTTGGGAGGCGGTCCGGGAGGATCGCTGTCAGGATCGGCACCGGTACCGCGGCATGACCCCCAACGCAACCGGCACCCTGTCGGGGTTGCCTTCGGACTGGACTGTCTGCCGTGGTACCGG
>DASYTU010000076.1:0-23317 GCA_036001925.1 Actinoplanes sp.
GACGGGCGGCCACTGTCCCGGTACGGCTGTGACGGCGTCGTGTGCGCCACGCCGACCGGCTCCACGGCGTACGCGTTCTCGGCCGGCGGTCCGGTCGTGTGGCCCGAGGTGGAGGCGCTGCTACTGGTGCCGATCAGCGCACACGCGTTGTTCAGCAGGCCGTTGGTGACCGCGCCGACGTCGACGTTCTGCATCACCGTGGACCCGTACACGTCGTTCGCGGTCCTGTGCTGCGACGGTCGGCGCACCTGGGACCTGCCGCCGGGCGCACAGGTCACGGTGGAGCGTGGCGAGCTACCGGTACGGCTGGTCCGGCTGGCGCCGCGGCCGTTCACCGACACGCTGGTGGCGAAGTTCGCGCTCCCGGTGGACGGCTGGCGCGGCAATCGACGCTGATCATCGGCGGCGGGTGGGCATTTGTCGGTGGCCACCGATACTGTTCGCCTGTGCTGGAGGAACTGCGGATCACCGGGCTCGGCGTCATCGACGACACGATGTTGCACCTGACGTCCGGCATGAACGCCATCACGGGTGAGACCGGCGCGGGCAAGACGATGGTGGTGACCGGGCTCGGCCTGCTCTTCGGTGGCCGCGCCGACGCCGGCCGGGTGCGTGCCGAACCGGGCCGCGCCGTGGTCGAGGGGCGCCTCCGGCTCGCCGGGTCAGTCGGCGACTCCGTGCAGGCGCGCATCACCGAGGCGGGTGCCGAGGTGGACGACGACGGGTCCGTGCTGCTCAGCCGTACCGTGACGATCGAGGGCCGGTCCCGCGCGTACGTCGGCGGGCGCAGCATGCCGGTCGCCATGCTGAGCGAGGTCGGCGAGCAGGTGGTCGCCGTGCACGGCCAGTCCGACCAGCTGCGCCTGCTGCGCCCGGCGGAGCAGCGCGCCGCGCTGGACCGGTTCGCCGGCCCCGAACACGAGAAGCTGCTGGAGACGTATCGGGAGGCGTTCTCCCGGTGGCGCGCGGTCGTCGACGACCTCGCCGACCGGCGCCGCAACGCCCGCGAGCGCAGCCAGGAGGCCGACCTGCTGAAGCTCGGCCTCGACGAGATCGGCCGGGTCGACCCGCAGCCGGGCGAGGACGACGACCTGCGCGCCGAGGCACAGCGGCTCGAGCATGCCGAGGGCCTGCGAGTCGCGGCCTCGCTTGCCGCACAGGCGCTCGCCAGCGGCGTCGAGGTCACCGACGACGCGCCCGACGCGACCCAGCTGCTCGGCACGGCACGCCGCACGCTGGCGGCGCAGGCGGGCGTGGATCCGGCCCTGGGCGACCTGGCCGCGCGCCTCGAGGAGGCGGCCACCCTGGTCGGTGATGTGTCCGCGGAGCTGTCCGCCTACCTGGGCACGCTCGACGCCGACCCGGCCCGGCTCGAGGCCATCTACGAGCGGCGGGCCACCCTGCGGGGTCTGACCCGTAAGTACGCGGACGACATCGACGGCGTCATCGCCTGGGCCGAGCACGCCCGGAGCCGGCTGGCGGCGCTGGACACGTCCGACGAGCTGCTGCAGGAGCTGGACAAGGAGCGGCAGCGGCTGGCCGCGACGGTCGGCGAGCTGGCCGGGCGGCTGACCGCGGCGCGGCACGATGCGGCGGGGCGGTTCTCCGCCGAGGTCAGCGTCGAGCTGGCCGGGCTCGCCATGCCGCACTCGCGGGTCGAGGTGGCGGTGATCCCGCGGCCGGCGGGGCGCGACGAGCCGACCGTGACGGTCCTTCCAGGAGGAGCGGCCGCCGCGGTGGAGCTGGCCGTCGGCCCGGACGGCGCCGACGAGGTCGAGTTGCGGCTGCTCGCGCATCCCGGGGCTCCGTCGCTGCCGCTGCAAAAGGGCGCGTCCGGTGGCGAGCTGTCCCGGGTCATGCTGGCCATCGAGGTGGTGTTCGCCGGCGCGGGCGGCCCGCCGACGCTGGTGTTCGACGAGGTCGACGCCGGAGTGGGCGGGCAGGCGGCGGTGGAGATCGGACGGCGGCTGGCCCGGCTGGCGAGGACCCACCAGGTACTGGTGGTGACGCACCTGCCGCAGGTGGCCGCGTTCGCGGACCGGCATCTTGTGGTCGCGAAGGACGTCGGCGGCGCGATCACCACCAGCGGCGTGCGGATCGTCGAGGAGACCGAGCGGTCGCGGGAGCTGGCGCGCATGCTGGCCGGCCTACCGGACTCGGACCTGGGCATCGCGCATGCCGAGGAGTTGCTAGCGGTCGCGAGCCGGGAAAAACGCGGCTAGGACCGCTGCTGGTGGTCTGGGCCCGCTGTTTGGCTACGCGAGTCCCGGGCAAGCGCGGCTTGGACCCAGCTGAGCCGGGCTGTACGTTCGCTGCGCATTGAGGTGATTTACCCCCTTTTATGGGTGACGCCGCGCATGTCGTGTGCAGCGGGCGTGATTCGGCATGTCAGGATGGCCAGGATGCGACTTCCCACCTTGCGCCGGACCCGGAGCGTCGAACCGGGAGCTCTCTCCGGCATCGCTCGCCTCGACCGCCGGACCAAGCGCCTGGTCGGACGGTTGCGCCCGGGTGACATCGCGATCATCGACCACGTCGACATCGATCGCGTCGCCGCCGATTCCCTGGTCGCGGTCGGGGTCGCGGCTGTGCTCAACGCCAAGCCGTCGATCTCGGGCCGGTACCCGAACCTCGGTCCCGAGGTCCTCATCCAGGCCGGCATCCCGCTGATCGACGACCTGAGCGAGGAGCTGTTCGACCGCGTCCGCGAGGGCAACGTGATCAGCATCGACGGCGACACCGTGCTGCTGAACGGCGAGCCCGTCGCCACCGGCGTACGGCAGGACGCGGAAACCGTCGCGGCCGCGATGGCGGACGCCCGGGAGGGCCTGTCCGTGCAGCTCGAGGCGTTCGCGGCGAACACCATGGACTACCTCAAGCAGGAACGGGACCTGCTGCTCGACGGCGTCGGCGTACCGGACGTGACGACCGAGATCACCGGGCGGCACGTGCTCATCGTCGTACGTGGCTACGACTACAAGGCCGACCTCGACGTCCTGCGGCCGTACATCCGCGAGTTCAAGCCCGTGTTGATCGGCGTCGACGGCGGCGCGGACGCGCTGGTCGAGTCCGGCTACACCCCCGACATGATCATCGGCGACATGGACTCGGTCACCGACGACGTGCTGCGCTGCGGCGCCGAGGTGGTCGTACACGCGTACCCCGACGGGCGCGCTCCCGGCCTGGACCGGGTGCACCAGCTCGACGTCGCGGCGCTGACCTTCCCGGCTGCCGCCACCAGCGAAGACCTGGCGATGCTGCTCGCCGACGAGAAGGGCGCGTCGCTCATCGTCGCCGTCGGTACGCACGCGAACCTGGTCGAGTTCCTCGACAAGGGCCGCGGGGGTATGGCTTCCACGTTCCTCACCCGCCTCAAGGTGGGCGGCAAGCTGGTAGACGCCAAGGGTGTCAGCCGGCTCTACCGGCAGAACATCTCGGGCTCGGCGCTGCTGCTGCTCGTGCTGTCGGCGATAGCGGCCATGGCGTCGGCGGTGGCCGTGTCGACGGTCGGCAAGGCGTACCTCACCGTGGTGTCCGAGTGGTGGGACAATTTCGTCTTTCAGCTGGGCCACCTCTTCTGACCAGCACCGATCGATCCTGAGGTCGCAGTCGTGATCAACTTCCGGTACCACGTGGTGTCGCTCACCGCGGTCTTCCTGGCCCTGGCCATCGGGCTGGTCGTGGGCACCGCCGCGCTCAACGGGCCGGTCGCCGACAGCCTCAAGGACCAGGTGACGGCGCTCAGCAAGGACAACAGCAACTTCCGCGACCAGGCGAACCAGTACCGCGACGAGCTCAACCGCGCCCAGGACTTCGCCACCGAGGTGGCCCCGGCGCTGCTCAGCGGCAAGCTGGCCGGACGCAAACTGGTGCTCATGGCGCTGCCCGGCAGCCAGGACTACGTCGAACAAGTCAAGTCGATGCTCGCCATCGCGGGTGCCACGATCACCGCCAGGGTGACCGTGCAGGACAAGTTCTTCGACCCGGCGAACAACACCGAGCTGCTCGACCTCGCCGAGGCGGGTTCGCAGCCCACCATCCCGGCGGCCGGGCTGCCGCTCAACAGCGACGGCGTGGAGACCTCCAGCGCGCTGCTGGCGCTGGCGCTGACGCAGCGTACGCCGGAGGTCGCCAAGAACGACCTGACGGCCTTGCTCAGCGCGTACACGAAGGCGGGTTATCTCGCGGTCGACAAGGACGCCGTGGGCGGCGCCGAGGCGATCGTGATCGTCTCCGGCCTGCCGCCGGTGGACAAGGACGCGGCCAAGAAAGCCCAGTCGGCCGTCACGCTCGCCACCCAGTTCGCCAAGGACAGGCCGCTGGTCGTGGCCGGCAACGGCGTCGGCGACGGCAACCTGGTATCGGAGATTCGCAAGGATCCGACCCTGGTCAAGACGATCTCCACGGTGGACAACGGCAGCACCACCCAGGGCCAGCTGGCCACCGCGCTCGCCGTCGTCGAGCGGGTCGTGCAGGCCCGGGTCGGCCAGTACGGCCTCTCCGCCGGGGCGACGTCGCTGGTGCCGAAGTCCGCGGCGTAGCCGGCGGTCCCTAGACTCGACTGCCGGTCGCCGGTTCGCACGTCGGCCCTCGCGAGTCAGGAGTTTACGCACATGGCCACTGGAGTCTTCCGGTCGTTCGGCCTCGGGGCGCTCGCCGCCCGGGCAGCGCTGGCCTGGATCCGCCGCGATCCGCGCGCCGCCGAGCTGCATCGGACCAACTTCCGCGGCCGTACGGTGACGCTCGCCGCCGGGCCGGCGCTCGCCGCCGGGGCGACCGTCGCAGCGGCGTTCGGCGCGCCCAGCCGCCCAGTGGCCGCCGCCGCGGTCACCGCCGGCGCCATGTCCGGGGCGGTCGGCTTCTACGACGACATGGTCGGCGGCCGTCCCGAGCAGAAGGCCGCGAAGGGCTTCGCCGGGCACCTCGGGGCGCTGCGCGACGGCCGGGTGACCAGCGGACTCGTGAAGATCGCCGGAGTCGGCGCGGGCGGCCTCGCCGCCGCGGCGCTGCTCGCCGCGGACCCGGCCCGCCCGCGTCGCGGGGTCGTCGGCGGCGCGATCGACGTGCTGCTGGGCGCGGGCGTCATCGCCGGCACCGCGAATCTCGTCAACCTCCTCGACCTGCGCCCCGGGCGCGCCATCAAGGCCGGCGCGCTGATCGGTGCCCCGCTCGCGGTGGGCCGGCGTGGGGGAGTGGCGGCCGGGACACTCGGCGCCGGCGCGTCCCTGCTTTCGGCCGACCTCGGCGAGGAGATCATGCTGGGCGACGCCGGGGCCAACGCGCTCGGCGCGCTGCTCGGCGTCGCGCTGGCCGCGCGGACCGGCCCGGCCGGTCGGGCGCTCGCGTTGACGCTGCTCGCCGGGCTCACCGCGGCCAGCGAGAAGGTCAGCTTCACCAAGGTCATCCAGGACACGCCATGGCTGCGCACGCTGGACGAGCTCGGTCGCCGGCCCCCGGCGTGACGGACACCCCTGGGGCGCGGGCTTCCGACGGCCAGGCCGGAGCCCCCGAGGCCCCGGAGGGCGACGTCCCGGCCGTCTCTCCCGAGGCGGCCCCGACGGCCGGCGGCGTGGCGGAGGCGCCGGCGCCGCGCGGCGTGACGGAGCCGCCGACGCCGGGCGGCGTGACGGAGCCGCCGACGCCGGGCGGCGTGGCGGAGCCGCCGACGCCGGGCGGCGTGGCGGAGGCGCCGGCGCCGGGCGGCGTGGCGGAGGCGCCGGCGCCCGCGGTCGCGGTCGCGCGGATCGCCGGCGCGGCCGCGCTGATCACGATCCTCACCGTGGTCGCACGTATCGCCGGCTTCGGCCGCACGTTCGTGTTCCTGCACACGGTGGGCGACGCCGGGCTGGCGAACATCTACAACGCCGCGAACACCATCCCCAACATCGTCTTCGAGCTGGTCGCGGGCGGCGCGCTGGCCAGCCTCGTGGTACCACTGCTGGCCGGCGCGGTGGCGGCCGGCGAGCGGGATCGGGTGGACGTGGTCGCGTCGGCGCTGCTCACCTGGGTGCTGGCGGTGCTGGTGCCGCTCGCCGTCGCGGTCGCACTGGCGGCCGGCGCGATCGCCGGCCTGCTGCCCGGCGTGGCGCCCGAACACCAGGAGATCGCCGCGCGGATGCTGCGTGTCTTCGCACCCCAACTACCGCTGTACGGGATCGGCATCGTGCTCACCGGCGTGCTGCAGGCCCACCACCGGTTCGCCTGGCCGGTCATCGCGCCGCTGCTGTCCAGCGTCACGGTCATGGGCGCGTACCTCACCTACGCGGCGATCGACGGCGCCCGCTCCGACTTCGCCCACCTCAGCCGCCCCGGCGAACTGACCTTGTCGGTCGGCACCACGCTCGGCGTCGTGGTGCTCGCGTTGTGCCTGGTGATCCCGCTGCGCCGGGTCAAGGTACGGCTGCGGCCCACGTTCCGGTTTCCGGGCGGCGAGGGCCGGCAGGCCATCCGGCTCGGCTGGGCCGGTGCGGTGACCGTCGGCGCCCAGCAGGTCATGGTGGCGGTTGTCATCGCGCTCGCAGTCGCCGGCCCGCTCACCCGCTACAACGCTGCCCAGACCGTGTTCCTGCTGCCCTGGGCCGTGCTGGCGGTACCGCTGGCCACGGCCGCGTACCCGTCGCTGGCCGCCGCGGCGGCGCGGCGCGACGAGCGGGCCTACGCCGGCACGCTGGCCGGCACCGCGCGCTCGGTGGTGCTGCTGGCCTGCCTCGGCGGCGCCGCGCTGGCCGCGCTGGCGGCGCCCGCCGCCTACATCGTCGGCACCCGCGGTGCGGCGCCCGGCATCGTGGGCTTCGCGCCCGGCCTGCTGGGCTACGCGTTGTTCGCCCTGCTGTCCCGGGCCTTGTACGCTCGCGGCGCCACGGTCGCCGCGGCCGCCGCCACCGCGGCCGGGTGGGGCATCGCCGCCCTGTCCGCCGTGGTGCTGACCGCCCTGTTCAGCGGCGACCGCGAGGTCTTCGGTCTGGGCCTCGCGAACGCCGTCGGCATGTCGGCAATCGGACTCCTGCTGGTGCTGGCGGTGCGGCGGCACGCGGGCCGCGCCGCGCTCGCAGGGCTCGGCCGCGCGACCGGCGCCGGTATCGTGGCAGCGGTAGCCGCCGCGCTCGCCGGATGGGCCGTCGTGGCCGGCGTCGGGCACGCGTTCGGCCCGGCCCCCACCACCGCCGGCAGCCTCGTGCAGGGCATGCTGGGCGCAGTCGTGGTGACGGTCGTGTTCGTCGCGGTGGCCTACCTACTGGACCGTCACGACGTGCGTCCCTTGGCCGCCACGGTGGCCCGCAGGATTCGACGCCGAGCGGGAGACGACCTCCAGCGGGAGGAGCCCCGGCGGGGTGAGGGACGCGAACGGGGAGAGGAGCACGCGTGAACCACGTGCAGGCATCCTGGCGCGGATCGGTGGCGCTCGTGCTGGCGTCCAGCACCGGCGGCATCGGCCAGCATGTCGCCTCCCTGGTCCGCGGCCTCGTCGCGGCGGGCTGCCCGGTTCTGGTCTGCGGGCCGGCCGACACCGACGAGCTGTTCGGCTTCACCACAGCTGGCGCCGACTTCGTGCCCGTCGAGATCCCGGCCAGCCCAGGGCCGCAGGACTCCGGCGTGATCCGTACGTTGCGCCGCGCGCTCGCCGGCCGCGACATCGACGTGGTGCACGCGCACGGCCTGCGGGCCGGGTTCGTCGTCACGCTCGCCCGGCCCTCCGCTCCGATCGTGGTGACCTGGCACAACGCAGTCATGGCCAAGGGCTTGCGCGGGCAGGCGTCGCTGCTGGTGGAGCGGATCGTGGCGCGTTCCGCCGCGCTGACCCTGGGCGCTTCGGAGGATCTCGTCGAGCGCGCGACCTCGCTCGGCGCCCGCGACGCCCGGCTCGGCGCGGTCGCCGCGCCCGTCCTGGCGCCACCGAGCCGCACCCGCTCCGCGGTCCGGGCCGAATTCCGGGTCGCCCCCGACACCCCGCTCATCGTCTCGGTGGGTCGCCTGCACCCGCAGAAGCGGTACGACGTGCTGATCGACGCGGCCGGACGGTGGCGCGACCTGAGGCCGGCCCCGGTGACCGTGATCGCCGGTTCCGGACCCAGCTACATGGTGCTGGCCCAGCGCGCCTCCGAGAGGCGGGCCCGGCTCTACCTGCTCGGGCACCGCAACGACGTGCCCGACCTGCTGGCCGGCGCCGACATCGCGGTCGTCACCAGCGACTGGGAGGCCCGCCAGCTGTTCGCCCAGGAGGCGCTGCGCGCCGGCGTACCGCTGGTGACCACGGCCGTCGGTGGGCTGCCCGGGCTGGTCGGAGACGCGGCCGTGCTGATCCCGCCCGGTGACGTCGACGCGCTGGACGCCGCGGTCCGCGAGCTGCTCGCCGACCCGGCGCTCCGGGCCGACTACGCCGCCCGCGGGCCCAAGCGGGCCACCACGTGGCCGGACGAGGACGACACGGTCGCCGACGTGCGAGCGGCGTACGCGCAGGCGACCAGGACCGCGCGGGCGGGGCAACGGTGAGCGTCTGGACCCTCGACCGGCTCCGCCGGGTCCGGCGTCCCGACACGCCAGGCCCGCAGGCGGAACGACGCTGGGTGCCGTACGCACTGGTCGTGCTGGCCGTGGCCGCGAGCCTCGCCGGCCTCGCGGTCCGGCCCGCCACCGCGACGACCAGCCAGACGGTCGACTACGTGATCGTCGCCGGCGCGGCCGGCCTGCGCTGGGACGATATCGACCGGCAGCGCACGCCCACGCTGTGGACCGAGGCGTCCAAGGGCTCGATCGGCTGGCTCTCCGTCAAGTCCGCGGACCGCACGACCTGCCCGGCGGACGGCTGGCTCACGCTGGGCGCCGGCAACTACGCGGCGTACGAGACCGAGCGGGTCACCGGCGCATGCCCGCCGCTCGCGCCGGAGCTGACCCAGCCGGACGGCATCGGTGCGAACCTCACCCGGCAACCGGGGATCGTGCAGGAGAACCAGGACGACCTGCCCTACGGTGCGGTGCCGGGCGCGCTCGCCGAGTCGGTGCGGTGCAGCGTCGCCGTCGGATCCGGAGCCGCGGTGGCGGCGGCGCGGCCGTTCGGGCGGGTGGACAAGTACCAGGAGAAACTGCCCGACGACCCGTCCGGCCTGCTCTCATCGTGCGTGCTGAGCATCGTGGATCTGGGCACCGTCAGCGGTACGGGCGCCCAGCGGCAGGCCCAGGCCGAGGAGGCCGACGCCACCCTGGCCAAGGTGATCGCCGCACGGCCCGCGCGTTCGCTGATCATCGTGGCCGGCGTCGCCGACACCGACACCACGTCCCGGCTGCACGTGGCGTTCGCGGAAGGGCCGGGCTGGGACGGCGGCTGGCTGACCTCGGCGGGCACCGGCCGCGACGGCTACCTGCAGTTGGTCGACCTGGCGCCGACCGTGCTGTCCGCGCTGGCCCGGCCCGCGCCGGGCAAGCTGTTCAGCGGCCGGACCGCCGCTGTCGTCCCGGGACGTCCGGCGAACCTCGCCGACGCCGTGAGCGGCGGCCACAACGCGGACCTGCGCGCGGGCGCTCAGCACGGCATCGCCGCCACGTTCTTCACGATCCTGGCCGCCGTACAGCTGCTGCTTTTCATCCTGGTCGTGCCGCTCATGGTGCGAGCCCGGCGGCACGCCGGCCCGACCGGGCCCGCCTCCCCGCCGCGCGTGCTGATCGGCACGGTCGAGGTGCTGCTCATCGCGGCGGCGCTGGCCATCCCGGCCGCGTTGGTCGCGGACGCCGCGCCCTGGTGGCGTAGCAACCACCCCGGGCTGGTCTTCGGCGCGGTAACACTGGGGCTGCTTGCGATCGGCACGACCGCGGTGCGGGTCGCGCCGCGCTACCGGCAGACGCTGTGGCCGCTGGGCGCGGTGGCCGCGATCGGCGCGATCGTGATCGGCGTCGACCTGCTCACCGGCGCGCAACTGCAGCTGAACGGCGTCGCCGGGTACTCGGCCGTCAACGGCTCCCGGTACGCCGGCGTGGGCGGCGTCGGGCTCGGCGTGTTCGTGGCCGGCATCCTCGTCGTCGCGGGTTGCCTGGCCCAGGTGGTACGGCGGCCGTGGCGCCCGGTGATCGTGGTGATGATCGGCGGCTTCGCGGTGATCATGGTCGGCAGCCCGTACCTGGGCGCGGACCCGGTCGGCGCGATCGCGGTGACCGCCGGCGTCTGTGTCGCGGCCGCGATCAGTACCGGCGGCTGGCTGACGCTGCCGCGTTTCGCCTGGGCGGCGCTGTCCGGCCTGGCGGTGACGATCGGCTTCGCCGCCATGGACCTGCGCCGGCCGGCGCTCGAGCAGGGCAGCCTGGGCCGGTTCCTCAGCGCGCTCGGCGACGGCACCGGCGGTCCGGCCATGCAGCGCGCCGCCAGCGCGAACGGTGAGTCGCTGTTGGGCAGTCCGCTGACGATCCTGGCTGTGGTCGGCGTCCTGATGGTGGCGTTCTGCCAGTTCTCCCCGTGGGGTGGCCTGAACCGGCTGTTCGGGCTGCACCCGGCGCTGCGGGCCGCGGGCGCGGGCACGGTCGTGGCGACACTGATCGCCGGCGTACTCGGCGGCTCGGCGCTCGTGGTGGCCGGCGCGGCGGCCGCGGCGGCCGTACCGACCGCGGTGTTGACCACGCTTCGCGTTCTCGATCACGCCGCGGACCGCACCCGCCCGGACGATCCGGGGCCGTTCCCGGCCCCGGCCGACGCGAACCGGTTGCTTACCGGGTGACACGCGGCACCACCTGCCGGAACGTGCGCGCGACGGCGATGGTGTTACTCTGAAATCCCGTGGATGGCGCGATGCAAAACACGATCCGCCGGTCTGCATGAACCGCATTGGACCGACCACGGGAGCAGGCCTTGGCCGTTACTGCGCGTGAGACGCGGCACATCTTCGTCACCGGGGGCGTCGCCTCCTCGCTGGGCAAGGGCCTCACCGCCTCCAGCCTCGGCAATCTGCTGACCGCGCGGGGGTTGCGGGTCGTCATGCAGAAGCTCGACCCCTACCTCAACGTCGATCCCGGCACCATGAACCCGTTCCAGCACGGCGAGGTCTTCGTGACCGACGACGGCGCCGAGACGGACCTCGACGTCGGCCACTACGAGCGCTTCCTGGACCGGTCACTGTCCGCGAAGGCGAACGTGACCACCGGCCAGATCTACTCGGCCGTGATCGCCAAGGAGCGCCGCGGCGAATACCTGGGCGACACCGTGCAGGTCATCCCGCATGTCACCAACGAGATCAAGGAGCGCATCTTCGCGATGGCCGCTCCCGACGAGTACGGCCGGGTGCCCGACGTGGTGATCACCGAGGTCGGCGGCACCGTCGGCGACATGGAGTCGCTCCCGTTCCTGGAAGCGATCCGCCAGGTGCGCCACGAGATCGGCCGGGACCGGGTGTTCTACCTGCACGTCTCGCTGGTGCCGTACCTGGCGCCGTCGGGCGAGCTGAAGACCAAGCCGACCCAGCACTCGGTGGCCACCCTGCGCAACATCGGCATCCAGCCCGACGCGCTGGTCTGCCGCTCGGATCGGGAGATCCCGGACAAACTCAAGCACAAGCTGTCGCTCTACTGCGATGTCGACCGCGAGGCCGTGGTAGCGGCGCCGGACGCGCCGAGCATCTACGACATCCCCAGGGTGCTGCACCGCGAGGGCCTGGACGCGTACGTCGTGCGCCGGCTCGGCCTGTCGTTCCGGGACGTGGACTGGGCCGACTGGGACGAGCTGCTGGAACGCGTGCACCACCCGCGCCGGACGATCACGGTCGCGCTGGTCGGAAAGTACGTGGACCTGCCGGACGCGTATCTCTCGGTGAGCGAGGCCATCCGCGCGGCCGGGTTCGCTAACCAGGCCCGGGTCAACATCCGCTGGGTGCCGAGCGACGACTGCGACACCGCAGCCGGAGCCGCGGCCGCCCTGAAGGGCGTCGACGGGATCGTCATCCCCGGCGGGTTCGGCATCCGGGGGATCGAGGGCAAGATCAACACTTCCCGGTACGCGCGGGAGAACGGCATCCCGATCCTCGGCCTGTGCCTGGGGCTGCAGTGCATGACGATCGACGCCGCCCGCAACATGGCGGGCCTCGACGGCGCCAACTCGCTGGAGTTCGACGAGCGGTCCCCGCACCCGGTGATCTCCACCATGGCCGACCAGGAGGACATCGTCGCGGGCAAGGGCGACCTGGGCGGCACGATGCGGCTGGGCGCGTATCCGGCGGCCCTGGCCGAGGGGTCGATCGTCGCCGAGGCGTACGGCAGCACCGCGATCTCCGAACGGCACCGCCACCGGTACGAGGTCAACAACGCGTACCGGGACAAGCTGGCCGACGCCGGGCTGGTCATCTCGGGCACGTCGCCGGACGGCCGGCTGGTCGAGTTCATCGAGCTGGACCGCGAGCGGCACCCGTTCTTCGTGGGCACCCAGGCGCACCCGGAGCTGAAGAGCCGGCCGACGCGGCCGCACCCGCTGTTCGCGGCGTTCGTCGAGGCCGCCGTCGAATACGCCGCGGCGGACGAGCTCCCGGTCGGACCGCTCGCCGAGCCGCAGCACGCCCAGCCGCACGCGGTCGCGGCCTCGTGACCACGTTCGCGTACGAGACGCTGTCGCGCGTCCAGCGGTACGCCGGGCCGATCTTCACCATGTACACGGACACCGTGGCGATGCCGGGCGGCCGTACGGCTCAACGCGACGTCACCGAGAACAAGGGCGCGGTCGGCGTCGTGGCCCTCGACGACGTCGGCCGGGTGGTACTCATCAAGCAGTACCGGCACGCGGTCCACCGCAAGCTCTGGGAACTGCCCGCGGGCCTGCGTGACGTGGACGGCGAGGACATGGTGCTAGCGGCCAGTCGCGAGCTGGCCGAGGAGACCGACCTGCGCGCCGGGCGGTTCGACCTGCTCATCGACCTGCATACCTCGCCTGGCTTCACCAACGAGGTGATCCGGCTGTTCCTGGCCCGCGACCTGTCCCCGGTCCCGGAGGATCAGCGGCACGAACGCACCGACGAGGAGGCGGACATCGAGATCGCCTGGTTCGACCTCGACGAGGCGGTCGCGATGGTGCTGCGCGGCGAGATCACCAACGCGGCCGCGGCCGGCGGGCTGCTGGCCGCGGCCCGAGCCCGAGACGACGGGTGGGCGACGCTACGCCCGGCGGACGCGCCCCTGACGTGATCCGCGCCGGCCCGGTTCCCGGCCCGCCCTGATCGGGGCCGCGGGTCCTCGGACCTGCCGTGGCATCCCGGGTCGTCCACGTTCTGGGACGGTAGTCTTCGGAGCGAAGAAGCCCGGGACGTCACTCAGCGTTGAGGAAAGGACGGTGTCGGCTGATGAGGGTCGGCATTCCCACCGAAGTCAAGAACAACGAGTTCCGGGTGGCCATCACCCCGGCTGGCGTGTTCGAGTTCACCCGAGCCGGTCATCAGGTCTTCGTGCAGGCCGGCGCCGGAGCCGGTTCCTCGATCGCCGACGCGGACTACGCGGCCGCCGGCGCCACCATTCTCGACGGCGCCGACGACGTGTGGGGCAGCGCCGAACTCATCCTCAAGGTCAAAGAGCCGATCGCTGAAGAGTACGGCCGGATGCGCGAGGGCCAGGTGCTGTTCACGTACCTGCACCTCGCCGCGTCGAAGGAGTGCACGGACGCGCTCATCGACCGCAAGATCACCGGCATCGCGTACGAAACGGTCGAACTGCCCGACCACTCGCTGCCGCTGCTCGCGCCGATGTCGGAGGTCGCCGGCCGGCTGGCGCCGCAGGTCGGGTCCTACCACCTGATGCGCTCCGGCGGCGGCCGCGGCGTGCTGATGGGCGGCGTGCCCGGCGTGTACGCCGCCAAGGTCGTCGTCATCGGCGGCGGCGTCTCCGGCATGAACGCGGCCGCGATCGCGCTCGGCATGCAGGCCGAGGTGCTGCTGCTGGACAAGAACATCGCCCGGCTGCGCGCCGCCGACGCGGACTACCGCGGGCACATCCAGACCATCGCGTCCAACGCGTACGAGATCGAGAAGGCCGTCCTCGACGCCGACCTGGTGATCGGCGCGGTGCTCGTGCCCGGCGCGAAGGCCCCGACGCTGATCTCGAACGAGCTGGTTTCGCGGATGAAGCCGGGCAGCGTGCTCGTCGACATCTCCATCGACCAGGGCGGCTGCTTCGAGGACTCGCGACCCACGACGCACGACGATCCCGTCTACCGGGTGCACGACTCGATGTTCTACTGCGTCGCGAACATGCCCGGGGCGGTGCCCCACACGAGCACGTACGCGCTCACCAACGTCACCGTGCCGTATGCGCTGGAGCTGGCCAACCGAGGCTGGCGCGACGCGGTCCGCACCGACCCGGCGCTGGCCCTGGGCGTCAACACCCACGGCGGGCACGTCGTCTACGGCCCGGTCGCCGACGCCCACGGCATGCAGGTCGTGCCGCTCGCCGAGGTACTCAACTGAGGTTGCACCGGGCGATCCAGACCTACCTCGACCACCTGACGGTCGAGCGGGGTCTATCCCGCAACACGCTGGCCTCGTACCGTCGCGATCTTGATCGGTATGTGGAGACGCTCACCGCGGCCGGCGTCGGCGATCTCGCCGCGGTGAGCGCGGCCGACGTGGCCGGCCACCTCGCGGCCCTGCGCGCGGACGGCCTGTCCCCGGCGTCCGCCGCGCGGGCGGTCAGCGCCGTCCGCGGCCTGCACCGTTTCGCGGCGCGCGAGGGCCTGGTCGCGACGGACGTCGCGCGCGACGTGCGGCCGCCCGCGCCGCCGAAGCGGCTGCCGAAGGCGCTCGACGTGGACCAGGTCACCCGCCTGCTCGCGGCGCCCGACGACGCGCCGCTCGGCCTACGGGACAAGGCGCTGCTGGAGTTCCTGTACGGCACCGGCGCGCGCATCTCCGAGGCCGTCGGCGCAGCGGTCGACGACCTTGACCTGGGCGACGAGTCGTCGGTCACGCTGCACGGCAAGGGCGGCCGCACCCGGATCGTCCCGGTCGGCCGGTATGCGCGCGCTGCCCTCGACGCCTACCTGGTCCGAGCCCGACCCGCCCTGGCCGTAGGCGGGCGCGGCACGCCCGCGATCTTCCTCAACGCCCGCGGCGGTCCGCTGTCGCGACAGAGCGCGTGGACGATCCTGCACCGCGCGGCCTCGGCGGCCGGGCTGCCGACCGACGGCCCGCACGCCGTCTCGCCGCACACTCTTCGCCACTCCTACGCCACCCACCTGCTCGACGGTGGCGCCGACGTACGCGTGGTCCAGGAGCTGCTCGGCCACGCCTCGGTGACGACGACGCAGGTCTACACGCTGGTGACTGTGGACCGACTCCGCGAGGTGTACGCGACCGCACACCCGCGCGCTCGATGAAGGGTGAGTGTCCGTAGGTGCGACACGCCGAACGGCTGACCCCGGCCGGGCGGTCCTCGTGGCGTACAGTCGGGCATCGGCTGCGGGTCGAGAGGGGGCGAGGGACATGGCTGGGAACCACGAGCGGGCCGAGGCGTGGACCTCTACCCTTCGGGAGCAGCAGAGCTCCATGGACCTCGGCGCCGACCTCGGGCCCGCCGACCCTACCGCGTACACGATGCGCCGGCCCATCCCCGAGCCGATGCCGACCGACCGGCACGGCCCCGCGCGGATTATCGCCCTGGCGAACCAGAAGGGCGGCGTCGGCAAGACCACGACGACGATCAACCTGGGCGCTGCCCTGGCCGAGTACGGCCGCAAGGTTCTGCTCGTGGACTTCGACCCCCAGGGCGCCTGCTCCGTCGGTCTCGGCGTCAACCCGCACAACCTCGACCTCAGCGTCTACAACCTCCTGATGCAGGACGACGTGACCGCCGAGGACGTCATCATCAAGACCGACGTGGCCGGTCTGCACCTGCTGCCCGCCAACATCGACCTGTCCGCCGCCGAGATCCAGCTGGTCAACGAGGTCGCCCGGGAGATGGCCCTGGCGCGGGTGCTGCGCACCGTGCGCAAGGAGTACGACTTCATCCTCATCGACTGCCAGCCGTCGCTGGGCCTGCTGGCGATCAACGCGCTGACCATCGCGCACGGCGTACTCATCCCGCTGGAGTGCGAGTTCTTCAGCCTGCGCGGCGTCGCGCTGCTGCTGGACACCATCGACAAGGTCCGCGAACGGCTCAACTTCGACCTCGAGCTCGAGGGCATCCTCGCCACCATGTACGACAGCCGCACCACCCACTGCCGCCAGGTGCTGCAGCGCGTCGTGGAGGCGTTCGGCGACAAGGTCTACCAGACCGTCATCACCAAGACCGTGAAGTTTCCCGAGTCCACGGTGGCCGGCTCGCCGATCACCAGCCTGGACCCGGCCTCCTCGGGCGCGCGCAACTACCGGCAGCTCGCCCGCGAGGTCATCGCGGCCAAGGCGGAGCGGGGCTAGGCGAAAAGTTGCTCTTCGCGCTCGGCCAGCCGGTGACGTTCGCCGGCCTGCTCATCTCGTTCGTGCTCGCGCTGCTGTTGCGCTCCGTCGCCATCCGTCTTTTCGCGCGCCGGCTCCGGATGGCCGACGGCCCGATCACACCGCGGCTGCGCGAGGACATCGACCCCTTCGGCGCGGTCGCCGCGGCCGTCGGCGGAGCCGGCTGGGGCAAGATCATCGACGTCGACGAGGTGCCGCGCGGCTTCGGCCGCGGCCGTGCGGCCCTCGTCTTCGCCGCGGGACCCCTGGTCACCCTGATCGCGGCGCAGATCTTCTTCCTTCTGTACGTGGTGCTGTTCCCCTCGTCGTTCGAGCTGTCGTTCTACCGCGTCTCGGATGTGCTCCGCGGCCAGTTCGACGCCTCGCTCGGCGCGCAGCTGGTGTTGTCGATCGCCGTCGGGCTGCTGGCGTTCGGGCTGCTCGCGCTGATCCCGGTACCGCCGCTCGACGGGTTCGGGCTGCTCTGGTCCGCGCAGCGCAACCCCGGCCGCGGCATGCAGGGCTACCGGCTCTGGTTCGAACACAAGAACCTCGGCGTCGTCATCCTTCTGGCCTGCTGTTTCTTCCCGCTCGGTTACCCTTTGCTGCTCCTGCCGTTGGACCTGATCGGCACGCTCTTCATGAGGCTGTGGGGGTAGCGAGGCGTGAGCCTTGACCGGGCTGTCGGACCGGTGGTCTACCGTCAGAATGTGCCATCGTCCGAAGCCATCGATCCTCTGGTTGGCGCTGATCCTTCGGTTGGCGCTGATCCTTCGGTTGGCGCTGATCCTCTGGTTGGCGCTGATCCTTCGGTTGGCGCTGATCCTCTGGTTGGCGCCGATCCGCTGGTCGGTGACGCCACCGAGCTTCCCGACGGCAGGTTCACCGTGCGGCTGGACAACTTCACCGGCCCGTTCGACCTCCTTCTGCAACTGATCGGCAAGCACAAGCTCGACGTCACCGAGGTGGCGTTGCACCAGGTCACCGACGACTTCATCGCGTACATCCGGGCCATGGGCGACGACTGGGACCTCGGCGAGGCGAGCGAGTTCCTGCTGGTCGCGGCCACGCTGCTGGACCTCAAGGCGGCGCGCCTGTTGCCCGCCGCGGAGGTCGAGGACGAGGAAGACCTGGCGCTGCTCGAGTCCCGCGACCTGCTGTTCGCCCGGCTCCTGCAGTACAAGGCGTTCAAGGAGGCCGCGGCGCATCTGGCCGAGCTCGAGACCATGGGCGCGCGGCGGTGGCCGCGTGCGGTTTCGCTGGAGCCCCGGTACGCCGAGGCGCTGCCCGACCTGGTCCTGGGCATCGGTGCGCAGCGGCTGTTCAAGCTGGCGCTCAAGCAATTCACGCCCAAGCCCGGGCCGCCGCAGCTCTCGATCGTGCACTTGCACCAGATGCGGGTGAGTGTGCGCGAGCACGCCAACCTCATCCGGGACCGGCTGCGGCGCGCGGGAACCGCGACGTTTGACCTGCTCACGGCTGACTGCGAGAGCACGCTCGAGGTGGTCGCGCGGTTCCTGGCGCTGCTGGAGCTCTATCGCGAGGGTCTGATCGAGTTCGAGCAGCCGGTGTCACTCGACGAGCTGACGGTCCGCTGGATCGGCGGCAACGACGACGGGGGAGAGCTCGACATCGACGACTACGAAGGCACGCCCGCCCCCCGCGACTCGGACACGCCGCCGCCCGACGCCGAGTCCGCGGACGCTGACTTTGAGCATGCTGAGGTCGACGCGGCCGGGTCCGACGAGGCCCTGCCTGGCGGTGCTTTTCCTGGCGGCGTTGGCTATGCGGGCGTTGATTCTGGCGAGGCCGGGTATGGGGCCGTTGGCTCTGGCGAGGCCGGGTCTGGGGGCGTTGTCTCTGGCGAGGCCGGGTCTGGGGCCGTTGTCTCTGGCGAGGCCGGGTATGGGGCCGTTGTCTCTCGCGAGGCCGGGTATGGGGGCGTTGTCTCTCGCGAGGCTGGGTATGACGGCGTTGGGGCTGATGATGCTCCGCCCGACGGCGTTGGGCCTGGGCTCCGCCGGCTCGATGCCGATTCCGAGCCCGATCGTGACGCCGACGTCTCCGCCCTGGAGGAACGACCGTGAGCACCGACGAGCGTCCCGACTCCCTGGCCGCGCAGGCGGCGTCCTGGGTGCCGCCGTGGGAGCGCCAGCAGCGGTCGCCGGGCCGGGCCCGCCAGGCCTCCGCACCCGACCCGGACAACTCGGATAACCTGGACAATCCTGACGACATCTCCGACCGGGTCGACGAGCCGGTGCCGGACGACGACGAGGACCGCTCCGCGGCGAACCTGTCGGAGGACGACGACGACTTCGACGAAAGTTTCGAAGGCGCCAACCCCGAGGGCTACGAGGAGGGCGTGCCGCCCGAGCTGGCGCCACTGCCTGGCGAGGCGGACGGTGCGTCGGCCGTCGACACGCCGGCCGAGTTGCCGGGCGAGGAGGAGCCCGAGCCCACCGACGTCAGCGGGGCGCCCGAGGTGCCGCTGTCTACGCCCGTCGAGGACGCCGCCGAGGAGGCGCTGGAGCAGGAGCGCGGACCGTCCGTGGACGCGCCGGTACCGCTGAACGGTGACGACGCAGGCGATGTGTTCGACGCCGCGGCCGACGACGACGTGAGCGAAGAAGACGACGGCGACCTGCCGGTCACTGAGCTCGTGCCGCCGCCGGACAGCGACGACTCCGCGGCGGAGGCCGCGGACGGCTCCCGGGCGGAGGCTGCCGGCGGCTCTGCGGCGCGGGCTGCCGCCGCGGATGCCGCCTCCGCGCAACGGGCGCAGCCCGGATCGGCGGTGCCGGCGGAGGGCCGGGGGAGCCAGGGCGGTGGTGGTGCGGTTGGGGCGGTGGACGCGCGTACCCAAGATGACGATCGTGTCACGACGGACCCGGCGCCGGCAGCGCAGGCCGCCCACGACGCTGGTCCGGCCTCGGGCGACACTGGTACGGGCGCCGGGCCGATGGCCGACAGCGAGCTGCGGGCCGCGCTCGAGGCGATCCTGCTCGTGGTCGACGAGCCGGTCGCGGAGATGCAGCTCGCGCAGATCATGGAACAGCCGACCGAGCGGGTCGCGGCGATGCTGGAGGACATCTCGGCGCGGTACACGGCCGCGGGACACGGGTTTGACCTCCGGCGGGCGGCCGGGGGATGGCGGTTGTACACGCGGCCGGAATACGCGCCGTATGTGGAGCGGTTCGTATTGGACGGGCAGTCGGTGCGGCTGACGCAGGCCTCGCTGGAGACGCTCGCGGTGGTGGCCTACAAGCAGCCGGTGACACGGTCGCGCGTCTCGGCCATCCGCGGTGTGAACTGTGATGGCGTGATGCGTACGCTGGTCACGCGCGGCCTCATCGAGGAGTGCGGCATCGAGGGCGGAACCGGGGCGTATCTGTACCGGACGACTCCGCTGTTCCTGGAGAAGCTCGGCCTCAACTCGGTCGACCAGCTGCCTTCGCTGGCCCCGTTCCTACCCGACGACGTGGAAGAAGTGCTCGATGCCTCAGGCTGATCCGGCTACCGCCGAACGCCTCCAGAAAGTGCTGGCGGCGGCCGGCGTGGGGTCCCGGCGCGCCTGCGAAGACCTGATCTTCCGCAGGCGCGTCACCGTGAACGGCCGGGTCGCCAAGCTCGGCGACAAGGTCGACCCCGCCGCCGTCGAGATCCACGTCGACGGGCAGCGGGTGGTCACCGACACCAAGCTCGTCTACCTGGCGATGAATAAGCCGCGCGGCGTGGTCTCGAGCATGGACGACGAGAAGGGTCGCACCGAACTGGCCGATTTCCTCGGCACGTTCGAGCAGCGCGTCTTCCACGTGGGCCGGCTCGACGCGGACAGCGAAGGCCTGTTGCTGCTCACCAACGACGGTGCGCTCGCGCACAAGCTGATGCATCCGTCCTACGGCATCGCGAAGACGTATCTCGCCGAGGTCGCCGGGCCGCTGCCGCGCAACATCGGGCGGCGGCTGCAGGCGGGCGTCGAGCTCGAGGACGGTCTGGCGAAGGTCGACTCGTTTCGGCTGGTGGACGCGCTGGGCAAGACCGCGCAGGTCGAGATCACCCTGCACGAGGGGCGCAAGCACATCGTGCGGCGGATGATGGCCGAGGTCGGCCACCCCGTTTCCCGGCTGATCCGTACGGCCGTCGGGCCGATCCGGCTCGGCGACATGCGGCCCGGCGGGTTCCGGCGGTTGTCGAACGCGGAGATCGCCGCGCTGTTCAAGGCGGTTGGCGACTGATGGCGTCGGCCCGGCAGAATGGTCTTGTTGTGAAACGGAGGGGGAACGGTGGGTGACGGCGTGCGGCCCGAGCGATGCGTGGTGGCCGTCGACGGTCCGTCGGGATCGGGCAAATCCACCGTTTCCCGCCGTCTTGCGACCGCTCTCGACGGCGTCTACCTCGACACCGGCGCGATGTACCGCGCGGTGACTTGGGCCGTGCTCGAGGCCGGCGTAGACCCCTCGGACGCCGATGCGGTGACGAAGATCGCGCGGGAGACCGAGCTGTCCATCGGTACGGATCCGGTCAATCCGCACTTCCGGGCCAACGGTGTCGACGTTTCCGCGGCCATCCGCGGTCCCGAAGTGACCGGCTCGGTGTCGGCGGTTGCTGCCGTGCCGGCCGTCCGGCGGCACCTCGTGAGCTTGCAGCGCGCCATCATCGCGTCACACCGGCGCATCGTCGTGGAGGGCCGTGACATCGCCTCGGTGGTGGCGCCGGACGCTTCGCTGAAGGTCTTCCTGACCGCTTCGGCTGCGACACGGGCGCAGCGGCGCAGCGCCGAGGACGCCTCCGACATCGCGGCCACGGCTGCCGACCTCGCTCGCCGGGACACGTTCGACTCGAGCCGGGCCGCGGATCCGCTGCGGCGGGCCGACGACGCGATCGAGGTCGACACGACCGGGCTCGGCGTCGACGACGTCGTGTCCCAGTTGTTGGATCTGCTGAACAGCAAGGTGAGTTCGTGAGTGAGTTGCCGGTCGGCCTCGATGTCTCCGATTTCGAGGTCGACTCCTCTGTTTCCTCGTCTGTTTCTTCGTCGCCGGCGCCGTCCGGTCCCGTGCCGGTTGTAGCGGTCGTGGGGCGGCCGAACGTCGGCAAGTCGACGCTGGTGAACCGCATCATCGGCCGCCGCCAAGCGGTCGTCGAGGACGTGCCGGGGGTGACCCGCGACCGGGTGCCCTACGACGCGAACTGGAACGGCCGCCGCTTCACCGTGGTCGACACCGGCGGCTGGGAGCCGGACGCCCGCGACCGCGCGGCCGCGATCGCGAACCAGGCCGAGATCGCCGTGCAGACCGCCGACGTGGTGGTCTTCGTGGTCGACGTGACGGTCGGCGCCACGGACGTCGACGAGGCCGCCGTCAAGATGCTGCGCCGCAGCTCCAAGCCGGTGATCCTGGTCGCCAACAAGGCTGACAACAACAACCTCGAGATCGAGGCGACGTCGCTGTGGTCGCTCGGTCTCGGCGAGCCGTACCCGATCTCGGCCCTGCACGGCCGGGGCTCGGGCGACCTGCTCGACGCGATCCTGTCCGCGATGCCGCCGGCGCCCGCGATGCTGGAGTCGGGGCCCCGCGGGCCGCGCCGCGTGGCGCTGGTCGGGCGTCCGAACGTCGGTAAGTCCAGCCTGCTCAACCGCCTCGCGAAGGAGAACCGCGCGGTCGTCGACGCGGTGGCCGGCACCACGGTCGACCCGGTCGACAGCCTGGTCGAGATGGATGGCCAGGTCTGGCAGTTCGTCGACACCGCCGGCCTGCGCAAGCGGGTGAGCCACGCCAGCGGCACGGAATATTACGCGTCGCTGCGGACCGCCGGTGCCGTCGAGGCGGCGGAGGTCGCCGTCGTCCTGCTCGACGCCGGTGAGCCCATCAGCGAGCAGGACCAGCGCGTCCTGTCGTCGGTGGTCGAGGCCGGGCGGGCGCTGGTGATCGCCTTCAACAAGTGGGACCTGGTCGACGACGACCGCCGGTACTACCTGGACAAGGAGATCGACCGGGAGCTCAAGCGCATCCCGTGGGCGGTACGGGTGAACATCTCCGCCAAGACCGGCCGAGCCGTCGACAAGCTGGCGCCGGCCCTGCGCCGCGCGCTCGCCTCGTGGGAGCAGCGCATCCCGACCGGCGCCCTCAACCAGTGGCTCACGGCCTTGACACAGGCGACGCCGCACCCGGTACGTGGAGGGCGCGCGCCGCGGGTGTTGTTCGCGACCCAGGCCGGGGTGGCGCCGCCGCGGTTCGTGTTGTTCACGACCGGGCCGTTCGATCCCGGATATCTCCGGTTCGTCGAGCGCAAGCTGCGCGAGGAGTTCGGCTTCGAGGGATCGCCGATTGACGTTTCGGTACGGCCGCGGAAGAAGCTCGGGCCCGGTGGGCGGGGCAAGGCGCACGGGTGAGCCCTGCGCATGGCCTGCCATGCTGTCTTGATAGTCTGTGAGGGTTGCCGCGCCTAGGCGTGGCTTCGGGCTGTAGCGCAGCTTGGTAGCGCACTTGACTGGGGGTCAAGGGGTCGCAGGTTCAAATCCTGTCAGCCCGACTAGAAAACAGCAGGTCAGGGCCGGTATCGCGGATTCGCGGACCGGCCTTTTCCGTCTCTCGGGCCTGCTTGGGAGAATTCTGGGAGACGATCTTTTCTTGGAGCAGACGGTCCAGGACGGCCACCGGAGATCCTGGCGAGAGCTGCCGCCGGGCCGCCAGCGCGTCCTCCCACACCACCGTGAGCCCCTCGAGCAGACGCCAGCGCATGTCCGCCGTGGCGTGCGCGTAGCGCGCCTGGACTGACCCGTCCGAGTGGCCCATCTGGTCGTCCATCACGGTCGACGGCGTGCCGAGCTCTACCATCAGCGTCTTGTACGTGTGCCGCAGCCCGTGCGGGCTCAGGCCCGGCGCGATCGGCAGCCAGCACGCCTCGGCCCGGCTCGCCGCGTCGCGCCCCCGGAT
>DASYTU010000077.1:0-11144 GCA_036001925.1 Actinoplanes sp.
CGACAGATCTGTACGGATGATCCGACGTCACCGTGGTCGCGTCCGTCGCGCGAGCACGTCATCGCGGCGTTCGCGCCGGACGTGTGCAGGCTGGCGTGCAATCATTTTCCGCTGGCGGATGGAGACGTCGCTTCGTCCAAATGGACCATCGGGGCCGTACTGTCACCCATGACGCACCAGCACATCACTGCTGTCGAACCCGGCATCGGAACGGATGCGCCGTCCGTGATGTCGACCGACGTGCCTCGGCAGACGATGCGGCCGGCCGGCGGTGCTGGTCAGGTGCCCGGCGGCAGCCGCTTCGACCGGTGGCGCCGGCATCGTGGATGGATGTTCGCCCTCGTCGTGACCGCGCTGCTGGCCCAGATGGCGGTTGCCATGACCACCGCGGCCCAGCAGCAGTCGCCGACCACGGACGAACCCGTGTACGTCGGCACGGCCGTCATCTATCTGGAGCAGCACAGCCTGACGTACAACTTCGAGCATCCCCCGCTGGCCAAGCTCATCATGGAGACCGGGCTGACCTTCGCCAACGCGCGCGTCGATGCCCAGCTCGGCGGCACCCAGTGGGAGATCGGCAACAACGTCCTCTACGAGGAAGGCAACGACGCCCAGCACGTGCTGTTCCTGGCGCGACTGCCGATGATCATCTTGACGCTGCTGTTCGGGCTCGTGGTCTTCGGGTTCGCCCGGGACCTCGTTGGACCCGTGGGCGGGCTCGTGGCACTCGCCCTCTATGCGTTCTCTCCCGACGTCATCGCGTACGGCTCGCTGGCCCAACTCGACATGCCCGCGGCCGGCTTCCTGCTGACCACGCTGTGGCTGCTGTGGCGGGCGCGACGGAGGTTGTACCTCTATCTCCCGCTCAGCGGGCTCGCGCTCGGCGCCGCCCTGGCCACGAAGATGAGCACCCTCCCGGCGGTCCCGCTGATGTTGGCGCTGGTCGTTCTGTCGGTCTGGTACGCCGGCCGGGCCCCGAACCCGGGTCGGCCCATCGATCGGCGGCGGGCGCTGCGGCTGGTGGCGGCCGGGATCGGGGCGGCGGTCGGGGTCGGCGTGATCTCCGTCCTCACGGTCTGGGCGACCTACCTGGTCGTCGATCCGCGGCTGCGCTGGACCACGCCGCCCAATCTGCCGGTCCTGCACGGACTGGCCGGCCAGCTGATCAACTGGCTGCCGTTCCCGCAGCCGTTCCGGGACGGGATGCGCCTCCAGCTCAGCTATGAGGGCAGGCAGTACAGCGGCTTCCTGCTCGGCGATCAGTACCGCGGGTCGCGATGGTACTACCTACCGGCGGCCCTGCTGATCAAGGAGCCGCTGGGGATGCTGGCGCTGTGGGTGGCCGGTGCCGTGGCCATGCTGATCACCCCCCGGCTCCGCGCCGCGGCCGTGTACGTGCTCGTCCCCACGGCCGTGCTGTTGCTGGCCGCAATGGCGGGGTCCCGGGACTTCGGCGTGCGTTACGCCCTTTTCGTCCCGGTGTTCCTCGCCGTCGCGGCGGGATGCGTGGTCACGTACCGGTGGCGGTGGTCGCACGTGGCGACCGCCGTGCTGCTGGCGTTCGTGGCGGTCAGCTCGCTCCGTACGTTCCCGCTCTACATCCCGTACTCCAACGAGGCCTTCGGTGGCCCGTCGAAGACATACCTGCGGCTGGGCGACTCGAACGTCGACTGGGGCCAGGACCTGGCCCGGCTCGCTGTCCGCCTGAGGCACAAGTACCCCGGCGAGCAGGTGTGGCTGGACTACAAGGGCCGGGGCGATCCTTCGTATTACGGGATCGAGTGGAAGGATCCGCTCGAGGTACCGGCGCGCGAGGTGCACGGCCTTCTCGCCGTCTCGGCGAGCCGGGTGCCCACGGCCAAGGGCCAGCTCAAGATCCTGATCGACAGCAGCACCCCGATCGACGACGTCGGGCACTCGATCCTCGTCTACCGCCGGTAAACCGATGGGCGCTTCACCGCCGAGGCCGTAACATCGGGCCATGAGCCGGCGACATTGATCTAGCACCAGGCGGCTCGCCGCCACCCTCTACTCGTACGCATTCCTGGACGATTGCGTCCTGCTGTACCCGGTGTACACGCTGCTCTTCACGGACCATGGGCTGTCCGCGTGGCAGCTGTCCTCGTTGCTCGTCATCTGGTCGGCGACCGGGATCCTGCTCGAGGTGCCGTCCGGCGCACTCGCCGACGCGTACTCCCGCCGAGCGTTGCTCGTCGCCGGCCCATTGCTGACCGCCACCGGATATGCGCTGTGGGTCTTCGCCCCCTCGTACATCGCGTTCGCCGCGGGCTTCGTGCTCTGGGGCGCGAAGGGTGCGCTGGCGTCCGGCGCGCTCGAAGCGCTCGTCTACGAGGAGCTCGATCGGCACGCGGCGGCCGAGGCGTACCCGAAACTGACCGGCCGGGCGCACACCGTCGGTGTCGTCGCGGTCCTCGTCGCGATCGCTGCCGCGAGCCCGGTGCTCGCGGCCGGCGGCTATGCCGCGATCGGGCTGGCGAGCGTCGCCGCCTGCGTGCTCACCTCGGCCGTCGCGGCCACCTTCCCGGAACACCGCCCGGCTTCCGACCAGCAGACGGCCGCGCCGGAGCGGGGGTACGTCGCGACGCTGCGTGCCGGTCTCGCCGAGGCGAGGACAGATCCGCAGGTCAGGCCCTGGTTGCTGCTCGTGCCCGCGATCACGGCGGTCTGGGGCGCGCTCGAGGAGTACGCGCCGTTGCTGATCCGCGAGACGGGCGTGTCCACCGCGCACGTACCGCTCTACTACCTGCTGATCTGGGGCGGTGTCAGCGCCGGCGGCCTGCTCGCCGCCGCGGGCAACCGGCTCTCCAGCCGCGGCCTCGCCACGCTGCTCGCCGCGGCCGCGCTTGCCATGGCCAGCGGCGCACTGAGCGGGTACGCGGCCGGGATCGCGCTGGTCGCGGCCGCGTTCGCGGCGTTCCAGGTCGCCACGGTCGTCGCCGACACGCGGCTGCAGGACAGCATCACGGGACCGGGTCGCGCGACGGTCACCTCGGTCGCGTCGCTCGCGACGGACGGCGTCACGATCCTCGTATACGGCGCGTACGCCGCGCTGGCGCCGGCCGGCCACGGGACGGCGTTCGCGGTGCTCGCCGTGCCCTATCTCGTGGTGGCGGTCGCGCTGCGGCGGAAGGCATCTCACGAACCGACCTCCCGCCGCGTCTACCTCATGAAGGAAGACATCGAACCAGGAGACGGATCATGACTACGCGGCACACCCGCATCGAGTCGGCGCTGGGCGAGCTCACGCTGGTCGCCGACGGGGACCGGCTCATCGGCCTGTACTTCCCGCATCACTGGTACCGGCCGTCCGAGGACACGTTCGGCCGGTTTGTGGAGGCCGGCTCCGACCCGCTGTTCACCGAGGCCGCCGCGCAACTGGACGGCTACCTCGCCGGCCGCCGGACCGCCTTCGACATCCCGACCGCGCTCGCCGGCGACGAGTTCCAGCAACGCGTCTGGGCGCTGCTGACCGACATCCCGTACGGCGCGACGACCACCTACGGAACGCTCGCCACGAGGCTCGGCGATTCGGCGCTCGCACAGGAGGTCGGGCAGGCCGTCGGCCGCAACCCGCTGCCGGTGATCGTGCCCTGCCACCGCGTCGTCGGGAAGGACGGCAAGCTCACCGGGTACGCGGGCGGCATCGCCCGCAAGCGGTTCCTGCTGGAATTGGAGGAGCCGGCGCTGGCCCGGGCCGGAAGACTGTTCTGAGGATGAAGCAGCCGTTCGAGCGGGTCGTCGACGACCACGCCGCCACGGTGTTGCGGGTGTGCCGGGCCGTGCTCGGTGCACACAGCGACGCCGATGACGCGTGGTCGGAGACCTTCCTGGCCGCGATGAAGGCGTGGCCGGACCTGCCCGCCGGCGCGAACGTCGAAGCCTGGCTCGTGACGATCGCCCACCGCAAGTCCATCGACATCGCGCGCGCCAACCAGCGCCGCGCGACGCCGGTGGACGCCGTCCCCGAGCGGGCTTCCACCATCGGCCTGCCGGGCGGGAGCGGGGGCGACCTCTGGGCGGACGTGCGGGCGTTGCCGGACAAGCAGCGCCGTGCGGTCGCGTACCACTATCTCGCGGGCCTGCCTTATCACGAGATCGCCGAGATCCTCGGCGGCACCCCGGACGCGGCCCGCCGGGCCGCTGCAGACGGCATCAAATCCTTACGTACGAGGTACGGAGCAACGCGATGAACCTGTTCGCCCTGACCACCCCCGACCCTGATGACCTCGTGCGGCTCCACCACCGGCTGGAGGACGCCGCCGAGCGGGACGGCATTCTCGACGTCGCATACACGACGATCGACACCCCGGTCGGATCGCTGCTGCTCGCGGCGACCGGCACGGGACTGGTCCGCGTCGCGTACGAGCGGGAGGGCCACGACCGCGTCCTGGACGATCTCGCGGCCCGGCTCAGCCCGCGGATCCTGCGCGCCCCCCGGCGACTCGACACCGCGGCGCGGGAGATCGACGAGTATTTCGCCGGCGTGCGGACCGGCTTCGACCTGCCGCTGGACCTCTCGCTGTCGAGCGGATTCCGCCGGCTGGTGCAGCGCCATCTTCCGCACATCGCGTACGGGCACACGCAGTCGTACCGGGAGGTCGCCGCGATCGTCGGCAACCCGAGGGCCGTCCGCGCCGTGGGTACCGCCTGCGCGACGAACCCGCTGCCCGTCGTCGTTCCCTGCCACCGGGTGCTGCGTACCGACGGCACGCTCGGCGGCTACGTCGGTGGCCTCGACGCCAAGGCTGCCCTGCTGACCCTGGAGAAGGCCGCGTGAACACGCTCGATACAGCCGACTGGAAGGCCATCACCGCCGAACTGGACGAATACGGTGGCGCACTGCTGCCGCGGCTGCTCACGGACGCGGAGACGGTCGCGATCCGGGAGTTGTACGGCGACACCGGCAACGTCTTCCGGACGACCGTCCACATGGGACGCCATCGGTTCGGCGAGGGGGAGTACCGCTACTTCAACGCCCCGTACCCGGAGCCGATCGAACGGCTCAAGCAGGCGCTCTACCCACACCTGCTGCCGATCGCGCGGGACTGGTGGGGAAAGCTGGGCCGCGAGACCCCGTGGCCGGACACGCTCGACGAGTGGCTCGCCATGTGCCACGCGGCCGGCCAGACCAAGTCGACCGCCATCCTGCTCAAGTACGGCGAGAAGGACTGGAACGCGCTGCACCGCGACCTGTACGGCGATCTCGTGTTCCCATTGCAGGTCGTGATCAACCTCAACGAGCCGGGCGTGGACCACACCGGCGGCGAATTCCTCCTGCTCGAGCAGCGGCCGCGGGCCCAGTCCCGCGGCACGGCGACGCTGCTGCCGCGCGGCCACGGCTACGTGTTCACCACCCGCGACCGCCCGGTCGAGTCGAAGCGCGGCTGGTCGGCCGCCCCGGTCCGGCACGGCGTGTCGGCGATCCGCTCCGGCGAGCGGCACACGCTGGCCCTGGTCTTCCACGACGCCGCATGACCGTTGCCGGCCCTTTGTGGCACACCGTCCGATGACCTATGTGCTGCTCGGCCCCGACCGTCGGCCCTACCAGTCGCCGGTGCCCGGCCGGTTCGGCGGTCACCGGCGCGCGCGAATCTACGGCCGGCTCGACTGCCCGTCGGCGCTGCGCGCGATCGCCGCCGGAGGCTACGTGCGGCACCGGGTGTTCTTTGCCGACGAGGCCACCGCGGTCGCCGCCGGCTACCGGCCATGCGGCGTCTGCCTGCCCGCCGAATACGCGGAATGGAAGGCGTCTACCGCAGATAGTCGGCAAGGATCACGGCGTGATTCCGCGCCGGGTCCTTGACGCTGTAGAGCAGGGTGACCGTCGGATTCGCGTGCTCGATCCGCCGGAGCTCGTCGACTGCCGGGTTCGTTCGGAGCTCGGCACGATAACGCGCCGCGAACTCGTCGAACGCATCGGGATGGGCGTGGAACCAGGTGCGCAGCTCAGTGCTCGGCGCTATCTCCTTCAGCCACAGATCGAGCGCGGCGCGCTCCTTGGTAACGCCGCGCGGCCACAGGCGGTCGACCAATATCCGGAACCCGTCACCGGGCGCCGGGTCGTCGTAGACCCGCTTGGTGAGAATCGCCACGGACCCATCGTCGCATCAGGCCGGGGCGCTGCACGTCGGGCGCTCCGGTCCAGTGGTGTCAAGCCGGGCGCGGCATGCTGACGGCAACCCGGAACCCGTCCGCCGCAACAACCGCTCGACCAGGAACTCCGGCGGCGATGTCCGGTCGGCTTCACATCGTCGCGGCCGGGGTTCGGGCCGAGCAAGCGATCGTGCACGGCATCCTGGACAGACGGCCGCGGGAAGCGGACATATCCGGCGTCAACGCCATGCGCTACCCGCTGAAGGCGCAGGAATGCCGCTGCCTTTCACTCGCCGTCACCGCCCGACCAACCCGGCCGTCGTAGGTGGAGGATCGATGGTGTTCCCGCGCCACCGATCTTCCCCGCAGTCAAGACACTGGCCGTAGCGGTCGCGGAACGTAGTCGCAGGGGCGTGGGGGCGAAGCCGCGCCGGCCGGCGTCGCCGGCGAGCTTGCTCCAACCGGCGCCGACGTGGCGGCGGGGGCGTGGCGAGGCGGCGGCCGGGGGCCGTGCGAGGTGGCGGCCGGGCGTCGCGAGGCGGCGGCCGCGGGCGTGGCGAGGCGGCGGCCGGGGCGTCGCGAGGTGGCGGTCGCGGTGGGGTGGCAAGGTGGCCGCTGGGCTGGTATCGCGGTCGAGCTTGCCGCAAAGCGGGCCGCGTGACCAAGCCGCACCGTGCAGAGCGGCGGCCGCAGCCTAAGGAAGCCGGCGGGCGGGTGCGACCGAGCGCGGTGATGGCGGCTGGGCGCTAGCGTGGCGGGCGATGCGTACACGATGGACCTGGTCATTAATGCTGGTGGTCGCTGCGGCCGCGGTTGTCGTCGGCGTGATCTGGCAGCTCACGGGCGGTACCCCCGCTCCGCCCGCCGCCGCGCCGGCCACCTCCGCCGGCGCCACGAGCGCGGCCGTCACAACCGCGCCCGCCAGCGGCGCGGCGGCGGCGCCCTCGCCGGCGGCATCCGGTACCGAGGCTTGCGTGGACGCGACCGTCTCGGCGCTGTCGCTGGACGAGCAAGTCGGCCAACTGCTCATGATCGGCACGCCGGTTGCGAACCCGCGGACGCTCACCGACGCCGTCTCGACCTACCACCTAGGCGGCATCTTCCTGGCCGGCCGGAGCAAGCGTACGGCCGCCTCCATCCGCCAGGACGTCGAGGCGCTGCAGCGGGCCTCCGTTGACCTTCCGCTCCTGGTCGCGCTCGACCAGGAGGGCGGCGCCGTGCAAACCCTGCGCGGACCCGACTTCCCGGACATCCCCTCGGCCGTCACGCAGGGCGGCTGGAGCACCGCGACGCTCCGCGGCCGTACCGCCGATAGCGCCCGGCGGCTCGCGGCGACCGGCGTCAACCTCAACCTTGCCCCGGTCGCCGACACCGTCCCCGCCGCCCTGGGCACGGCCAACCCACCGACCGGCGCGTTCCGGCGCCAGTACGGTTCGGATCCCGACGCGGTGGCCGCGGACATCCGTACGGTGGTGGCCGCCTCGCAGGGTTCCGGCGTGCTGACCACGCTCAAACACTTCCCGGGATTGGGCCGGGTACGCGCGAACACCGACACCTCCGCGAAGGCCGTCGACGCCATAACGACGGCTCGCGATCCGTACCTGAAGCCGTTTGCCGCTGGCATGCAAGCCGGCTCCGCCGCCGTGATGGTGTCCTCGGCGTCCTACCCGAAACTCGACTCGAAGGCGATCGCGGCGTTCTCCACGCCGATCATCACCGGGCTGCTGCGCCGGCACTTCGGATACTCCGGCCTCGTCATGTCCGACGACCTCGGGGCCGCGGCCGCCGTGGCATCGGTGCGAACCGGGGACCGTGCCGTGCGGTTCGTCGGCGCGGGCGGCGACCTCGTGCTCACGGTCCGGCCGCTGGACGCCGCGCCGATGACCAACGCGCTGCTTGCGGCTGCCAAGGACTCGCCGGCGTTCGCGGCCCGGGTCACCGACGCCGCCAGCCACGTCGTGCGAGCCAAGTACCAGGCCGGCCTGATGCGGTGCCCGGCAGCGGGCTGAGCGCGCCGGTGTGGCCGGGGCGGAACCTCTGACAATGTGGGGAGGTGACGCAGATGGTGGTCGGCAGGACGGGGAAAGTGGTCATCCCGGTGCGCGGCGGAGACCGCCCGGGGGAGGTGCGCATCGTGGTTGAAGGGATGGCGCACTATTACCTGGCATATGCCGCTACGGCGATCCCCGCCGGTGCGGAAGTTCTGGTCATCAACGACCGTGGCGCGCGCCATGTCGACGTCGAGCCATGGCCCACAGCAGGAGGGTCAACCTAGTGTTCGGCTATCGCGTACCCGCTCCCAACGAAGCGCTCCTGATCAGCGGTCGGAAGCAGCGGGGAGCGGACGCACTGCAATTCAAGATTGTCACAGGGCACGGCGTGTTCGTGGCGCCGATCTTCTCCAAGGCCACCCGGCTCACCCTGGCCATGCAGGAGGCCGAGGTATCCGAGGACTGCTACACCCAGCAGGGACTCACGCTGGCCGTGCAGGCCGTCATCGCGTTCAAGGTCGGCGACGACCACGAGTCGATCGCCGCGGCCGCCCGCCGCTTCCAGGGCGACCAGGGCCAGATGCCGACGCTCGTCGGCCGGATCTTCAGCGGCCACCTGCGCAGCATCATCGGCAGCATGACGGTCGAGGCGATCATCCGCGAGCAGCAGACGCTCGCCGACGCGATCGTGGACGCCAGCAAGTCCGAGATGGCGCGGATCGGCCTGGCCGTGGACTCACTGCAGATCAGCAGCATCGACGACAAGGGAGTCGGTTACATCAAGGCACTGGCGGCACCGCACCAGGCCCGGGTCAACCAGGAAGCCAAGATCGCCCAGGCGGCCGCGGACCGGGCCAGCGCCATGGCCCAGCAGGAAAGCCTGCGCCACCAGGCCGAGTACGCCCGCCAGACCGCGATCGCGCAGGCGCGGTACCAAGCCGAGATCGACCAGGCCCAACAGACCGCCGCTCAGGCCGGGCCGCTGGCCTTCGCCCGGGCCCAGCAGGAGGTGCTGGTCGAGAAGTCGGTGGTGGCACAGAAGAACGCCGAGTTGCGCCAGGCCGAGCTCGTCGCCGAGGTGATCAGGCCGGCGCAGGCGGAGGCGGAGCGGATCACCACGTTGGCCCGCGCCGAGGCCGACGCCACCAAGCTCTCCGCCGAGGCGGCCGCGGCCCAGGACCGGATCGCGCTCGACCAGCTGGTCATCCAGCAGTTGCCGGAGATGCTGCGGGCGGCAGCGCAGGGCCTGCAGGGCGCGAACGTCACGGTCCTCGACGGCGCGGAGGGGCTCAACAGCGTGGTCGCGTCACTGGCGGCACAGGGCATGGCGCTGCTGGAGTCCGTACGCAACGGTGTCCGCCCGGCGACCACATCGGAGGCCGCTGGTCCGAACGGGAAGGCTGTCAGCCCACTCTGATCTGTTCCATCCGCCGGATCTCGCTACCCTGTTCGACCGCCATCTCGTTTGCCAGCTCGGCCACCGCGGCCATGTCGGTGTCGTTTGCCTGCCCGGCATGGTCGCGTGGTCGTGCGTGGGGTCGGCGTCTGCCAGTAGCCGTTCGCGCAGCCAGGCGCGAAGCGGTTCGATCTCCGGAGTCTGCTCTGCGCTGATCCGGGCCGCCAGCGCGCGCAGTTCGGGTGCGGCGGCGCGGTCCGTTGCCAGGGCCGCCAGCTCGATCGCCTGGCCATGGTGGACGATCATCATCCGCACGAACGCGGCGTCGATCGTGTCGTAGGTCGAGCCGTCCGGCGCGCGCACCGACGCAAGCCCCCTGGCCGGCCTTGGGGCGTTCGATCCGCCCGCCGACGCCGGCAGCGCGGCGGCGGGCATAATGATCAACGCTGATGTGATGGCGATCGTCTCCTGTGGACCGTGGATCCACATCGACCCTTGTCTTGATGCGGGCAGCTTGATATACCTGCAAAGCACAATTAACAAACTTTACAGTACGCGCCCAACCCACCAGGCGGTGCCGAGGAGTGACAATGCGCGGTAAGAGAAGGCTTGGCCTGGCGTTCGGCGTGGTCGCCGCCGTCGTGCTGGGCGTCGGGATGGTCGCGTTCGGCGCGGCCACCGGGCGCAGCACGGCAGACGCCGCCACCAACGGCGGCGTGAAGTTCGCCTACTACGACCAATGGAGCATCTACGGCAACGCGTTCTACCCGAAGAACCTCGACACCTCCGGCATCGCGGGCAAGCTCGACTACCTGATCTACGACTTCGAGAACATCGACCCGGTCAACCTCACCTGTTTCGAGGCGACCAAGGCGTCGGACTCCACGAACGAGAACAACCCGAACGCGGGCGACGGAGCCGGCGACGCGTACGCCGACTACCAGAAGACGTTCGACGCGAGCTCCAGTGTGGACGGCGTCGCCGACACCTGGAACCAGCCGCTGGTCGGCGTTTTCAACCAGCTGAAGAAGCTGAAGGCGAAGCACTCGAACCTGAAGATCCTGCTGTCGATCGGCGGCTGGACGTACTCGAAGTACTTCTCGGACGCGGCCGCCACCAGCGCCAGCCGCCAGAAGTTCGTCTCGTCCTGCATCGACATGTTCATCAAAGGCAACCTGCCGGTGCAGGGCGGCTTCGGTGGCACCGGGACGGCGGCCGGCATCTTCGACGGCTTCGACATCGACTGGGAGTACCCGGGCGTGCTGGGCCACACCGGTAACCACTACGGCCCGGCCGACAAGGCCAACTTCACCGCGCTGCTGGCCGAGTTCCGCAACCAGCTGAACGCGTTCGGCTCGGCGAACGGCGGCCGCCGGATGTACCTGACCGCTGCGGTTCCGTCCGGCCAGGACAAGATCCGGCAGATCGAGACCGACAAGATCGGTCAGTACCTCGACTACGCCAACGTCATGACCTACGACATGCACGGCGCCTTCGAGCCGAACCAGACGAACAACCAGTCGCCGATTTACCAGTCGCCGAGCGACCCGTCGGCGAACGTCCCGCCGGGCGACAAGAAGTACTCCATCGACACGGCCATCACGGCCTGGACGGCGGGCCTGCCCGCGTACGGGATCCCGGGC
>DASYTU010000078.1:0-10145 GCA_036001925.1 Actinoplanes sp.
CGTCTGGCTGACCGTGGGACCGCTCTGGTGCAGCCGCTCGGCGATGCGGGCTCGCAGCGGCGGAACACCCTCCTCCTCCAGCTCGAGGATCGTGCGCAGGTACATCTCGGTGGTATCGACGAGGTCATGTTTGTGTACGCCTTGCTTCATACCTACTCGAACCTCCGGGAGCTGCGTCAACGCACAAGCCTAGTCGAGCCTGTACCTACCGCCGAATCTCGGAGGATCGGGAGGGTCGAGTACGGCGTGTTCGATGGATGAGGTGCTGCGGATCCAGGGCGAGTCGAGCTGGAAGCGGAGACGTGGGCCTAGCTGTAGGCGAAGGCGAACGCGCTGGTCTACGACAACGTGACCATGCCACGGCAAACGATCGCTCGGTCCGAAACCTCACTCGAACCTTTTTGCGACCCGACGCGAAGCTTGATATTCGCCGCTTTCGAAGAGACAAGAGCCTGGCGCGCAAACGACAAGGGCCCCCGTCCCGGCATCACACCAGGGCGGGCCCCTTTCGTTGTTGCTACTTGTCGAACTCGCCGTCCTTGACGCCGCCAACGAACGCGCGCCACTCCTCGTGGGTGAACTGGAGCATCCCTGCAGCGCGGTCTTTGGTGTCGCGCACTGCGACGCCCTCTTCCACGATCGCGACTTCGACGCAGGCGCCATTGCCGCTGGAGCGGCTGCTCTTGAACCACTTCGCACCGGTGAGGTCCATGGCCGGCACTCCTCTCGCTATGCGGCCCTTGCCGCTTCTTGGATCAGCTTCTTGGTCTGAGTTGGAGTCAACGCCTGGGCTGCGATCCGCTCGAATGTGGCCGAGAACCGCTCGACATCGTCCGCGGCCTCGAGGAAGAGGTCGCCGGCCAGGCTGTCGAGGTAGACCAGCGGCGCGTCGAACGGGTCGGCGAAGTCCATCACGATGCACGACCCAGGCATTCCTGGGTGCGCTCCTGCGCCAAAGGGTACGACTTGCACCTTGATGTGCTGAGACGCTGAGGCTTGCACGAGATGCTGTAGCTGTACGTGCATAACGCTCGGGCCGCCGACCTCTCGTCGTATCGCGGCCTCGTCCATGATCGCCCAGAGTTGCATGGGCGTCGGGCGTTGGAAGACGATCTGCCGCTGCATGCGCACCTCGACACGGCGCTGCACGTCCTCGGGTGAGATCGCTGGCACGACACCGCGGATCACTGCGCGTGCATAGTCCTCTGTTTGCAAGAGTCCGGGCACGAACAGGCTCTCGTAGTTGCGCAAGCTCTCGGCCTCATACTCGAAGCCGATGTACGTCTGGTACTGCTCGGGCAGGTACGGCTCGTAGAGCTGGAACCAGCCCTGCTGGCCGGAGTCCTTGAGCCAGCCGAGGAGGGTGGCCTGCCGGTTCGGGTCGGTGACGCCGTAGAGACTGAGCAGCGTCATGACGGTGCGCCGCTGAGGACGGTTGAGGGCGCGCTCGATGCGGTAGATCGATGAGGCGTCGAGGCCGGTGCGCTCGGCGACTTCCTCCTGCTTGAGGCCCGCGGCCACACGCAACCGCTTCAGCTCGCCGGCCAACCGGCGCAGCCGAATGGTGGGTGCCTTGCGTCCCGCCACATCCATCCCTTCGCTCCGTCCTCTCAGTGTGCCTGGGGTCGTGATCACGCATGCACATGGCCGGGCGATTGCATGCCACGGATTTGCATGCCTTGCATACACGTGATGGTGCGTGCATTCTAGGTCACAGCACGCCATGCACGTTCCGACCTCGGTGCGCGCATCCGTGCATCCCGTCTGGTTGCCGACTGACTGGGGTATTCGATGCATGAGCGACGCCGCCGACGCTGGCTGTGGAACCGCAAGAAGTGCACATGCGGGCTGGCATGGCCGTGCCCAGATGCACGCCTGCAGCGAGTCCAGCATCGGTATGCGCACACCGACCGGAACAGAGGCGCATGGTCTGCGCAGCCAACGGCGGCCTACCCGCAAGTCGGCCGGGCAGGGCACCTCACGAAGGCGCAGCAGTTCCGCGCGAACGGCGGGCACTCATGACGGTCGCCGACAATCCAGGAACGAGTCACGTTCCGCGCCGTCCGAACTGGGAGTGTGTCGTCTGTGAGGAGGCGTGGCCCTGCGCGCCCGCGAAGGTAGACCTGGCCGAGGAGTACGTCGATGAGCGCCTCGGCCTGATCTTGTACCTCACGATCCAGATGCTCGATGCGATCGACGACAGCGCGGCTAACAAGGTGCCGGACCCGGCTGACCTGCACGACCGGTTCCTCGGCTGGGCCGTAGGCACCGCGCCACGGAGGGTCTAGAACGCACCAAGCCCAACAGGGGCCGGGTTGACAGACGCCTCGGCGAGGTGGGTGAGCCGACCTTACCGGACCGCTCTGGCGCCGGGTTTCTGCGGGTGATCCGTGTCACGATGTCGGCATGGCGGACGGTACGGCGGCGGTCATCTGGGACAGCGCCCTCCTCGGGTACGACATGGGCGACCACCCGCTCAACCCGGTGCGGGTGGAGCTGACGATGGCGCTCGCCCGCGAGTTGGGCCTGTTCGAGCGCCCTGGCGTCCGGATGGTCACGCCGAAGCCGGCGGACGAGGCCGCGCTCTCCCGCATTCACCGACCCGAGTACATCGAGGCGGTGCGACGAGCCTCGCACGAGCCGTCCTTCACCGGCTGGGGCCTGAACACGCCCGACAACCCGGTGTTCGACGGCATGCACGAGGCCAGCGCCCGCATCTGCGGCGCCACTATCGCCGCGGCCGAGTCGGTCTGGAACGCCGAGACCACCCGGGCCGTGAACATCGCCGGCGGCCTGCATCACGCGATGGCCGCCCGCGCGTCCGGCTTCTGCGTCTACAACGATCCGGCCGTTGCCATCGCACGCCTGCTCGATGTGGGGGCCCAGCGGGTCGCATACGTGGACATCGACGTGCACCATGGCGACGGCGTGCAGGCCGCGTTCTACGACGACCCCAGGGTGCTGACGATCAGCCTGCACGAGACGCCGCTCGCGCTCTTTCCCGGCACGGGGTTTCCGTACGAGACGGGCGGCCCGAAAGCCGAGGGCGCTGCGGTCAACCTGGCGCTGCCGCCCGGGACCGGTGATGCCGGCTGGCTCCGGGCGTTCCATGCGATCGTGCCGTCGATCCTCCGCGCATGGAAGCCCGAGCTGCTCTTCACCCAGTGCGGTGCCGACACCCACCGGCTCGACCCCCTCGCCGACCTGCGGCTGTCGGTCGACGGCCAGCGGGCGGCCTACGTCGCGTTGCGTGGGCTCGCCGACGAGCTGTGCCAGGGCCGGTGGATCGCCACGGGCGGCGGCGGGTACGCACTGGTCGAGGTCGTGCCCCGCGCCTGGACCCACCTGCTGGCGGTAGCCACCGGAGACCCGCTGGACCCCGGCACGCCGACGCCGGCCGCGTGGCGCAGGCTCGCCACCGACCGGCGGCCCGGCGCCCACGTCCCGGCGACCATGACAGACGGCGTCGACCCGCCGGTCGAGCGCTGGGAGCCGGGCACCGCGTCCGACCCGGTCGACAAGGCGATCATGGCGACCCGGATGGCGGTCTTCCCACTGCACGGTCTCGACCCGTACGACCCCCGCGACTGAGGAGGCGGCCGTGGAGAAGAGCTCGGACGTCCTGCTCTCCGACGGGAGCGCCGTCCACATGCGCCAGATCCGCCCTGAGGACGCGCCGGCCATCGTGGAGTTCCACTCCCGGATGAGCGACCGGACCCGGTACCTGCGCTACTTCTCGCCGTATCCCAGCATCCCCGAGCGCGACCTCGCACGGTTCGTCAACGTCGATCACCGGGATCGTGAGGCGTTCGTGATCGTCAGCGGCCCGCGGATCATGGCCGTCGGACGCTATGAGCGGCTCGGGCCGGACTCGCCCGAAGCCGAGGTGGCGTTCGTGGTCGAGGACGCGCATCAGGGCCGGGGCATCGGATCCGTCCTGCTCGAGCACCTGGCCGATGCCGCTCGCGAGAACGGCATCACCCGGTTCGTCGCCGAAGTGCTCCCGCAGAACGGCGGCATGCTGCGCGTCTTCAACGACTCCGGGTACCAGGTCCAGCGCCGGTACGCCGACGGCGTGGTGCATCTGAGCTTCCCGATCGCCCCGACCGAGAAGTCCCGCGAGGTGCAGGAGAGCCGCGAGCACAGTACCGAGGCCAAGTCGATCGCCCGCCTGCTCAGCCCGCGCGGGGTCGCGGTCTACGGCGCGAGCGCCAGCGGCCAGGGCATCGGCGCGGCGATGCTGGGCCACCTCCGCGACGGCGGGTACCGCGGCACGATCGTCCCCGTTCATCGCAGGGCCAAGCGCGTGGCGGGTCTTCCGGCCTACCGGTCGGCCTCGGAGGCCGCCGTTGCGGTTGATCTGGCGCTGATCGCCGTACCGCCGAAGGCAGTCGCTGGGGCCATGGCCGACGCGGCCGCGGCCGGCGCGGGTGGTCTCGTGGTGGTCTCGGCGGGCTTCGCCGAGGCCGGCGCGGACGGCACGGCCGCGCAGCGCACGCTCATCGAAGCGGCGCACGCCGCGGGCATGCGGGTGGTGGGCCCCAACAGCATGGGGATCGCCAACACCGATCCTTCTGTACGCCTGAACGCCACGATCGCGCCCGTCCTGCCGGCGGCCGGCCGGGTCGGGTTCTTCAGCCAGTCCGGTGCGCTCGGGGTGGCGCTGCTCGCCGAGGCCGACCGGCGCGGGCTGGGCCTGTCCAGCTTCGTGTCGGCGGGCAACCGCGCGGACGTGTCCGGCAACGACCTGCTGCAGTACTGGCAGAACGATCCCGGTACCGACGTGGTCCTGCTCTACCTGGAGACGTTCGGCAACCCGCGCAAGTTCGCCCGGCTGGCGCGCCGGATGAGCCGGCTCAAGCCGGTGGTGGCGGTCGCGTCCGCGACCCGGCCGCCGGGCCTCGCGGGTGACTTGCCGGGCCCGGACGCGAACGCGGTCACCGCGCTGTTCGCGCGCTCCGGCGTCATCCGGGTCGACACGGTCGCGGAACTCTTCGACGTGGGCATCCTGCTGGCGCACCAGCCGCTGCCGGCCGGCCGCCGCGTCGCGGTGGTCGGCAACTCGTCGGCGCTGTCCGGCCTCGCGGTCGCCGCGTGCCGGGCGAACGGCCTCACCGTCTCGGAGGGCTACCCGCGCGACATCAGCCCGCAGGCAGGCGCGCACGAGTTCGCCGACGCACTGGCGGATACGGCCGTCGACGAACGGGTGGACGCGCTGATCGTCGTGTTCGCCCCGCCGCTGCCCGGCCAGCTGCCGGATGAGGACACGGATTTCGCGGCGGCACTCGGCAGCGTGGCGCTGGCGGGGGAGAAGCCCACGGTCGCGACGTTCCTGCTCGGTGCGTTGCCGCCGCGCGTGCCGGCGTACCCCTCGGTGGAGGAGGCGGTGCGCGCGCTCGGCCGCGTGGCCGGGTACGCGGACTGGCTCCGCCGCCCGCCGGGCGTACTGCCGGACCTGACCGGAGTGGACGCTTCGGCCGCCGACCTCGACGGGCCACCGTCCGCGTTGCTGGCCGCGTACGGAATCGAGGTCGTGCCGTCCACGGCTGCGGCTTCTATCGACGACGTGCTCGCGGCCGCCGCCGGCGTGGGGTATCCGGTGGCCTTGAAGGCGGCCGGGGGAGCGTTGCGGCACCGCATCGACCTGGGGGCGGTCCGGCTCGCGCTGGCCGACGAGGAGGACGTCCGCGCGGCGTACGCCGAGTTGACCGCAGCCTTCGGCCCGGACGTGCTGGTGCAGACCATGGTCCCGCCCGGCGTGGCCTGCACGGTCGAGGTGGTGGAGGACCCGGCGTTCGGGCCGGTGGTGGGCTTCGGGCTCGGCGGCGTCGCGAGCGAACTGCTGGGCGACATCGCGTGGCGCGCCGCACCCCTGACCGACCGGGCCGCGGCCGCGTTGGTGGACGAGCCGCGGGCGGCCCCGCTGCTGCACGGGTATCGCGGTTCGGCACCGGTCGACCGGGACGCGCTGATCGACCTGCTACTACGGATCGGCCGCCTGGCCGACGAGCATCCCCGGGTCCGGTCATTGTCGTTGAACCCCGTCCTGGCCCGCCCGGACGGTTACTCGGTCCTGCACGCCGCGATGGAGATCGGCGAACCGGGGGTCCGCCGGGACGCCGGCCCCCGCCGCCTCGCCACTCCCTGACCGCCCATCCGGCCCGTGCCGCCTGCCGGCCCGCTGCGCACCTACCTGGCCGCTACGATCTTTTCCGGCCGGGGACGAGCGGAGGCCGGTCGCCAACCGCGACCGGCCTCTATCGCTTTGTGCGAGTTAGCTGGCGTACGCCTCCAGGCGGGAAGCCCGCTGCGGGTCGCGTAGCTTGAGCATCGTCACCTTCTCGATCTGGCGGATGCGCTCGCGGCTGAGCCCGAACTCACGGCCCACCTCGTCCAGGGTGCGCTGCCGGCCGTCGTCGAGGCCGAAGCGCAGCCGGATCACCGCCGACTCCCGCTCGGACAGGGTGGCGAGCACGATCTCCACCTCGTTGCGCAGTTCGCCCCGAGCGAGTCCGTCACCGGGGTCGCCGCGCCGGTCCACCGCCGCTACGAAGTCGCCGAGCGCGCTCTCGCCGTCCTCGCCGACCGCCTGGTCCAGGCTCACCGGCTCACGGTCGTACGAAATGAGCTCGATGACCTGGAATTCCGGCACACCCATCGCCTTCGCGATCTCCGCGACGCTGGGCTCCCGCCCCAGCGTGGCGGCGAGGTCGCGGCGGCAGCGGACCATGCGGTTGACCTGCTCGACCATGTGCACCGGGATGCGGATGGTGCGGGCCTGGTCGGCCATGGCGCGGGTGATGGCCTGGCGGATCCACCAGGTGGCGTACGTGGAGAACTTGTAGCCCTTGGTGTAGTCGAACTTCTCGACCGCCCGGATCAGGCCCAGGTTGCCCTCCTGGATCAGGTCGAGGAACGCCATGCCGCGGCCGGTGTAGCGCTTCGCGATGCTCACGACCAGCCGCAGGTTCGCCTCCAGCAGGTGGTTCTTGGCGGCCTTGCCCTCGGCGATGATGATCTGCAGCAGCGGAGCCAGGTCCTCGCCCGCCGTCTCGAGTTTCTCCTCGGCGTAGAGACCCGCTTCGATCCGCTTCGAAAGCGTCACCTCCTCGACGGCGGTGAGCAGGCGGGTACGACCGATGCCGTTCAAGTACGCCCGGACGAGGTCGGCGGATACGCCGCGCTCGTCGGTGGCGTCCAAGTCGGCCAGGGGCTCGACACCGTCCGCCATCATGATGTCGGCGGCTTCCGCCGCCGTGGAATCCGACGCTTTCATCTGCAGGACCACTTTCAGTCCCCTCCCCGCGAATCAAACCGAATGGTTCGTTCCCAGCCGCATTCGTGCCGGTGATCACAAGCTTGGACCGGGGCACGTTAAGCCGAGGTGAGGCAAGCGTCCAGGTGGCATGAATCAGGGAGAACCCTGAGGTCGTCAACCCGACAGGGAATCCGGATTGACCGGAAATATGCATAATTAGTCCTGATCTTGTGCGGTGTCGATAACCTATTCAGAACGGCTCGACGAAGGGATCGCCGTGGTTTTCAAGCGGATGTTGCAGGCCCTGGGTGTCGGCGGGCCGACCGTCGAGACGGTGCTCGCGAACCCGAACTGCCGCCCCGGCGGATACCTGGACGGACACGTCCAGGTCGTCGGTGGCGATCACGACATCGACGTCGAGTACGTCGCGCTCGCCCTCGTGACCCGCGTCGAAGTCGAGAGCGGCGACACCGAGTACCACGCCGACCAGGAGTTCCACCGCCAGCGACTGACCGGCTCGTTCAAGCTGGAGAAGGGTGCCCGGCACGACATCGGCTTCCAGTTCGACGTGCCGTGGGAAACCCCGATCACCGAGGTATACGGCCAGCATCTGTACGGCATGACGATGGGCCTCGCCACCGAGCTCGAGGTGGCCCGGGCGGTCGACAAGAGCGACCTCGACGCGGTTGCCGTGCACCCGTTGCCGGCCCAGGAACGCATCCTCGACGCGCTGCTACGGCTGGGCTTCCGGTTCAGCCGGGCGGATGTCGAGCGTGGCCGGATACACGGCGTCCACCAGCAGCTGCCGTTCTATCAGGAGATCGAGTTCTACCCGCCGCCCGCGTACGCGAGCGCGATCAACCAGCTCGAGCTGACGTTCGTGCCCACGCCGGAGACGCTGCAGGTAGTGCTCGAGATCGACAAGCGCGGCGGCCTGTTCACCGAGGGTCGCGACGCGTTCGGCCGCTTCGACGTCGACTATCGCAGCGTCGAGCAGGTCGACTGGGTCGCCCAGCTCGACGGCTGGCTGCGCCAGTCGGCGCAGCGCCGGGGCATGTTCTTCTAGAGCTCCAGAAGGACCGTCCGCGGGCCGACGTTCACGCTTTCCACGAGCATGTGGGCGCGGAAGCGGCCGGTCGCGACGGTTGCGCCCCGCGCGCGCAGCGCCGCGACGAGCGCCGTCACCAGCGGCTCTGCCACCTCGGCCGGGGCCGCCGCGGACCAGGTGGGGCGGCGACCCTTGCGTGCGTCCCCGTACAGCGTGAACTGGCTGACCACGAGCAGCGGCGCGTCCAGCTCCGCGGCCGACGCGTCGCCATCCAGGATGCGCAGCTCGTACACCTTGCGCGCCATCGCCTCGGCGGTGGCCGGAGTGTCGTCGTGCGTGACACCCACGAGCACGAGCAGGCCGTCGACGATCGCGCCGACCACCTCGTCGCCCACCGTCACGCTGGCCCGGCTGACGGTCTGCACGACCGCACGCATTCAGCGATCGCCTCGTACCCGAGCTGCGGCCGCCGCCAGCATGCCGATCTCACTGGGACTCAGAGTGGATTGTCGGCTGCGGGCCGCCACGGCGTCGTCGAGCAGCCGGGTCGGATCGCCGGGTGCCAGCGGCAGGAACGCGTCCAGGAAGGCACCCGCGGCCGGGGTCAGCGGGTGATCGATGGAACCGATCGCCACCTGCGCGATGATCAGCGCGGAGAAGGCGGTATCCAGGTCGGCCTGGGCCGCGGTGGCGTTGCGCCAGTCGATGACGATGGGACCGCGGCCGGTCAGCATGACGTTCTCAGGATGCAGGTCGAGGTGTACGACGCTGGTTCCGGGCGCGGCACCGGCCCAGACCGGCAGCTCGTGCAGCCGGCGCAGCAGGTCGGCCAGCGTCGCGGCGCCATCGTGGAGGCCGAGGTCGCCCGCGACCAGCGCCTGCGCCATCGTCGGGCCGTCGAGGCGTTCCATGACCAGGTCGGTGCCCCGGGCCTCGAACACCGCGGGCACGGGGTAGCCGAAGCGCGCGACGTACGCCATCACGGCCGCCTCTCCGGCCACGTCGACCGCGTGGCGGTAGCGGCGCAGGACCCGCCGGTCATCGAGGGCGAAGACGTCGGCCTCGCGCCCGGCGGCCAGTGGCTCGCTCCCGACCGGCCCGGCAGCGAACGATCCGGCGTACGGCTCGCCGCCGGCCGGCCCGGCAAGGGACGACCCTGCGGGCGGTCCGGCGGGCGACTCGGTCACCCGCGCGACGGTAGTGCACGGGGCGCCGGGTCCCGTACCCGGCGTCCTGGATCTTTGAATTCAGTCGACCGCGTTGCTGCTGGCGTCGCTGGTGTAGCTGTCCACCGGCGTCTCCATGGCGCCCGTCGTCGCGTCGCCGGTGGTCGTGTTCGCCACACCCGGGCCGTGCCTGGGGTGCGTCCGGAAGCTGTTCGGCCCGGCGTGGCCGCCGGTGGTCGTCGCGACGCCCGGGGTGGGGTGCGGGCCGCCATCCTGCAGCTGATCGATGTCGGCGCCCGCGGCGAGCGTGCTCGACAGGCCGGGTTCGTCGTCACCCTTCTCGGGCCGGTACGTGGTCGGCTCGTCGAAGACGCCGGGACCGTAGTCGCCGCCGCCGATCTCGTCCTCGACGCGGTTGTGTTCGCGTGCGTCACTCATGGTCCCAGCCTTTCCGTACGCCGGATCGCGGGTCAAGGGCACGGTCCCCCGGAATTCAACCCTGATGTTCTGAGCCTCTGTGTCGAGCGGTTAACGAAGCTGTTGGTGGGAAGCTCGGACCGAAGAAAGCTCAACATGGGGCCGAGGGCGGTCATGCCGGCAGGAGATGCTGCTCAGCGAGGCGGCCCGCCGCGATACGAACGTGCTTGTCCGTGAACATCCTCGCCTTGCGCAA
>DASYTU010000079.1:0-79637 GCA_036001925.1 Actinoplanes sp.
TGCGGTCGGTGGCGAGGGACTCGAGGATGTTGTCGCGTTGATGAACGCTGTCCGGTCCAGGTGCCGGTGGCGACTGCGAGCCGAGCGACTACCGGGTTGCCAGGTAAGCGAAGCTTGGCAGAGCCCACGCTTCACAAAACCCTGCAACGCGTCCTTAGATCGGCAGCCCGGGCGCTGCACCCAGCGGCCGTGTTCGGCGCCGAAGTCATTGACGCTGGAGCCGCCTGCTGCCCGCTCTCGTCAGAGAACACGTCGAAGATCCCGAGCGTCGCACTACCCCCGGGAAAGGCGGGCTACGCATGCGGCTCATCGGCCGGCTGAGGCGTTACCATGCTCCAGGTTTGACATTGACCAGGATGGATGGCACATGAGAGCTCGTACAGTTGCCTACTTCACCGCGACCGTCCTGCTGGTAACCGCCGGTCCGGCGGCGGTTGCGGCACACGCGGCGACCGTATGGCCGTCCACCGAGGACGCCACGGCCGCCGGGCGTGCGCTCGCTGCGTCATGGACGGCACCATTGAGTACGGCGGGACGGTATGTCGTCGACGCCGATGGGCGCCGGTTCAAGCTGATCTCCGGCAACTGGCATGGTGGCAGCGGCACCTGGGATGGTTCGGGCGACCCTGCCGACCCGGCGCATAACCACGCCGGGGAGGTCGCAAACCAGATGCCACTGGGGCTGGATCGCGCACCGATCCCGGCGATCCTCGCGAGCTTCCACGAGCTCGGCATCAACAGCATCCGTCTGCAGTTCTCCAACGAGATGATCCACGACGACCGGCCGGTGCCCGACACCGCGGTGGCCGCGAACCCGGAATTGCGCGGAAAGACCCCGCTGCAGGTCTACGACATGGTGGTGCAGGCGCTCACCACCGAGGGTTTCGCCGTCATTCTCAACAACCACACGACCACCTCGCGCTGGTGCTGCGGCCTGGACGGCAATGAACGGTGGAATACCAGCCAGAGCGTCGAGCAGTGGGAGTCGGACTGGCTGGCGATGGTACGCCGCTACGCCGGCAACCCTCGCGTCGTCGGTGCGGACCTCTACAACGAAGTGCGCCGTGACGTGTGGAACGATCCGAACTGGGGTGCCGGCGACAGCCATGACTGGTGGGCGGCCTCCGGGCAGCTGGCCGACCGGATCCTGACAGAGGCCAATCCCAACCTGCTGATCGTGATCGAGGGCATCAACTGGACGGGGTTGCCGGTCGACGGCCTGCCGCACGGGCGCCCCGACCTTCAGCCCGTACACCAGCTCTCCCACACCCTTGTCCGGTCACACAAGCTCGTCTACTCGGCCCACTTCTACGGGTACACCGGCCCACACCACAGCGGAGCCAATGGTGTGGGCGAGACCCACGACCTGCGTTACCAGGACATGGATCGCACTCAACTGTTCGATACCCTGCGTACGCAGGCCTTCTTCGTCACCCAGGATCCACCGGCCCACTTCACCGCTCCGCTGTGGATCAGTGAGTTCGGCGTCGGCGGCCGTGACGTCACCGACGCCCGTACCCGGCAGTGGTTCACCAACTTCGTCGACTACCTCATCGACACCGACGCGGACTTCGCGTACTGGCCTCTCGTCGGATGGCACGAGAACCGCCAAGGGAACGGCTGGGCTCTGATGAGCTGGGACGCGAGCGGCGGTCGGATGGGCCTGTTTGACGGCGACGACTGGCGCGCGGACGCATGGCGGCGGTTGGTCACCACGCCCGGATTCGCCGGGCCGGTCGAGCCGGCCCGATCCTGGAACATGCTCTCCGTGGACCACGCCGACCAGAACCAGTCGCTGCGCATGCGGGCCGTGCAGGACTGGGACTTCGGGGCGCGCAAGGCTGTCTGCCCGGACGGGGAACTACTCGTCGGCCTCAGCCACACGGGCAGCCGAGGGCTGTGCACCGACGGGGCGCCGCGGTGGGGTGACGGGGCGCCGACCGTCGTACGGGGCGAAGACTACGTCGACACCGACTGGGCGGTCGGGTATACCAAGCTGCAGTGCCCAGCGCGCAGCTTCGCCGTAGGCTACAGCGTCCGCGGCGCCGACCTGTCGGCGCTGTTGTGCGCCCCGGCCGACACGACCCTCGGAGGCAGCGGTCGCACGGTCTGGTTCGACCGTGGGGATAACCGGCCGGACGGCGGGCCGGGTGGCGATTTCGCCGTTGGCCACTACAAGGGACAGTGCCGGACCGGCGAGTATCTTGCCGGCGTGGCGTACACCAGCCGCTTCTTCTCCCCTGGCAAGGAGCCCGACGCGATCCTGTGCCGCACCCAAAGCTGACTGCGCCGCCCGCAAACGGGTGCGCCTCACCGTGCCGGAGTCCGCGTCGTGCAACCCGGTAACGCTCACGTGACCTGGGTAAGAGGAAACCATGACCGATCTGCGGGAGCTGTTGGCGGTACGGCCGGGTACGACCAGCCTCGCGGGCATCGACCCGCGTAGTACTCCTGGACTCCCAGACGACCAGGCGATCCGTAGCGATCCGAAAGAGTGGTCCAGGAACCAGGTGGAGGCGATAGGGCGGGAGCTGGCGGCGTACCAGGAACGTCTCTTCGCTGCGGCGAAGGAGGGCGACAGTCGCGAGCGGATCCTGCTCGTGCTGCAGGCCATGGATTGCGGCGGTAAGGACGGGGCCGTGCGTACCGTCGCCCGCGGTATGAGCCCTGCCGGCATCAACGCCGTCAGCTTCGGCCCGCCGACCGAGGAGGAGCGCCGGCACGACTTCCTGTGGCGGATCCATCGGGCGCTGCCGCCGGCCGGCAATGTCGGTATCTTCAACCGCTCGCATTACGAGGATGTTCTGGTTGCCCGTGTCCACGAGCTGGTTCCCCAGGACGTGTGGTCTCAGCGCTACAACCAGATCAATGCGTTTGAGGCCGAGTTGGCGGCGGATAGGCTCACCATGGTCAAGGTCATGCTGCACATCTCCAAGTCCGAGCAGAAGAAGCGGCTGCTCGCCCGTCTGGACGACCCGACGAAGCACTGGAAATACAAGCCGGAGGATCTCGCCGAACGTGCCCTCTGGGACGATTACCAGCGGGCGTACGAGGACGCTGTGAACCGGTGCAGCACCACCGCGGCAATGTGGTATGTGGTGCCCGCGGACCGCAAGTGGTATCGCAACTGGGCGGTGGCGACACTCCTACACGAGGCGTTCGCCGACATCGACCCTCGGTATCCGAAGGCGTCCTTCGACGTGGCGGCGGAACGCGCAAAGCTCATCGCCGCCCCGTAGGGCAACACGGCACGGTCGGCGTCGCCGGGGGAAGCCACACCGCCCACGGCGCCTGGCGATGACAGCGATCCCGGGCACGCCATACTCGTAGAGATCATCCGGCAACGTCAGCGAACGGACCCAGAAGCCCCGTCTCGACAGCTGTAGAAGATCAGGGAAAGTCGCGTCCAACTGATTCCTCCGGTCGCCGATTGGGCGCTCGGGTCAGCAGATGTTCGATGTAGAGCATTGCGATGCTCAGGGTCACCGGCACGGCAAGGGTCCACCAGGCGCCGTACACGAATCCGAGGACGACCGCGACCGGCATGCCCAGCAGCAGGGCAGCGCAGATCGACATCGCCAGGGGCGGGATGTCGTCGTCGATGTCCGCGGACGGGCCTGGCAAGCCGGGAAGCCTGGGATGAGGCGCGGGGAGGTCGGCGAAGGTCTGCAGCAGCTCTGCCTGCGTTCGTGCCTCCTGGCAGGTCACCCACCGCTGTTCGTACTCCGTGGAGTCGATCCGCTCGGCGGCAAGATGCGCTTCGAGCGCCTCGCGCGCGATCTCGCGCTCCGGCATGCCGATCCGCAGGTCCGGACGAGACGCGTCCAGGTCATTGACGAGGTCCTCGGTGTTGGCCACGAGCTGAGGGTAGGGCAGGAGCTTGATCATCTGCTCGGGGTTAAGTCACGCTTGTCTATAGTCCCAGACGCTGTCGGCGGTTCTCAACGCCATCCTGACTCACGAACTCGGCTGGCATGGCAGGTTGATCGGCGTCACGGGCGGACGCGGCCCACTGTCCCGCCTCCACTGCGGACCAGAACAGCCGCCCCGGTTCCTGACTCGGCGCCAAGAGTCTAGGCTGCCGCGATGGACCTGCATTCGCTGCGCTGGCGGCTTGTCGACCGTCCCGGCTCCTGGGGTAGTAAGCGACGCGAACAGCGCTCTCGTTGGCTCGTGGAGACGTTTCCGGACCTCGCGGAGATGTCCGTGGTGGACCTGGGCGGCCGGGTTGGCTTCTGGAGCAGGCTGCCCGTACGCCCCCGCCACGTACATGTGGTCAATCTCGAGCCCCCGCCGACCGACCTGCCCGACTGGGCGGAGGTCGACCACGGCGACGCGTGCGCCCTTCCGGAGCACATCGCGGCGCGCCGCTACGATCTGGTGTTCTCCAACTCCGTGATCGAGCACGTGGGCGGGCACGAGCGGCGGCTGCGCTTTGCGGAGTCCGTACATTTGCTTGCGCCGGCGCACTGGGTCCAGACGCCGTACCGCTACTTCCCGGTGGAGCCGCACTGGATCGCGCCGGGCATGCAGTTCCTCCCGATCGCCGCGCGCCGCGAGATGGCCCGCAGGTGGCCGCTGGCGTATACGCCGGGACGCACCCGGGAGGAGGCGCTGGCCCGGGTGCTCTGGATCGAGCTGATCGACAAGACCCAGATGCGGTCCTACTTCCCCCACTCGACGCTACGCACGGAGAAGGTCGCCGGCATCACGAAGTCGCTGATCGCGTACAAGACGGCCTGACGGCCCACCACCGCCCACGCGAGACCGCGGCCTTGCCGATTATCCGACGCATCGCGTGGCGACACCGTGCAGCTGTTGTTGCGGGTATCGGGTGTCGTACTCGCCGCTATCCCAGGGCGCCGAGAACGCCATGTAATCGCCCGGCTCCGCCGTGACCCACCAGATATCGTCCTTGTTCTCAGGAGCATCGACGATGAGCCCGAATGTCGTACCGAATCGCTTGACCGCGAAGGGTTCGACCTCCATCGCCCATGCGGGTACTCCATCAAACCCATTTGATGTATCATGCTGGTCGTGGCGTTGTCGAGCCAAGCTGCCCCGGCGTTCGTGCGCTTGGCCGCCCATCCGCTGCGATGGCGGCTGCTGACCGAACTCGCCGGCAGCGATTACCGGGTCCGGGAGTTGGTGACGCTGGTGGGTGAACCGCAGAACCTGGTCTCCTACCACCTGCGGCTGCTGCGTGACGGCGGGCTGGTCACCGCCACGCGCAGTACCTTCGACGGCCGCGACAGCTACTACCACCTGGATCTGGATCGCTGCGCAGATGCGCTGGCCGGTACCGGCGCCGCGCTGCACCCGGCGCTGGGCCGGCAGCCTGCACCGCGCATACGCCCGGCGGATTTGCGGCGCTCGCCCCGCGTCGGCGTGCTGTTCGTGTGCACCGGCAACAGCGCCCGCTCACCGATCGCCGAGGCCCTACTACGCCACCGCACCGGCGGCCGGGTCGAGGTGGCCAGCGCCGGCACCCGGCCGAAGCCCCGCCTTCATCCCAACGCCGTACGGGTGCTGCACGACGAGTTCGGCATCGACATCACCGGCCAGCGCCCCAAGCACTTGGACACGGTGACCGGCGGCCGGTTCCACTACGTGGTCAGCCTGTGTGACAAGGCTCGCGAGGTCTGCCCCGACTTTCCTCACCATCCCGTTCGGATGCACTGGAGCATCCCCGACCCCGCCGCGGCCGGCGACATCGACCAGACCAGCTACCCCGCCTTCCAGCACACCGCCGCCGGCATCGACACCCGCATCCGGCACCTGCTGCCCGTCCTCACCGCCACCCGCTCTTGAAGGGGATTTCAGCCATGACAGCACCCGACCAGTACGCCAGTGTCCGCTACCTCGTTGATGACGTCCAGGTGGCAATCGACTTCTACACCACCCATCTCGGCTTCACCCTCAACAACAGCGCCGCGCCCGCCTTCGCCGACGTGGTACGCGGCCCGCTGCGACTGCTGCTGTCCGGGCCAGCCAGCTCGGGCGCCCGCGCCACCCCCGACGACGCCACCACCGCCGGACGCAACCGCATCCATCTGATCGTTGGCGATCTGGATGCGGAGATCGCCCGATTGCGCAGCACGGGGCTGTCGTTTCGCAGCGACGTGGTTGCCGGTCCCGGCGGACGCCAGATCCTGCTCGCCGACCCTGCCGGCAACCTCATCGAACTGTTCCAACCCGCCCACCGGCCGGGCACCCCTACCGCCACACCCTGACGCTTGTCGTTGATCGGACTCATCGCCGGGCCACCGTCTGCCAGGTCAGCAACGGATCGCCAGGGGCGTGCCGTTGATCCGACTCCGCCAGCCGTCAACGCCCGCTTGTCGGCGGCCGACAATGGACCGACCCGAGTTTGGGAGGTGCCATGGCTGACGAACACAGCGACCGGCCCGCCATCCTGACCGTGTACGCCGAGCTGAGCAACAACTATCGGGCCATCGACGAACTGCGCCTCAAGTTGCTGGCTCTGCTACCGCTAGCGACCGGCACCGGCATTCTCGTGTTCCTCGGCCGCAGTGGCGCGGCGCCCGGCCTCGATGCTTCCGCGTACGTCGCCGTTCCCGTCGGCGTGTTCGGCATGGTGGCAACCGTGAGCCTCTACTTCTACGAGCTGCACGGCGTCGAGAAGTGCGCCCACTTCATCCACCGCAGCGACCTGATCGAACGGCAGCTGGACGTCTATGGCTCGTTCCGCAACCGCCCGCACCACATCTTCGGCGTCGTGAGCGAGCTGCTGCCCACGATGATTATTTACCCGACGAGCCTCGCGACCTGGCTGTTCGTCGCGCTGTCCGCCGTGCGTCAACACTGGTTCGGCGTAGACGCACGCGTGGTCGTCGCCGGTGCCGCCGCAGTCGTCACCTTGGCCGCCTCGGTCGCCACCGTACTGGTCATGGAACGAACCCGGGACACCCGCCGCGCGCGGCAGGAACGACGCGATGACGAGCGGTACGCCGCCAACCGCCACGCTGGCGGGCCGGACCAGCCAGGAGTCGGCGCGACGCCGCGGGCCGAACTCGCCGCACCCACCGTCGAGCGGATTGTCACGCCGTCATGACACGGTGAGCGACAGTTGTCATGGGACTGAACAACGCCACCCGTGCCGATGAGAGCACACGTAAACGGCTCACCAGAGCGTGTGTCAGGGCTTGAGGGCCACGGCTCCGTAGGCGTCGATCCGCTGGACGTCCGCGTCGTCCGGGCGCCACTGAGTGATCTGCACCAGGCCGGGCTCCACCATCGTCAGGCCCTCGAAGCAGCTCGCGATCTCCTCCGGGCTGCGCAATATGTACGGGACGCCGCCGCTCTCGGCGAGCTTTTCGGCGCCCTCGACCACCGCCGGCGTGGTGTTGGTGCCGTCCCACAGCACCAGGTGACTGCCGGAAGCGGCCTCGTCCATCATCCGTCCCACGATGGATCGCACCACGTCGAGGTCGGGCTCGTAGCCCATCACGCCCATGAACATCACAGCGACCGGCTCCCGGAAGTCGAGCGTCTTCGCCGCCTCGGCGAGGATCTTCTCCGGGTCGTGGTAGTCGGCGTGGACGTACGTGGTCGCCCCTTCTGCCGTGGCCCCGACCAGCAGGGCACGGGCGTGGACGAGCACCATCGGGTCGTTGTCGACGTACACGATCCGGGACTCGGGCGCGATCCCCTGGGCCACCTCGTGCGTGTTCTGCATGGTGGGCAGACCGGTCCCGACGTCGAGGAACTGCCGGACACCCGCCTCGGCCAGGTAACGCACGACCCGGATGAGGAACCGCCGGGACTGCTGCGCCATGATGACAATTTCCGGGTAGACCTGCGCCACCGCGTCTCCGGCGGCACGATCGGCGGCGAAGTTGTCTTTCCCGCCCATCCAGTAATTCCACATGCGTGCAGCATGCGGAAGGTCGGGCTGAAGCTGGGCGGAGAGATCCTCGTCCGAGTGCGTCATGGCCATGTTTCTATGCGACATGATCGCCATGCGCAAGTGCGATGTCAATGCGGCACCATGACCCGGCCCGCCGGGGCACTGATCTGGCTCGCATAGGGCCAGGTTCAACGTGGTCACGACGCATTATCGAATTTCGAAGGCGGTCAACCCCTCCGCTGGCTCATCGTGAACGTCCATCGCCGTCACCCAGGCCTCGGACGGACCGCGGCGCGCCCACCTCACCAGCCGCTCGACGCTCTCCGCATCGCCCTCGAAGACGGCTTCGACGCGGCCGTCCGGCAGATTGCGTACCCAACCGGCAACACCTTGCTGCCCCGCGACACGGCGGCACGTGTCACGATAGAAGACGCCCTGCACCTCGCCGGACACCAGAACCCGCTTGCGGACCACCGGATCACCCTATGACGGCCGCCGGCGTGGAGGACCTTAACGGCAGTGTGCGGCGAATACGCCACTCGCGACGACAGGGGAATGAAACGCGCGCGGGGCGGCTCGTTAGAGCGGCTACAGGGTGGGTAGCCGCCTCGAAGCCTGTGACGGAAGCTTTTGTGTAAGGAACGATAAGTGATGAAGTATCCCGAGTTCATCTCGAAGGTGACAGAGCGTAGCGCGCTGCCGCGCGATGAGGCCGACGCCATCACCCGTGCAACGCTGCAGACCCTCGGCGAGCGGATCACCGGAGGCGAGGCGCGCGACCTAGCCGCGCAGCTACCCAAGGAGTTGCAGGACGACTTGGCGTCAGCGTCGGAGGAAGCGGAACCGTTCGACCTCGAGAAATTCATCCGGCGGGTGGGCGAGCGGGCACGGGTGGCGCCGGCCGATGCCCGCATCGGCATCAACGCCGTGTTCCAGACGTTGGAGGACGCCGTCAGCTTCGGCGAGTTCGAAGACGTGATGGGCCAGCTGCCAGAGGAGTTCGGGGCATTGGCGAAGCCGATAATCCTGCCGTAGCAGTTCACCTGCCCACCGGGAACGGGCCTTCGCCGGGCCGCGAGGTCAAGCGGACGATCCGAGCTCGTGGGCGCGGACGGCTGGCATGATGGTCGACGTGTCAGTGTATCGGCAGCCCGAGCTGCGTCCCGTGTTTCCGGTTCGGACCAGCCGACTGTTGCTCCGTCCGTTGACCGCCGCCGATGTTGGCGCGCTGTTGGCCTACCGGAGCCGCCCTGATGTCTGCCGTTACGTGCCGTTCGAGCCGATGGACCGGCAGGTGATCAACGAACGGCTCGCCACGCATTGGGCCACCACCGAACTCACCGACGCGGGTCAGGCATTGACCCTGGGCGTCGAGGTCGCCGAGACCGGCGACCTGGTCGGTGATGTGGTGCTGTTCTGGCACAGCCGAGTACATCGCGGCGGGGAGATCGGATACGTCCTGAACCCCGACTTCGCCGGCCACGGGTACGCGACCGAGGCGGCACACGCGCTGCTGCGACTCGGCTTCGACGACCTCGGCCTGCACCGCATCGTCGCACGCGTGGACGAGCGCAACGAGGCCTCGGCAAAGCTCGCGCGCCGGCTGGGGATGCGACAGGAAGCGCGCCTGGTCCACAACGAGCTCTTCAAAGGAGAATGGAGCACCGAGCTCGACTTCGCCATGCTCGCCGACGAATGGGCCACCTACCGCGACCGCTTCAGCGGAGAACGGGAACACCGTGACACGACCACACCGATCGCCCGATGACAACGATGGTGCCCGGCCCGACACCGGATGAACGGAGGCGGCGATGTCGAACGAGCCGGTTATCCGCGGCTACGTCGTCGGCCCCGGTGAGGGCGTGCCCGATCGCGAGTCTGAGGTCAAGGCGTCGGGTCGGTCGACCGGCCGAAGCTTGACCGTAATCGAGGTGACCGTCGACGAGGGGCCGCCGAGACACACGCACACCCGGGAAGACGAGAGCCTCTACGTCTTCACCGGCGCCCTCTACGTGGAGTGCGGCGAGGACCGGTTCGAAGCCGGTCAGGGCTCGTTCGCCTTCCTGCCGCGCAACCTGCCGCACACCTTCCGGTCCATCGGCGGCCCGGCTACCGCGCTGTTGATCGTGACACCGGGTGGCCTGGACGAGTACTTCGCCGAGCTGCACGCCACGCTCAACGCCAGCGCCGATCCGGCCGAGATAGCGATGATCCAAGAGAGGTACGGCATCATCCGGTCCTGACCGGCCGGCCACCGGGCAGCGACGTGCTCAGCCTTCGGGGGCGTCGTGGTGGATGCGTTCGGGGGCCACGCCGAGCTGGAGCAGGGCGGCCCTCGTCGCGGCGAGCATTATCGGCGGACCGGCCAGGTAGACCTCATGCTTCGACCATTCGCCGTAGGCGGCGACCGCGTCCGTGACCAGGCCCGACGCGTACGGGCCGGCCTCGCCCTCGGAGATCACCGGTACGACGGTGGCCCGCCGGGCGGCGCGGGCGATCTCCGTGACCTCCTCGATGTCGTAGAGCTCATCGAGGGTACGGGCGCCCCAGAACAGCACCGCCGAACGGGGATCGCCGCTCGCGGCCAGCTCGGTGAGCATCGCCTTGAGCGGCGCGACACCAGTGTCGCCCGCGATGAGCAGCAGGTCGCGCTCCGGCTCCTCGGGCAGACCCATGGCGCCCTCGGCACGAGCGATCCGGACCGTGTCGCCGACCTCGGTCCGGTAGACGAGGCTGCCGCTTACGCCGGCCTCGGTCTTGGCCCGTACGTGTAGCTCGACGATGTTGTCGCGACGAGGCGCGCCGGCCAGCGAGTACGGCCGCCACACGCCGGGCACGTCGGGTACCTCGATCCTCGCGTACTGGCCGGGCCGGAACGGCATGGGCAGGTACGGACGCAGCCGCACTACCGCGAGGTCACTGCGGCGCAGGTCGTGCTCGACCACCACGGCCGTCCAGATAGTCGGCTCGTACCGGGCGAGGGTCTCGCCGTGCAGGATCCATTCGTGCGCGTGCTGCCACGTGGAACGCCACGCCTCGTCGACGTCCTGCCGCCGGCCGCCCGCGGCCGGGCCGGCGCGCACGGCCTCGACCAGCGCGGCACCGACCAGCTGAAGCTGGCCCGGCGGTACGCCGCACTCGGCCAGCGCGGCACCGAGCTGGCCGCAGCCCGCGGCGAGGACCGGCGGCCGGTCCAGGTTGTCCACCAGCCACGTCAGGGCCTGCGCCAGCTGCTCACGCTGGCTGAGCGGGTTACCGGGCAGCGCCGCGAGCAGCTGCGGCTGGGCCTGCTCCAGCGAGGACCGCAGCCGTCCCGCCACCGCCTCGGGTCCGCCGGCCAGCGACAGGCTCGCGCCGAGCAGCCGCTGCCGGTCGCGCAGGGCGGCGGCGTCGGCCGGGTCCATGCCGTCCGCGGGCGGTGTGGCGCCGGCGCCGGGAACGTGGCCCGGGAGGCGTACGGGGGCGGGCACGGTCCCGGCCGGCGGCATCGGCTCCGCCGGAACGGGGACGGCCCCATCGGGCATTGACCGCAGGGCAGGCGGCTCGACACTCGGCGCAGGAGGCACCGGCGCCGACGCTGGACCGGTCGGCGCGGCGCCTGGAGTCGCGAGGCGCAACCGGATCGCGCTCAGCAACGCCCGCAGGTGTGGCTGGTCGGCACCGGAACCGGTCGACGACACCTACACACCCCCGAGCACGACGTGAACAGTACAACCGTACTGCGGCGGTGGACCCGACGCTGCCTACCCGGCCACTGCGGCGGCCATGCGGGTCGTGGCCTCGTCCAGGATCTCCGCGCTCGTGCCGAAGTTGAGGCGCACGTAGCCGGCGCCGGCCGCGCCGAAGCGCAGGCCGGGCTCCATCGCGACGCGGCCGCGCCGCAGGAACATGTCACGGGCCTCGTTGTCGGGGCCGAGCTTGGTGCAGTCGAGCCAGGCGAGGTACGTGGCCCCGGGCGGCTGCCAACTGATCATGGGAAGACGGTCGCGCAGGAGTTCGCCGAGCTGAGTGCGCCGGGCGTCCAGCGTGGCGAGCAGCTGATCGAGCCACGGAACGCTCGCGGTGAAGGCCGCGATCGACGCGATGACGCCGAAGTGCCCGGTACGCCAGCGGGCGTCGTTCGGGAAGCGACCCACCACCTCGGCCATGGACTTCGACGCGGTCACCACGGCCGCACACTTGAGGCCCGCCAGGTTCCAGGCCTTACTGCCGGAGACGACACTGATTGCGACCTCAGCCCCACCCGGCAACGTGAGCAGCGGCGTGTACGTGGCGCCGGGCAGCACGAGCGGCGCGTGGATCTCGTCGCTGACGATCGTGACGCGGTAGATCCGGGCGAGCCGCACGAGCGCCGCCAACTCTTCGGGCGTGTGCACCCGCCCGACCGGATTGTGCGGGTTGCACAGCACGTACGCCGCGGGATGGGTGGCGAACGCGGCTTCGAGCCCGGCCAGGTCCAGCCGGAACTCGCTGGTCAGGGGAACTTCGAGCAGGCGCGCGCCGGCCTCCGGTACCCAATCGAAGAAGGGCGGATAGACCGGCGGGCTGATCACCACCGAGTCGCCGGGCCGGGTGAGCACCCGCAGCAGCTCGACCACGCCCACGCCGACGTCGGTGACCGCGGTGACGGCTGCGGGGTCGACGTGCCAGCCCCAACGCCGCTCCGCGAAGCCGGCGTACGCCTCGCCCAACTCGGGAACGGCCGCGGAATAACCCGTGTCGGACGCGTCGACGGCCGCGCGCAGCGCGTCGAGGATCGGTGGTGCAAGCGCGAAGTCCATCTCGGCCACGGTGAGCGGCAGGACGTCGGCGGGGTACGTGCGCCACTTGGCGCTGCGGCGCTTGCGGAGCTCGGACAGGGCCGCGACGGGGAGTTCGGCGATCATCGCCCCATCCTCGCGCGTCCACGCGACCGGGGACTTCAACCAGGGCGGTGGAGCCGGTAGAGGACCGAACGGCGCAGCGGCCCGGGCGAGACGGTGGGGTCGTCGAAGTCGTCCGCCGGGTCATGCGTCATGCCGAGCCGGCGCATCGCCGCACGGGAGCGCTGGTTTCCGGCCGCGGTGATCGCGAGGATCTCGCCGAGGCCGAGCGTGTCGAAACCGTACGCGAGGACGGCTCGGCCCGCCTCGGTGGCGTAGCCGTGGCCCCACGCCGTACGGGCCAACCGCCAGCCGATCTCGACGCCGCCGAACGGCAGTCCTTCGTCGACCGGGTCGAGTCCGGCCATCCCTACGAACTGCCCGGTGGCGGTGACCTCGACGGCCCACCAGCCCCAGCCGCGTTCGTCGAGGTTGGCGCGGAAGCGGGCCATGGATGCCGCGCTCTGCTCGCGGGTCAGCGTCTCCGGGAAGAACTCGCGGACGCTCGGGTCGGCGTTCATGGCGGCCCACGGGTCGAGGTCGGCGTCGCGCCATTGGCGCAGCAGCAGCCGGTCGGTCTTCAGTTCGTCCGCCATGCGTCTCCCTCGTCGTCCCGGCTCAGCTCCCAGAACGCGACCGCCGCCGCCGCGGCCACGTTGAGCGAGTCGACGCCGCGGCGCATCGGGATCTTCACCGGGACGTCGCTGGCCGCCAGCGCGTGACGGGACAGTCCCGGACCTTCGGCGCCGAGCAGCAACGCGGTCCGCTCGCGCTGCGCGGCGGTCAGCCGCTGCAGCGGCACGGCATCCTCGGCGGGCGTCAGAGCCAGGACCGTGAAGCCGGCCTCGCGCACCCGCGCGAGGCCGTCCGGCCAGGGCTCCAACCGCGCATACGGTACGGCGAACACCTCGCCCATGCTCACCCGCACGCTGCGCCGGTACAGGGGGTCGGCACACGTCGGCGACAGCAGGACGGCGTCGACACCGAGCGCCGCCGCGCCGCGGAACACAGCGCCGATGTTGGTGTGGTTGTTGACGTCCTCGAGGATCGCCACCCGCCGGGCCGCCGCGACGACGTCGTCCGCGTTCAGTAGCGGCAGCCGGTGGAACGAGGCGAGCACGCCGCGGTGTACCCGGAACCCGGTGATCCGTTCGAGCACGTGCGGCGTGGCGGCGTAGATCGGAGTGTCGCCGGCCAGATCGTCCAGCTGCTCGACCCGCTTGGCGTCGACGAGGTAGGACCGTGGCCGGTAACCGGCCCGCAGCGCGCGGCGCAGGACCAGCTCGCCCTCCGCGATGAACAGCCCGAACGGCTGCTCCCACTTGGTACGCAGCTCGAGGTCGGTGAGCGCGCGGTAGTCGCCGAGGCGGTGGTCGTCCGGGTCGGTGACGAGATGGACGGGCACAGGAGTCAGGCGACCCGGTATGTCAGGTGGGTGGCGTGCCCGGACGCCCGGACGTGGATCTGGCGCAGCTCCCGCGGGGCGTTGTCGACCCACAGCGGGGTGCCCGAGCCCAGGATGACCGGCGCGAGGTGCAGCCGCAGCTCGTCGAGCAGATCCAACTCGAGGCAGCCACGGATGACCGCCGCGCCGCCCATCACCACCACGTCGCGGTCGTCGGCCATCGCGATCCCCTTCGACACGGCGCTGCCCACGCCGTCCACGACGAACGTGAACCGGTCCCCCAGCCGTACCGTGTCGGGCGGGGTCCTGGTCACCACCAGCACCGGCGGCCGTGCGGCATGGGCCGCGCCGTAGCCCATCTCGTCGGTCCAGCCGTGCGGGCCGTCCACGATGTCGAACAGCCGCCGGCCCATGATCACCACGCCGGTGGCGTCGACCGCGTCCGTGAGCACCTCGTCGTCGATGGCGTCGCCGTCGATGGCCCAGGTGTGCAGGCCCTCTCCGCCGCGGCCGAGCCCGTGCGCGATATCCGGGTCGGGCCCGGTGACGAACCCGTCCAGGGACACCGAGATGTCGCCGACCACCTTCGCCATGACCGTCCCTCCCGCTCGGCCCGCCGCGTCGCGGGCCTCTCCTCGGAGCATGCCATCCGGGTCCGACGATCGCCCGGCGCCCCGAGGGTGACCGAAGAGGCGGCCGGCCCCGGGATCGGGACCGGCCGCCCGTCGACCGCAGATCAGGCGCGTTCGGGCTCGCCGGCCCCGTTGTAGTCGGGGCTGCCGAGCGCCGCGGACGGCGGAATCGGCTCGGGCGCGGGCAGCGCCGACTGTCCCTTGTCGCCGGAGACCTGCGCCTCGGCCGCCCGTACCGCTGCGTCGACCTTCTCGGCCTCCGCCGCGGCGGCCTCGGCCGCTGCGACGGCCTCGCGCTCGACGGCGCCCGCGTCGAGGGTCGCCTTCGGCACGTCGCCGACCATGTTGGCCAGCCCGCCGAGCGCGCCACCGATGCCGTCGAGGGCCCTGGAAAGCTCGGTCGGCACGATCCACACCTTGTTGGCCGAGCCGTTGGCGATCTGCGGCAGCGCCTGCAAGTACTGGTACGCCAGCACCTTCTGGCTCGGGTTGGCCTCGTGGATGGCGTTGAAGACCGTCCGGACGGCCTTCGCCTGGCCTTCGGCCGTAAGGATCCGGGCCTGCCGATCGCCGTCGGCGCGCAGCACCGCGGCCTGTTTCTCACCCTCGGCCGTCAGGATCTGAGCCTGCTTGTGGCCCTCGGCGTTGAGGATCGTGGCGCGGCGCTCCCGCTCGGCGCGCATCTGCTTCTCCATGGAGTCACGGATGCTCGGCGGCGGCTCGATCGCCTTGATCTCGACGCGGGTCACCTTGATACCCCACCGGCCCGTGGTCTCGTCGAGCACGCTCGACAGGTGCCGGTTGATCTCCTCGCGGCTGGTCAGCGCACGCTCCAGGTCGAGCGAACCGATCACGTTACGCAGCGTGGTGACCGTGAGCTGTTCGATGGCCTGCAGGAAGTTCGAGATCTCGTACGTGGCCCGGACCGGGTCGACGACCTTGAAGTAGAGAACCGTGTCGATCGAGACGACCAGGTTGTCGGAGGTGATCACCGGCTGCGGCGGGAAGCTGACCACCTGCTCGCGCATGTCCACCTTGGTGCGCACGGCGTCGACGAACGGCACCAGCAGATTCAGGCCCGGCGACAGGGTCCGCTTGTACCTGCCTAGCCGCTCGACGACGTCCATCCGCTGCTGCGGGACGATCCGCACGGACCTGTACACAGTGATCACCGCGAACAACGCGATCACCAGGACCAGCAGACCGATGACAAGTTCCATGGTGCCTCTCTCTATATGTTGGGCATGTCGTCACGCCACACGATCGCGGTGGCGCCTCGAACCCTGAGCACCCGGACGCGTTCGCCGGGCAGATACTTCTCGTTGCCGTCGAACGATCGCGCCTGCCATAGCTCGCCGTCGATCTTGATCATCCCACGGTCGGCGTTGACCTCTTCCAGGACCGTGCCGTGCGACCCTTCCATCGCTTCCAGCCCGAACGGCGTCTCGCCCGTCTCGAGCGCGGACCGGGCATGCCGGATGATGATCGGCCGGATCGCCCCGACGGAGAGCCCGGACACCAGCGCGAACACGATGACCTGAAGCAGGAGCGGAGCGCCGAGAGCGGCGGCGCCGGCGGCCGCGAGCGCCCCGGCGGCGAACATGATGACAAGGAGGGTCGCGGTGAAGGCCTCGCCGATCGCAAGGGCGATCGCGAGCACGATCCACAGGACGGCTTCCACATACCGATCGTGACACGTCTTGGCACGCCGGGCGATAACGGAAAGCGCATAGCCGTCTCACCTACGCACAGTTGGACGAACAGTTGTCCCCCGTTAGGAGGCTCACCGTGTCGCTGCTCCCCGATACCGGCCGTCGGGTGAACGAAATCGCCGCCCGCGCGCAGTCCGCCGGACGCGTGCCGTCGCTGGCGCTGGCCGTCGTCCGGGACGGCGCGCTGCTGCACTTCGCGGGCGTCGGCGAGCAGCCGCGGCCGGACCCGAAGATCCAGTACCGGCTCGGGTCGATCACCAAGACGATGACCGCCACCATGGTCATGCAGCTGCGTGACGAGGGCCTCTTCGCCCTCGACGACGTGCTCTACCGGCACCTTCCCGGCACGCCGGTCGGCGGCGTCACGCTGCGCCAGCTGCTCGGGCACGTGTCCGGCCTGCAGCGCGAACCGGACGGCACCTGGTGGGAGCGCTCCACCGGCGGGGACGTGGACCAGCTCCTGGCGGAGCTGGCCTCCGACAAGCTCGCCGGCCCGCCGTTCCGGACCTATCACTATTCCAATCTCGCGTACGGGCTGCTGGGCGCCGTCCTGCAACGGGTCACCGGCCAGCCCTGGGCGGATCTCGTCGGCAAGCGGGTGCTGGACCCGCTCGGGATGACGCGGACCACGTACCACCCGGTGGAGCCGTTCGCCCGTGGCTACGTGGTCCATCCGCTGTACGGCACCTTGCATGAGGAGCCACGCCTGGACGCGGGCGCGATGGCACCGGCCGGGCAGCTCTGGTCGACGGTGACCGACATGGTCAAGTGGGCCGCGTTCCTGGCCGATCCCGCGCCAGCCGTACTCGGCAGGGACACCGTCGACGAGATGTGCACGCCGGTCGTCATCGCCGACGAAACCTGGACGTCGGGACACGGGCTCGGGCCACAGCTGTACCGGGTCGGCGAGCGGGTGTTCGTCGGGCACGGCGGATCCATGCCCGGGTACGTGGCCCAGCTCGTCGTGCACCGGCCCAGCCGCACCGCCGTGATCGCGTTCGCCAACGCGTACGGGCTGCGCGGCACCCACATCCAGCAGGTGTCGCTGGACGCGCTGACGGCCGTGCTGGACCTGGAACCGGCGCCCGCCGAGCCGTGGCGCCCCTCGCACCCACCGGAGGGTGACGTCGCCGAGCTGTGCGGGCGCTGGTGGTGGATGGGCCGCGAGTACGAGGTGACCGCGGACGGCGCGGATCTCGTCATGACGTGCCTGACCGTGCCGGCGCGGCCGTGGCGCTTCGTCCGCGAGGGGCCGGACCGGTGGCGCGGCCGTTCGGGCATGAACGACCGCGAGGTGCTCACGGTGGTGGGCGACGCCAGTGGCGCGGTGGAGAAGCTCGACATCGCGACGTTCGTCTTCGCCCGCGACCCGGGACACCTGGCCTGAGCGGTGCCTAGTCGAGATCGGTCACGAAGTCGATCAAACGTTCCATCGAGTTGATCAACGGCGTCTCCACGTCCCGGTAGCTGTTGACCGACGCGAGGATCCGGCGCCACATCTCGGCGGGCTCGGCGACCCCGGCGGCGGCGCAGACGCCCTCCTTCCAGGGCCGGCCGGGCGGGATCACCGGCCACGCCGTCAGGCCTACGCGTTCGGGCTTCACGGCCTGCCAGACGTCGACGTAGGGATGCCCGGTGACGAGCACGTACTCGCTGTCGACCGCCGCGACGATCTTGCTCTCCTTCGACCCGGGCACCAGATGGTCGACCAGCACGCCCAGGCGCCGGCGTGGCCCGGGCTGGAAGGCACGCACCTCGGCCGCGAGCGCGTCGATGCCGTCCAGCGGCTCGACCACCACGCCCTCGACGCGCAGGTCGTCGCCCCAGATGCGCTCGACCAGCGCGGCGTCGTGGATCCCCTCGACCCAGATCCGGCTCGCCCGGGCCACCTGCGCCTTGACGCCGTCGACGGCCACCGAGCCCGACGCGGTCGTCCGCCGGCGCTGCGCCGGTTGATGGACCGGCTTGCGCAGCGTCACCACGTTGCCGTCGAGCAGGAATGCGCCCGGTGACAGCGGGAAGTTGCGGCGCCTGCCGTGCCGGTCCTCCAGCACCACGGCCCCCAGCTCGAATCCCACCACCGCGCCGCAGAAGCCGGAGTCCACGTCCTCCACGACCAGGTCACGCTCGGCGTCCACCTCGGGCACCACCGGGCGGCGGCGCCAGTTTCCCGCGAGCACGTCGTCGGAATACATGTCCCGCACGGTAACCCGCGAGCGGTGACGCGGTGTTTCCGACGCTCCGGCCGAGACAAGCTCGCTCGACGGCACGTACCCTTGCCGCATGCACCCCGCAGTCAATGCGGCGACCCTGACGGCGCGCCGGTCCACCCGGTTCGTCTCGTGGGTGCGCGCCTGGCGCGCCGGGCTCGTCCCGTTCGACGAGCTGGCCGACGAGATCGCCGGCGACGAGGAACACCTCGTCGCCGACGCCCCTGGCACCTGGACCGACGTGCCGCTCTCCCATGGCCTCCCGGTGTTCGCCAAGCTGCACCCCGACGACATCCGCCTGGTGCTGCCCGCCCCCGGCGACCCGCGCGGGCTGCCCGGCCCCGGGCCGCTGACCGGCGCCGCGCTGCTGGCCGGCGAGGCGGTGATGACACCCGAGTTCGGTGTGGTGCCCGAGGTGCGCCGGCACACGTCCGGCTCCGGCATGGAGTTCGAGACGGTGTTGTGGCGGGTGTTTCCGGTGCCGGAGTACCGCCCGGGCTTCCAGATGGCCCCGGCCGAGGCGGAGTCGGAGCTCACCGCCGCGCTCGCCGAGGCCACCACCCGGCTGACCCGCCTGGACGTCGCCCAGTGGCGTCCCGAGCTGGCCGGTGCGCTGCAGGCATTGCGCCGCCCGGAGAGCACCGCGACGCTGCCGGTCGGCTTCGACCCACGCGCCCGCCGGCTGTTCGCCCGGGCGAGCGTTCTCGACCAGGTCCTCGCTCTGGCCGAGCACAGCGCGCCGGGCGGGGCCGTGAACGGCTACGAGGCCCAGCAGCGTGACGCAGCGCTGCGCCCGCTCACCGCGGCCTGCCGCCAGGCGCTGGTCGCCGCGTGCAACTCGCCGCTGCATGCCTGACCGCTACGCGCACTGCACGTTCTGCGGAGCCCGCTTCACCCCCCGCCAGCCGTGGCCGCGCCGCTGCGCGGCCTGCGGCGAGACCAGTTACCTCAACCCCAAGCCGGTCGCCGTCGCGGTCCAGCCGGTGGGGCTGGGCCTGCTCGTCGTGCGCCGGGGCGTTCCCTCCGCCCGCGACCGCCTGGCCTTGCCGGGCGGCTACATCGACGTGGGCGAGACCTGGCAAGAGGCCACGGTACGCGAGCTGGCCGAGGAGACCGGCCTCGTGGCGGACCCGTCATCGGTACGCCTGTTCGACACGCTCAGCGCCCCGGACGGCACCCTGCTGGTGTTCGGCCTGCTGCCGGCAATCACCGAGCTGCCGCAGTTCCACCCGAACGGCGAGACGCTCGGCCTGGCGGTCCTGGACGAACCGGCCGAGCTCGGTTTCAGCCTGCACACCCAGGTCGCCGAGCGCTACTTCGCGTCGGTGGCCCGCGAGCGCCGCCGGTGAGATGCCGCACCAAGCGGAGGGAGCGCAGCGACTGCGGCATCTCACCGGGTCTGAGGCGCGAGCCGCCGAGCGACAGCGAGGCCAGCCAGCTCAGCGACCGGAGCGACTGCGGCATCTCACCGGGTCTGAGGCGCGAGCCGTCCGAGCGCAGCGAGGACCAGAGACACAGGCCCTTTCACTCGAGGATGAACGGGCCGCCCGCGTCGAACGCCTCCAGGTCCCGCAGCGTCCGGACCACGGACGGCATCAGCTCGTCCGGCAGCGCGTCCGGCCGATGGAACGCGGCGTCCGTGGTCTCCGCGGTCTCGCGGACCAGCTCACCCTCGTACAGGTCGATCCGGCAGGCGAGCGTGACGTGGTGGTAGAGGTGGCCGTACACGTTGGGACCCCATTCGCTCAGTCGCGAGTAGAGCCCGAACGGGGTGACGCCATGGGCGATCAGGCCGGTCTCCTCGGAGAGCACGCGGATCGCGCACTCGCGTACGGTCTCGTTGAGCTCCATCGTGCCGGCCGGGAAGCCCCACAGCCCGTTGTCCTCGCGCTTGACGAGCAGCACCTGGCCGTCGTCGTCGCGCACGACGCAACGCGTCCCCACAGCGACGAGGATCTGGTCGTCGCCGGCCTTGGCCCGCAGCTGCCCGAGATACGACTCATCCCATGCCAAGCCCATGTAGCCAGCCTGCCAGGGTAGGCCCCGGCCGGATACCCGTCAGATCTCGTCGATCTGACAGTTCCGCTGCTGTTGAGCTGCGAGGATGCACCTTAGACGCGCTCCTGGGCCGTCTCTGGGCCGTCTTGTCCGTTCCAGCCGTCGAAAGCGTGTGTCGATGGCGCATCGTGCCCGACACTGGCTGAGCAGCTGCCACGGAGGCGCCACCCCGGCCGCCAGGTGCAGTCATCTGACTGTGGTCGGCACCCGGCGTCGTCCTCTATGGTGGGGTGTCGGTTGGTTGTCCCGCGCTCACCAGGAGGAACTGCCATGACCGACGCAGGATCGAGCGCCCCGCCGGACGGCAAGACGATCACCGAGCACGAGCTGGAGCAGTGCCAGCGCGCGAACCAGACCGGCCGCCAGCCGGTGGTGTTCGTCCACGGTCTGTGGCTGCTGCCTAGCAGCTGGGATCGCTGGGCGAAGCTGTTCGAGGACAACGGCTATGTGGCCCTGACCCCCGGCTGGCCGGACGACCCCGAGACGGTCGAGGAGGCCGCCGAGCACCCGGACGTGTTCGCCGGCAAGTCGATCGGCCAGGTCGCCGACCACTTCGAGACCATCATCCGCGGGCTGAACCGCAAGCCGGCGATCATCGGCCACTCCACTGGCGGGCTGCTGACCCAGATCCTGGCCGGGCGGGGCCTGGCCGCGGTGTCGGTGGCGATCGACCCGGCCCCCTTCCGCGGGGTGCTGCCCCTGCCGATCTCGGCCCTCAAGTCCAGCTCACCGGTGCTGCGCAACCCGGCCAATCGCAACCGCGCGGTGCCGCTGACCTACGAGCAGTTCCGCTACAGCTTCGCCAACGCCGTCAGCGAGGACGAGGCCAAGCAGCTCTACGACACCTACGCCGTGCCGACCCCCGGCAAGCCGCTGTTCCAGGCGGCCACGGCCAACCTCAATCCCTGGACCGAGGCCAAGGTCGACACCAGGAACCCCGACCGCGGGCCGCTGCTGCTCATCTCCGGCGAGCGGGACCACACCGTCCCGTGGGCGATCGTCAACGCCTCCTACAAGCAGCAGCAGGACAACCAGGGCGTGACCGAGATCGAGAAGATCCCCGGCCGGGGGCACGCGCTGACCATCGACAGCGGCTGGCGTGAGGTCGCCGACAAGGCGCTCGCGTTCGTCCGGCGGTTCGTCAAGAGCTGACCCGCCACGGCGGCGGCAAGGACGCGGGTGGCGTCCAGGCCGAAGGGTCGCCGTTGGCGATCGTGCTCGGCTCGGTCCTGGACGGCATCCCCGAGTCGTTCGTGCTCGGCCTCACCGTCCCCCAGGGCGGGGTCAGCCTGTCGCTGCTGGCCGGGGTGGCGCTGTCGAACCTGCCCGAGGGCATGTCGTCCTCGGCCGGGCTGAAGCAGGCCGGCTGGCCGCACGCCGGATGCTGTGGATGTGGTCGGCGGTGGTCCTGGTATCCGCGCTGTCGGCAGCGGCTGGCCTGACAACTGACGTGCGACGCAAATCCGCCGAGTGATGCGCGACAGGTGGTCTAGAAAATCTAGGTAGCGATCCGCGGCCGCCGGCTTCGATGCTACGGCCGGCGGGAGATGCCGTGCGCCGCGCGGCCTTGGCCATGAGGCCTGCTGGTCCGGGGAAGATGAGGACAGGCTTGGCTGTTGGATCGCAGGTCGGCACTGAGGTTGTGGAGGATCTATGCGTGCGGTGTGGTACGAGCGTCCGGGTCCTGCGGCCGAGGTCCTTCAGGTCGGCGAGATGCCTGATCCGACGCCGGGCGCTGGTGAGCTCCGGGTCCGGTTGACTCGGTCGGGGATCAATCCGGGCGACACCAAGAAGCGTGCGGACTGGGTTGGTTACGGGATGCCGTACCCCCGGATCATCCCGCACAGCGACGGCGCTGGGGTGATCGATGCGGTGGGCGAAGGCGTCGACCCAGGCCGGGTCGGGCGGCGGGTCTGGGTGTTCGGTGCCCAGTCGTACCGGCCGTTCGGCACGGCCGCGCAGCTGACGGTGGTGCCCAACGGGCAAGCCGTCGATCTGCCAGACGAGGTGAGCGACGACGTCGGGGCGTCGTTGGGCATTCCGGGGATCACCGCTCACCGTGCAGTGTTCGCCGACGGGCCGGTCACGGGCCGGACGGTGCTGGTGCACGGGGTCCTCGGCGGGGTGGGTGCACTGGCGGCGCAACTGGCGGTCTGGGGTGGGGCGAGCGTGATCGCCACGGTGCGCCGGCACCGCGACCTGGAACAGGTGACCGTTCCCGGCGCGCCGGTCGTCGCTCTGGACGACGCGGATCCCGCGGCGGCGATCCGGGCTCACGCACCCGATGGTGTGGACCGCATTATCGAGGTCTCGTTCTCCGACAACATCGACCTGGACGCCGCGGTAGCGAAGAACCAGACCATCATCGCCGCGTACGCGACTCGCAAAGACCGGCCGGACTTTCCGTTCTGGCCGATGCTTTTCAGCAACATCACGATCAGGCTGATCGGCAGCGACGACTTCCCGGTCGAGGCCAAGCAGCAGGCAGCGACCGACCTGACGACCGCGGCCCGAGACGGCGCCCTGTCCATCCGCATCGGTGCTTCGCTGCCTTTGGAGCGGGCAGCCGAAGCTCATGATCGCGTTGACGCGGGCACGCGGGAACGGGTGCTGCTGGCCATACCCGAGTAACCTTCACCGCTCAGGAACCGAGGCAGCGATGCGCGGTCGCTGGCCCTTGATGCTACGGACCGCCTGAGTGGTGGTGCGTCGCACGACTTTGACGTGGCCGCCCTTCTTCTAGCCTTAGCGCCCCGACGAGAGCCAGCTTCAGCAGGAGTTCGTCGGGGCGAGATCCACGCTTGGACGGCCACCCAAACGGGGAAGCTCAAGATTTCCGGTGTCCACCTGTCGATTTCGTTGCTCGCCGTTCGTCTTACTGCGCGACCATCTGGTCGTGACGAGGAGGAAGCGATGAAGTACGTCATGCTGATCTATCAGGGCACCGCGCTTGAGCGACAGGCCGCGCTCCCCGAGGAGGAGCAGAAGCAGGTCTACGCCGACTACCAAGGGATCAATCAGACGCCGGGCGTTACCCCCGGGCTGCCGATGGGCCTCCCGCAGAACGCGACCACCGTCCGGGTCGAAGGCGGCAAGACCCTGACAACGGACGGCCCGTTCGTCGGGATGAAGGAGGCCGTCGGCGGTTGGATCATCCTCGAGGCCGACGACCTCGACGCGGCCATCGAGGTGGCCGCCCGCGTCCCTGCAGCACGCTATGGTGGCGCCGTCGAGATCCGTCCCTCGGAGGTGTATTGGTAGCGACGCTCGAACAGGTCTTCCGCGAGGAATGGGGCCGCGTCCTTGCCACCCTGATCGGCTTCCTCGGCGACTTTGACCTCGCCGAGGAAGCCGCGCAGGAGGCGTTCGCCATCGCCGCCGAGCGATGGCCACGCGAGGGCGTCCCCCGCAACCCGCGCGCCTGGTTGATGACGACGGCTTGGAACCAAGCGATGGATCGCATCCGCCGCGACCGGGCCCTCGCGACCAAGTTCGGCCTGCTCGTCGCAGGCAATCGTGCTGAGGTGCCGATGAAGACCACGACGTTTCCCGACGAGCGCCTGGAGCTCATCTTCACCTGCTGTCACCCGGCGCTCGCGGTCGAGGCGCAGGTTGCGCTGACCCTGCGCACCCTCGGCGGGCTCACCACCGACGAGATCGCCCGCGCGTTCCTGGTACCGGAGCGCACCATGGCGCAGCGGCTGGTGCGGGCCAAAGGCAAGATCAAAGCTGCTGGGATCCCGTTTCGAGTGCCACCGGTTCACCTGCTCCGCGAGCGTCTCGACGCCGTTCTCGCCGTCGTTTACCTGATCTTCAACGAGGGCTACGGCGGCCGCGACGAGCTCGCGGCAGAGGCAATCTGGTTGGGACGCGCGCTCGCCGAACTGCTTCCGGACGATCCCGAGGTTCGCGGGCTGCTGGCGATGATGCTCTTGCACGACTCCCGTCGTGAGGCGCGGTTCCGCGACGGCGAGCTCGTGCTGCTCGGCGATCAGGACCGGTCACGTTGGAACACCGAGCAGATCGCCGATGGACGCGCCGAGCTCGACCGGGCGCTCGCCCTGGGCGGCCGCGGGCCCTATGTCCTGCAGGCCGCCATCGCGTCGTTGCACGCCGCGGTGCCGTGCGACTGGGCGCAGATCGCGGCGCTGTACAGCGAGCTCACCCGCCTGACCCACTCACCCGTCGTGGAGCTGAACCGCGCCATCGCCATCGCCGAGACCGAAGGCCCCGAGGCCGGCCTGCGCATCGTCGACGGACTTGGTCTCGACGACTTCCGCTACCTGCACTCGACCAGGGCGGAGCTCTTGAACCGCCTCGGGCGGACCGACGAGGCGCGTGACGCCTATCGACGTGCGAGGGAACTCACCGACGACGGTGCCGAACGGCGGTTCCTCGAACGCCGGCTAACCGAGCTGGCATCCGCCACAGGCTCGGGTTAGTCGTCGTTCTGTCCCGGCAGAACGACGAGCCAAGCACACATCTCCGTCTGATCTGTTGGAGCCTTCTCGGGACCCGCGGTGTCATGTGTCAACCGGCCGGCCGATCCTCGTCGGCAGGTGGCGTCGGAGGCGGGATGACGGACCTCGGTCACCGGAACCCCGGCCTCGACCTCCAACACGGCCCGATACCGCTGCTCTGTCACGGTCAACTCCACCAGCACTCGGCGGAGTGTCACCCACGTCCTGATAGCGATGTGTCACGTAGGTCCCGAGACCGGACAGCCTTTGCCCGAGTTTGTCCGACTCCACTTGATCCATTACGGATCAGGGTCACTTGATGGGTGACACCTCCGGCTAGACGACAGCAAACTATCGGGGGTCCCACGGCGTCACGCAGCCGCGGGAAGCACGAGGGTGATCCTGACACGATCCGGGGAGGCCACCATGCCCACGACCGAGGATCGCGGCAGCGATGCCAGCGACGTGAGCGAGCTCCGATCCTCGCCGGGCAGCGATGCCGGTGGTTGCGGTGTGACCCTGCGGCTGCTGTGGCCGCAGTGGCAGGGCGCCGGCACCTCCAGCGTCCGGGAGCTCGCTCCCGAGTTCCCGTTCGATGTGGCCCGCCGTGGCTACGCCGTCGGCTCGGCGGTTCTGGCAGCGGTCCTGCCTGACCACGACGGCCCGACCGGGGCCGTGCCGGTCGCGATGGACGACACGGGTCTGGAGCTGCGCGAGGGGATCGAGGCGAAGGAGGTCATCGTCGCGCAGCTGGCTCGGGCGTTCGAGGTCATTCGCCGGCACGATCCGGCGAGGATCGTCACCCTGGGAGGCGAGTGCGCGGTCAGTGTCGCGCCGTTTGCGGAACTCGCGCGCCGCTACGGCGACGACCTGGCGATCGTCTGGATCGACTCGAATCCCGACGTGGGCACACCCGCGAGCCGGTACCCGGGGTTCCACGCCATGGCGGTGGCAGCCTTGACCGGTCATGGGCATCCGGACGTGCTGGAACTGCTCCCCGCTACCGTCTCCGCGGACCGGGTCGCCTCGGTCGGGCTGCACGCGTGGGCTGAGGACGACATCGGCAACGTGGCCCAGTGGGGTATCGGCTCCTTCAGCCCGGACGACCTGCGGACAACGACACAGCCGCTGCTGGACTGGCTGGCCACGACCGGCTGCTCCGGGGTAGCCGTCCATTTCGACGTCGACACCGTCGACAGCAACGAGATCGTGCTGGGGCTGGGCGCCGAGCCGGGCGGGCTGACCGGCGGGCAGGTGCGACGCATCGTCGCCGACATCGACTTCGTCGCCGACGTCGTCGGGGTCACGGTCGCCGAGTTCATCCCGCGGCAAGTCATGCACCTGCAGCAGCTCCTGACCGGCTTTCCGCTGCTTCGGGGCCTGCGCGAATGAGTAGGGGTCGCGACCTTTCATGACGTTTCCTCTGGGCGACTGTGCGTCGGCATCGGCCGTCGGCGTGGTGGTTCGGGTTTGTGGACCTTGAAGCGGGCGACGGATCTCGTGGTGGTGTGGGCGACCTCGGCGACCAAGCCGTCCTCGTCGTAGACCCGCCCGGTGGAGTCCGCGGCTTCGATGAGTGCAATCAGATCTCGTCGATCAGATCCGCTACGGACTCGACGATGCGCGATGGGCGGTAGGGGTAGCGTTCGGTTTCCGCGCGGGTGCTGATGCCGGTGAGCACCAGGATGGTCTCCAGGCCGGCCTCGAGACCGCACAGGATGTCGGTGTCCATGCGGTCGCCGATCATCGCTGTGCTCTCCGAATGCGCCTCGATGGTGTTCAGCGCCGAGCGCATCATCATCGGGTTGGGCTTGCCGACGAAGTACGGGTCGACGCCGGTGGCCTTGGAGATCAGCGCGGCGACCGAGCCCGCCGCCGGCAGGGCGCCCTCCGCGGACGGCCCGGTCGGGTCGGGGTTGGTGCAGATGAACCGGGCGCCGTTGTTGATCAGGCGGACGGCCTTGGTGATGGCCTCGAAGCTGTAGATGCGGGTCTCCCCCAACACGACGTAGTCGGGCTGGAAGTCGGACAGCACGTAGCCGACCGCGTGCATGGCGGTGGTCAGTCCGGCCTCGCCGATCACGTACGCGGTTCCGCCGGGGCGCTGGTCTCCGAGAAACTGCGCGGTGGCCAGCGCGGCCGTCCAGATGGACTCCTCGGGCACGTCGAAGCCCATGCGGCCGAGTCGGGCCTGCAAGTCACGCGGCGTGTAGATGGAGTTGTTGGTCAGGATCAGGAACGGCTTGCCGGAGGCTTTCATCCGGTTGACGAACTCCGGCGCTCCGGGAACCGGCTGGCCCTCGTGGACGAGAACCCCGTCCATGTCGGTCAACCAGCTCTCGATGGCCTTGCGCTCCGTCATGGTGCTCCTCGGCGTTGTGGGGATGGGCAGCAGTCGGCCGGGCAGACGTCCCAGATCGGCAGCGTACCGAGCCGTTCCCGCGGGCCGCCGACGGTCCGCTCGGTGACCAGTGAACGGATCATCGCGACGAAGCGCGGGTCGGTGCCGGGCGTACCCGCGCGCGCGTAGCCCATGCCCAGCCTCGCGGCGGTCTCCGCCGCCTCGTTGTCCAGGTCCCAGATCACCTCGAGGTGGTCCGATACGAAGCCGATCGGGCTGACCACCACGTCGGTTACGTCCTGCTCGGCGAGTGCCGCGAGATGGTCGTTGATGTCCGGTTCGAGCCACGGCACTTGCGGCGGGCCGGAGCGGCTCTGCCAGACCAGGTCCCAGGGCAGCTCGGGCGCGGCCTCGGCGTGCACGAGCGCGGCCGTCTCCTGCAGCTGGGCGGTGTAGCGGCCGCCGTCCGGGCCCGCGCTGGCCGCCATCGAGGTCGGGATGGAGTGCGCGGTGAAGATGACCCGGGTGCTGGCGCGCCGGGCCGGGTCCAGCTTGTCCAGCGCGGCGCGGACCGCGTCGGCGTGCGGCCGGACGAAGCCGGGGTGGTCGTGGAACTGGCGCAGCTTGGTGATCGCCGGCGCGCCGGGGCCCACGTGCGCGCGGGCCGCCGCGATGTCCTCCCAGTACTGCCGGCAGGACGAATAGCCGCCGTACGCGCTGGTGGCGAAGCCGAGCGCACTGGTGACGCCGTCGTCACGCATCTGTGCGACGGTGTCCGCGAGCATCGGTCGCCAGTTCCGGTTCCCCCAGTAGGTGGGCAGCGCGATCCCGTTGGCGGCGAAGTCAGCCTCGATGGCGGCCAGCAGATCGCGGCATTGCTGGTTGATCGGGGACACGCCGCCGAAGTGGTAGTAGTGCTCCGCCACCTCGGCGAGGCGCTCATCGGGCACACCGCGGCCGCGCGTCACGTTGCGCAGGAACGGCATCACATCATCGGGATGTTCCGGGCCACCGAATGAGAGCAGCAGGAAGGCGTCGTACGGCACCTCGCCATCCTCTCTCACCCGCACCGCCCGCCCGACCGCACCCGGCGATCATGGGGTTACGCCGCCGCATTTCAGACATATCGCCCGCACAACCTCATGATCGCGCGGCGAAGGGGGCGGGACAGAAGGGCTGGCGTCAGGCCCCCAGAGCGTGGTAGCCGCCGTCGACGTGCACCATCTCGCCGGTCGTCGCCGGGAACCAGTCGGACAGCAGCGCACAGATCGCCCGCGCGGCCGGCATCTGGTCGTCGAGATCCCAGCCCAGCGGAGCCCGTTCGGCCCACGCATCCTCGAACTGCTCGAAGCCCGGGATCGACTTGGCGGCCATCGTGCGTAGCGGGCCGGCCGAGACCAGGTTGCTGCGGATGCCCTGTTTGCCCAGGTGCAGCGCCAGGTAGCGGGACGCCGACTCGAGGCCGGCCTTGGCCACCCCCATCCAGTCGTACACCGGCCACGCCTTGGTGGCGTCGAACGTCAGCCCGACGATGCTGCCGCCGGCACTCATCAGCGGCAGGCAGGCGGTGGCGAGCGACTTGTACGAGAACGTCGACACCTGCAGAGCCGTGGCGACGTCCGGCCACTGGGCGTTCAGGAACTCGCCGCCGAGCACGCTCTGCGGACCGAACGCGATCGAGTGCACCACACCGTCGAGGCCGTCGACATGCTCGCGGACCCGGTCGGCCAGCCGGTCCAGGTGCTCCTGATTCGTCACGTCCAGCTCGATCACCGGTGCCGGTTCCGGCAGCCGCTTCGCGATCCGCTCGACCAGCGACAGCCGGCCGAAACCGGTCAGCACGACGGTGGCGCCGTTCTCCTGGGCGAGCTTCGCCACCGAGAACGCGATCGAGGCGTCGGTGATGACGCCGGTCACGAGCAGCCGCTTGCCGGCCAGCAGTCCAGACACGATCTCTCCCGAATAGAAAGGGCTCAGTGGCCCATGCCGAGGCCGCCGTCGACCGGCAGTACGGCGCCCGAGATGTACGCGGCGCTGTCGCCCGCGAGGAACAGCGTGGCCGCGGCCACCTCGTCCGGGTGAGCCAGCCGCCCGGCCGGTACCGCCTTGATGATCTCCGCTTTGCGCGCGTCGGGCAGCACATCGGTCATCTCGGTCTCGATGAATCCCGGCGCGACCACGTTCGCCGTGATGTTGCGGCTGCCCAGCTCGCGGGTGATCGAGCGGGCCATGCCGACCAGGCCGGCCTTGCTGGCGGCGTAGTTGACCTGGCCGGGGCCGCCGTACAGGCCGACCACCGAGGAGATGAAGATGATCCGCCCCCATCTGGCCCGCAGCATCTTCGAGCTGGCCCGCTTCGCGCACCGGAACGCGCCGGTCAGATTGGTGTCTATCACGCGCTCGAACTGCTCGTCGGACATCCGCAGCAGCAGCGTGTCGTCGGTGATGCCGGCGTTGGCGACCAGCACTTCGACCGGACCGAGTTCGGCCTCCACGGTCGTGAACGCCGCGTCGACGGCTGCGCTGTCGGTGATGTCGCACTGGACGCCGAACAGGCCCTCGGGCGCACCGCTGCCGCGGTGCGTGACCGCGACCCGGTCGCCCTGCTTGGCGAACGCCCGCGCGATGGCGAGTCCGATGCCGCGGTTTCCTCCGGTCACCAATACGGTGCGGGCCAACGGGAGCTCCTTCATACCCAGGTAGGGGTGCCGGATGGCACCGCAGGGGCACGACGCGGCGGCGACACCGCCGTAACCTGCTGGGAATGGAGACTAGCGGTCCGGCGGTCGCTCGCGAAGTCGCGGGCCCGCTGCTCCGGCTGCTCTGGGGTCCGGACCGCCGGCGGCCGCCGGCCCGGCGCTCCCGATGGATCAAACTCCGCGCGTACGCGATACCGCTGGGTCTCCTGGCACTGGTGGGCCTCGGCTTCTCCGCCGGCGCCTACCTGCAGGAGACGCGGGGCACCGGGCAGCCCCTCGCGGTCGTGCTCGCCGCCGGCTCGGTGCTCCCGGTCGCGCTGATGTTCCGCGCGCCGCTGCTGGCCTGGCGGATCGCGTACGTGATGTTGTTCCTCGGCGTGCTGGGCGCCAAGCCGGCGGAGTCGTGGCCGTGGAATCCGGTGCAGATTTTCGGATTCCTGGCCGTGCTCGGCGCGCTCGCGCTCGCCGAGGACTCCGGCGTCACCGCCTGGGCCACCGGGTTCAGCCTGGTGCCGCTGTTCCTGTTCGCGGACCGCGCCAACGCCTGGGGCGCCGCCATCCTGCTGGTAGCGATCGCGCTGCTCGGCGACATGGTGGTCCGGCGCCGGCAGAGCCGCCGGGCACTCGCCGAGCAGACCGAGCTGAACGAACTCGAGCGGGCTCGCCGGGCCGTGCTCGAGGAACGGGCCCGGATCGCCCGGGAGATGCACGACGTGGTGGCGCACCACATGTCGATGATCGCGGTGCAGGCGGAGACCGCCCCGTACCGGATTGGCGGGTTGCCCGACCCGGCTCGCGAGGAGCTGGCCACCATCGCGACGGCGGCCCGGGTCGCGCTGGCCGACATGCGGCGTCTCCTCGGGGTGCTGCGGGCGGAGGACGACGAGACGCCGCGGGCGCCCCAGCCGGGGCTCGGCGACGTACATGAGCTGGTGGAGACGGCCCGGCGCGCGGGCATGCCGGTCACCGTCACGCTGCCCGACGCGGACGGTGTGCCGGAGGCGGTCGGGCTGGCCGCGTACCGGATCGTGCAGGAAGCCCTGGCCAACGCGGCCCGGCACGCGCCCGGCGGCATGGTGCGGATCGTCGGCCGCGTGGCCGGCGACCGGCTCGAGCTGGCCGTCCGCAACGGCCCGGCCGTGCCCGGCATCGCGCCGCCGTCGCTGCCGGCCGGCGGAACCGGGCACGGCCTGGTCGGCATGCAGGAGCGCGCCGCGTTGCTCGGTGGCTCACTGTCCGCGGGTCGCGACGACGGTGGCGGCTACACGGTCGTGGCGGTCCTGCCGTTCGGTGGCGCGGAGCAGCAGAAATGATCAAAGTGCTGATCGCGGACGACCAGGCGATGGTGCGGCAGGGCTTCGGGGCGCTGCTCTCCGCGCAGCCCGACCTGCTCGTGGTCGGCGACGCGGCAGACGGCGAGGCCGCCGTGGCCAAGTCCCGGGCGCTCGACCCCGACGTCGTGCTCATGGACGTCCGGATGCCGGTGCTGGACGGCCTCGCGGCCACCCGCAGGCTGCTCGGCACGCTCCGGGACCGGCCCAAGGTGCTCATCCTGACCACGTTCGACCTCGACGACTACGTGTACGAGGCGCTGCGCGCGGGGGCCAGCGGATTCCTGCTCAAGGACGCGCCGGCCGAGGATCTGGTGCATGCCGTGCGCGTGGTCGCCGGCGGCGAGGCGCTGCTCGCGCCGTCGGTGACGCGCCGGTTGATCGCGGAGTTCGCGGCACGGCCGCATCCGGACCGGCCGCGACCGACCGCGCTCAACGCGCTCACGCCACGCGAGACGGACGTGCTGCGGCTGATCGCGCGGGGACGGTCCAACCAGGAGATCGCGGCGGATCTGGTGGTGGCGGAACAGACCGTGAAGACCCACATCGGACGGATCCTGGCCAAGCTGGCGCTGCGGGACCGAGCCCAGGCCGTGGTCTTCGCGTACGAGACCGGTCTGGTGGCGGTCGGCGAGTAGCACCGCGGTATCACCCGGAGAACCACGCCCCGGTGTGACGATCTCGCGGCCGTCGCGACCGGACGCTGCGGCCCATGCGTACTTCCTTGCTGCTCGCCCTTGCGATCCTGCTGACCCTCGCGTTCCCCGGCGCGCCACCTTCCGCCGCCGCACCGCTGCCGCCGTTCGATGTCGCCTACCGGGACGCCGCCGCGGCCATGTCCGCGGCCGGAACGCCCTACGCGAACTGGGCCGCCGCGGGACGGCGGTTCCTCGAGTTCGACGCCGGGGACGGTACCGCCGTCGAGGTGCTCGGCGACCTTGCCACGGCCGCGCACGTGGCCGTGCTGGTACCCGGCGTCGACACCCGGCTGAGCGACTTCGACCGGGGGCTCGGCGGTATCGCTCGGCGCGCACCGGCCGTGCAGGCGCGTTCGATCTACGCCCGGTTGCGGGCCGACGACCCGCACACGAGGGTCGCCGTGATTGCCTGGCTCGGCTATGACCCGCCGGAGGGAATCGACCTGGACGCGGTCCGCGAGGACCGGGCCCGCGCCGGCGCGTCGGCGCTCGCCGCGTTCGTACGTGGCGTGCTGGCGCAGCGGCCCGGGATCGGCGTGACGCTGATCGGGCACAGCTACGGCGCGATCGTCGTGGGCTTGGCCGCGCCGCGACTACCCGCCGTGGCGGACCTGGTCGCGCTGGGTGCGCCCGGGATGGGTACGTACCGGGCGGCGGAGCTGGGCGGCGCCCGGGTGTGGTCGGCGCTCGCGCCGCACGACTGGATCCGCCGGGTGCCGCAGGTGCGGCTGCTGGATCTCGGGCATGGCCGGCGGCCCTCGTCGCCGGAGTTCGGGGCGCGGCCGCTGCCGACCGCGGGTGTGGCCGGCCACGACTACTACCTGGTGCCGGGCAGCGCGACGCTGTCCGCGGTCGCGGACGTCGTCCTCGGACGGCCGGTCGGCGCCGTGCCGGCGGCGTCGTGAGCGCGGGCGAGCGGGACCGGGCCGTCGACGCCGGTACGCGCCGCGCCGCCGGCGTCGTGAGCGCGGGCGAGCGGGACCCGGCCGTCGACGCCGGTACGCGCCGCGCCGCCGGCGTCGTGAGCGCGGACGAGCGGGACCGGAGCGTCGACGCCGCGCGGGCCGTCGCGATCGTCGGCGTCGTCGCCGGTCACTGGCTGGTCACCGGGCTGGCGCTGGGTCAGGACGGCGCGCTGCGGCAGGCCAGCCCGCTGGCCGCGATGCCAACGCTCGCGCCGGTCACCTGGCTTCTGCAGGCGCTCGGCCTGTTCTTCTTCGCCGGCGGCTACGCGGCCGCGCGATCGGGTAGACATCCCATGCCTTCCGGCCGGCTGCTGCGGCCGGTGGCCGCGTTGCTCGGGGCTTGGTCACTCGCGCTGGCGGTGAGCGCTGCCGTGGGCGTACCCACCGGAACGCTGCTGACCATCGCGACGCTGGTGGCGAGCCCGCTCTGGTTCCTGGTGCCGTATCTGGCGTTGAGCGCCGTCACCCGGCCGCTGGTCCGGCTGGTCGACCGGGCCGGCCCGGCGGTCGTGGCCGTCCCGGCCATCGCCGCCGTCGCGGCTTGCGATATGGGGCTGGTCCCCGGCTGGGTGGCGGTGCCGGCGGTGTGGTCGGTGCCGTGGGTGCTGGGCGTGACGTTGGCCCGCGGGCGGCTGGGTGGTGCCCGCGCCGGGCTCGGTCTCGCCGCCGCCGGAATGCTCGGGATGGCGTTCCTGCTGGGCGTCGCGGGCTACCCGGCCAGCGCGGTGGGCGTGCCGGGCGATGCCCGTTCGAACCTCGACCCGCCGTCGCTGGTGGCGCTCGCCCTGGCCGCCGCGCAGATCGGCGTGCTGCTGCTGGTCCGCGCGCGGCTGTCGCGCGCGCCCGGCCGGGACCCGGGCGGCGGCCGTGGCCGGACCGGCCTGTGGCCGGCCGTCGCGGCGCTGAACCGGGCGGCGCTGCCGATCTACCTGAAGCACCAGAGTGTCCTGATCCTGGTGGCGGCGGCCGCCGCGCTGATCGGCCCCGCGCCGGGCCTGCTCACGGCGCCCGACGGGCCGGTATGGGTGGCGCAGCGACTGGCCTGGCTGCCGGTGTTTGCGGTGGTTCTCGCGGCGGTGGTCGGCTTCCGGCCGGCCCGAAAGGCTTCCGGCGGGTCCGGACATGGTGGTGGTCGCCACGCCGACCGTGCCCGCGCACATTAAGGTGCGCTTAAGAGGTAGCATCCTTAACGGTTCCACGCCCGACCGACCTGATGGAGGTGATCGCTGTGCGAGATAGCGATCCTCCTAGTCGTGGCCGGGCCGCTCGCCGGCGCATCTGAGCGCTGAGCATCTCCCGCCCTCTCCCCACCGGATCTCGCGGACTTCGCCGCGGCCGGTGTCGTCGTGTGCGCCGCGACCCGGGAGCAGGGTGCCGGCCACGACGTGACGTGTGCGCGCTCCCCCGCCAGTCACGATCGGAAGGTTCGTCCGATGAGCCGTTTCCTCGCGCCGTTCAGCTTCACCGTCGCCGCCGCCTGGGTGGTCGTGCTCTTCGTCCTGGCCCACAACGGGTCCTGACCGGTCAGGGCAGGCGCGACGTCCACAACAGACTCAAGGCCGCGGCGATCAGACCGAACAGCAACGCGAACCCGGCGTACCACTGGGTCACCTCGCGCGGCTGCACCCGGTGGCCGATCGAGCTGCCCATGTCCTCGTACACCTTCTTGAGCTCGCCCACCGACGCCGCTTCGTAGAAGAAGCCCTTCGTCGTCTCCGCCAACTGCTGCAGGGAGAGCCGGTCCACCGGGACCCGCTGCATCTGGCCGCGGATGTCGACCACGCCGGTGTCCGTACCGAACGCGATGGTGGAGACCGGCACGTTGGCCGCCGAGGCCGCGGCGGCCGCGTCCTCGATGGACCGCCCGGAGGTGCGGTAGCCGTCCGAGAGCAGCACGATGCGCGCCGGCGGCGCCCCGTCCGCGCCGTCCGCGGGCACCGTGCGGATCGCGTCCAGCGACGTGAACACCGCCTCGCCGGTCGCGGTCGCCTCGGCCAGCGTCAGACCGTCGATGGCCGCGACCACCGCGGCCCGGTCTTTCGTCGGCGACACCAGCACGTTCGCGGATTTGGCGAACGACACCAACCCCAGGTTGTACGTCGGCGGCAGCTGGTTGACGAACGCCTTGGCCGCCTCTTGCGCCGCCTCGATCCGGGTCGGCGCGACGTCGTCGGCCTCCATCGACAGCGACACGTCGATGGCCAGCATCACGGTGGCCCGTTCCAGCGGCTCCTTCTTGTCCACCGACGGCCGGGCCATGGCGCTGCCCAATGCGACCAGGCACAGCAGGAAGGCGCCGGCGGCGGCGTGCCGGCGCCAGCCGAGGCCCTTCGGCGCGATCGTGCGCAGCAGGTCGACGTTGGTGAATTTCATCGCGTACGAGCGGCGGCGGAACTGGCGCCAGACGTACACGGCGGCCACCGCGATCACTGGGAGCAGCGCGAGCAGCCACCACGGCTGCAGGAAACGGATCATCGGGTGGTCCCCCGGGTGCGAGCGTGCCGTTGGGCGGCGACGAAGCGGACCATGTCCAGCAGCCAGTCGGTGTCGGTGCGCAGTCTGAGGTGGGCGGCACCGGCGGCGCGCAGCGTGCGGGCGATCTCGCCGCGCTGCTGGCCGGCCGCCTCGGCGTAGCGACGGCGCAACGCCGGGTCCGCCGTCTGCACCTCGTGCAGAGCACCGGTCTCCGGGTCGGCGAGGGTGAGCACACCGACGTCGGGCAGTTCCAGCTCGCGGGGGTCGACGATCTCGATGGCCAGCACGTCGTGCCGGACGCCGAGCTTGCGTACGGGCCATGCCCAGGTGTCGACCGGTGCCAGGAAGTCGGAGATGATCACGGCGACCCCCCGCCGGCGCGGTGGCCGGTTCAGCCGGTCGATCAGCTCGCCCAGATCGGTGCGCCCCGACCGGACCTGGGTACGCGCGATCGCCCGTAGGAGACCCTGCGCCTCCTTGCGCCCCGGCCGCGCCGGATGCCGCACGATCGTCGACGTGTTCGGCGCGCCGGCGGTCGGAACGACCCGGCGGCCCCGCCACGCCCGGACGGTGCCGGTCGGCTCGGACATCGGCGCGCCCGCACCAGTGCCGACGACCGCGCCGACCCGGTTGCCGCCGCGCACGGTCAGGTGCGCCATCGCGGCGGCGGCCGCGATGGCCAGGTCGCGCTTGAGCCAGCGCGCGGTGCCGAAGTCGAGGCTGGCCGACAGGTCGATCGCCATCCACGTCTCCAGCTCGCGGTCGGCGACCGTGCGACGGACATGTGGAGTGGTGGTCCGCGCCGTGACCGGCCAGTCCATCCGGCGCACGTCGTCGCCGGGCCGGTACTCGCGTGACTCTCCCGCCTCGCTACCCGGTCCGGGCAGCAGGCCGACGTAGTCGCCTTGAAGCAGGCCGTCGAGCTTGCGGGTGACGAGCAGCTGCAGGCGCGACAGCACCGCCTCGGCGCGGGCGATGGAGTTGTCCGCGGTCGGGATCGGTACGTCTGCCTGGGTCACTGCTGTCCCGGCCACGCGTTCTGGGGATGCGGTTGGGTCTCGTAGACGGCCGCGGGGACGCCGCTCGTGGGCGCCGGCTGGCCGGTCGGCGCACGCCCGTTCGCGGCGGTGCTCTGCCGCGGAGCGACCTGCGGCATCGGCACGCTGGCCATGATCCGGGCGACGATCTGATCCGCCGGGATGTCGTCGGCGAGCGCGTCGTAGCTGAGCACGAGCCGGTGCCGCAGGATGTCCGGCGCGATGTCCTGCAGGTCCTGCGGCAGTGCGTAGTCCCGCCCGCGGAGCAGGGCCAACGCGCGGGTGGCGCGGACGATGCCGAGCGACGCGCGCGGGCTGGCGCCGTACTGGATGAGCTGAGCGACGTCCGGCATGCCGTGCTGGGCCGGGGTGCGGGTCGCGAGCACCAGCCGGACCGTGTAGTCGACCAGCGCGTTGTGCACGAACACCTGGTCGGCGCGGCGCTGCAGGCCGAGCAGGTCCGCCGGGGTGAACACCGGGTTCGGCTCCGGCGGGTTCACGCCCATCCGGTAGACGATCTCCCGCTCCTCCGCGTCGGTCGGGTAGCCGACCAGGATCTTCATGAGGAAGCGGTCCCGTTGCGCCTCCGGCAACGGGTAGACACCCTCCTGCTCGATCGGGTTCTGCGTAGCCATGACCAGGAACGGGTCCGGCACCTCGTGGGTCTCGCCGCCGATCGACACCTGGTGCTCGGCCATGACCTCCAGCAGCGCGGACTGCACCTTGGCCGGCGCCCGGTTGATCTCGTCGGCGAGCAGGAAGTTGACGAACACCGGGCCGAGCTCGACGTCGAACACCTCGCTCGACTGCCGGTAGATCCGCGTGCCGATGATGTCCGCCGGGACCAGGTCAGGCGTGAACTGCAACCGTGCGAACGTGCCGCCGACCACCTTGGCCAGCGTCTCGACCGCGAGCGTCTTCGCCACCCCGGGTACGCCCTCGAGCAAGCAGTGGCCCCGGGCGAGCAGCGCCACGAACATCCGCTCGACCATCCGGTCCTGGCCCACGATCACGCGCTTGACCTCGAACATGGCGCGCTCGAGCTGCGTCGCGTCGTGCGCGGGCGGTACCGGGGCGTTCGCGTCGGAGCTGGTCTGGGTCTCGGGCGTGGTCGGCTGGGCCACCGGTCCTCCACAGCAATCTGGTCTCGCGCCGGCGCGGATGCCGACGCTCAAGACTTACACGACCCAGCTGGGAGCAGTCTGGCGGTGCCGCCATACGCGCCGCCCGACATGGTCACCATGGCCGGGCGAGTCGATCTTTCTGGGCGATCCGCCGGAACGGGGGGCCGTGCGGCTGGACTCATCGCGCGATCGCCCGTGTAGGATCCATGGCGTCGCCGGGCGACTTCCCCCGTGGTCGCCCGGCGCTCATCTCTCCGCCACGTTGAGTTCCGCACGTAGAGTTCGTGGTGTGGTCGAGGAGCTCAAACCGCAATGCTCCGCCAAGGCGTGCCGGGCGTCCGCCGTCTGGCAACTGCGCTGGAACAACCCGAAGCTGCACACGCCCGACTATCGCAAGACGTGGCTGGCCTGCGACGATCACCGTGAATCCCTCGGCGCGTTCCTGGACGCCCGTGGTTTCCTGCGCGAGGTGTCACCATTCCCGGCAGCATCCGATGCGCCGATCTCCTAGGCTTTGAGAGGTGACCGAGCCCTCCGCGCCCCTCGCCACGAGCGCCCTGGAACCCTGGCCCGACGCCGTCCAGTGGCGGCGCGTATCGCCCAAGCTGATCACCGTGGAGCTGATCGGCCGCACCACGTTCGTACTGGTGGTGCTGTTCGGCCTGCTCATCGGCTGGCTGCTCAACGGGCACTGGCTCTGGCCGGCGGCCATGGCGGTGGTCGTGGTCTTCGGGATCTGGCGCTCGATCGTGACGTTCCGGGCCGTCAAGGCATGGGGGTACGCCGAACGGGACAACGACCTGCTGGTGCGCCACGGCCTACTGGTCCGCCGCCTGTCCATCGTCCCGTACGCCCGGATGCAGTACGTGGACGTGACCGCCGGACCGCTCGAGCGCGCGTTCGGCCTCGCCACCGTCCAGCTGCACACCGCCGCCGCCGCGAGCGACGCCCGGGTGCCCGGCCTGCCGCCCGAGGAGGCGTCCCGGCTTCGCGACCGGCTCACCGCCCTCGGCGAGGACCGGGCCGAGGGCCTATGACCTGGGCCGGCGCGCCGACCGACCAGCAACAGCCGGTCGGCGACCAACCCGAGCCCCGAAAGCGCCTGCACCCGCTCAGCCCGCTGCTGCACGGCGCGAAGTCCATCGCGGTCATTGTCGCCGCGCTCAGCTGGCAGACGCTGTCGCAGGTGGGCCTCGGACGGTTCGCGCTCGTCGTGGCCGTGGTGGCCCTCGGGGTGGTCGTCTTCTCGGTGATCAGCTGGCTCAACACCGGCTACCACATCGTCGGCCGGGAGCTGCGGATCCAGGACGGGCTGGTGTGGCGGCGCAACCGGGCCATCCCGCTGGAACGGCTCCAGGCGGTCGAGCTGCGCCGGCCGCTGCTCGCCCAGCTGACCGGCCTGGCGGAGCTGCGTCTCGAGGTGGTCGGTGGCAGCAAGACCGAGGCACCGCTGGCGTACCTCACGGTCCGGGACGCGGCCGCGCTCCGGGAGCGGCTGCTGGCGCTCGCCGGCCGTACCGGGACCGGGCCGTCCGCGACCACGACAGACCCGGCGGCCCGCGCGCCGGCGGCGCCTGCGCTCGAACGCCCGCTGGTCCGGGTGAACAACCGCGACCTGGTGATCAGCCAGTTGCTCACGCCACAGGCGCTCTTCCTGCCGCTGGGCATCGCGTTCGTGGCGGCGCAGTTCGTGCTCGAGGGCTCGTGGACGCCGATCGGCATCGCCAGCACCATCACCGCGATGGCCGGCGTGCTCCTCCAGCCGGTGCGGCGGATCCTGCAGGACTGGGACTTCCGGCTGGCCCGTGACCCGGAGGGGCGGCTCGTGCTCCGCTACGGCCTGCTCGACACGCGGAGCCAGGTCGTGCCGCTCAACCGGGTGCAGTCCGTCGGTGCGACCTGGCCGCTGCTCTGGCGCCCCAAGAACTGGTTGCATCTGCGACTCGACGTCGCCGGGTACGCGGGACCGCAGAACTCGAACGAGCGGCGTTCCGACCGGCTGCTGCCCGTGGGCGACCTGCCGACTGCGCGCGCCCTGGTCTGGGAAGTACTGCCGGGGGTGGATCTGCTGGCGCTGCCGACGTACCCGCCGCCGCCGCGGGCGCGGTGGCTGCACCCGTTCGCGCTGCGGTACATCGGCGCGGGGCTCTCCCCCGACGTGTTCGTGACCCGGTGGGGCCTGCTGACCCGAGAGTTGTCGCTGGTGCCCTACGCGCGGCTGCAGAGCGTACGGGTCGTGCAGGGCCCGATCCAGCGGTTGTTGCGGCTCGCCACGGTGTACGGGGACACCGCCGGTGGGCGGTCCGGAGCGGCGCACGACCGGGATATCGCGGACGCGTGGGCCTTGGCCGAACAGTTGGCGGTACGGGCGCGGCTGGCGCGCGGCCCGGCGCCGCTGGTGACGGACCGGTCGGCGGCTCCGGAGCAGGACGCGTACTGGCGGCGGCCGGGCGCCCCCTAAGCTGAGGCGATGGAGCTTCCGGAGTTCGCCCCCGGTCTGAGCGCTCGGGTGGAGCTGACCGTCACCGAAGCCGATACCGCCCAGTCCCTCGGCTCCGGCGACGTGCCCGTGCTCGGCACGCCCCGGGTGCTGGCGCTCGCCGAGACCGCCACGGTCGCCGCGACCGCGCGGCAAATGCCCGGAGGATGGACCACCGTCGGTACCCGGGCCGAGGTCGAGCACCGGATAGCCACCCCGGTCGGGCACCGGGTCACCGCGCTCGCGACGCTGGCCAAGGTGGACGGACGCAAGCTGCTCTTCGAGGTCGCCGTCCGCGACGGTGAGGAGCTGGTCGCCGAGGTCCGCATCGAGCGGGTGATGTTGGACCGGCAGCGCTTCATCTCGAAGGCACTGGGCGACTAGACCAGCGCGCCCCAGCGGGCGACCAGCTCCTCGTTGGTCGGCATCGACACGGCGCCGCCCTGGCGCTCGCACACCAGGCCGGCGACCGCCAGCGCGAACCGTACGTTCTTCTGCCACCCGGCCAGGCCCGTCGGGAAGCCGTCGGCGAGCAGCCGCCGGATCAGCGCGCCCATCACCGAGTCGCCGGCTCCGGTCGCGTCGATCGCGTTCACGGCCGGCGCGGGCAACATCGAGGTGCCGTCGCCCGCGGCCACGTACGCGCCCTTGGCTCCGAGGGTCACCACGACGCCGCGTGCGCCGATCTTGAGGATCCGCTCGGCCGCCGCGGCGGGGCCGGCACCGTCGTAGAGCACCTCCGCGTCGGCCGCGCTGAGCTTGACCAAGTCCGCGGTCGCGAAGAACTCCTCGACCATGTCCCGCAGCGCGCGGATGGCATCGGCGTCGGGCAGCAGCTTGGGCCGCACGTTCGGATCGAACACGCGAAGCGGGCCGGACACCGACCACGCGGCCCGGGCGGCCGCATGGAACGGCTCCCGCATGAGGCTGATCGAGCCCGCGTACAGGACCGTGGCTCCGGCGACCATCCCGGTGTCCACGTCACCGGGCCCGAGCAGCGCGTACGACGGCGGCTCGCCGTAGAACTGGAACGTCGGCTCGGCCCCCTCGAACGTGGTCACGGCCAGCGTGGTCGGCACGGGTACCCGCTTCAGTCCGGTGGTGCCGACGTCGACCTTGCGCAGGAAGGCCGCGATCCGGTCGCCCAGCGTGTCGTTGCCGAGCGAGCCGACGAACTGCACGTTGCCGCCGAGCCGGCTGGCGCCGACCGCGACGTTCAGCGGCGCGCCGCCGATCGCCTGACGATAGATCAACTCCCCGTCGTGGTCGCTCTCCAGGAGGTCGATGAGCGCTTCGCCGAGCACCACCGCATAGTCCATCTCGACTCCCTCCATGTAACCGCGCCGCAATGGTGTGTTCAGCCTTCCGCCCGGGAACCGAGAAAGCCAGCACCGCGGCGCGCCTCAGCTTGCCGCGATAATCGCTGGCCGTCCGATCGGGCGGAGGCGGTACCGTCGAGGGAACGCCACGACGGGAGGGTTTCACCATGGCCGAGCAGCGCGACGGCACGCAGTCCGACGCCAAGACCGAGTCGCACGACCCGGACTTTCCCGAGGCGTTTCTGCAGTTCATGCGGAGTGGATGGCGGGACGACGCGCTGACCGTGACGCCGCTGCCCGAGTCGCCGAACTACGCGAAGCGGCGCGCCGCGCTCGCCGAGGCGTTCCCCGGCGAGACGCTGGCCATCCCGACCGGCAACGAGAAGGTACGCGCCAACGACACGGACTACCCGTTCCGGCCCGGCAGCGACTTCGTCTACCTGACCGGCGACCGCGACCCGGATAGCGTACTCGTGCTACGGCCCAGCGGCTCGGGCCACGACGCGGTGCTCTACACCCGCCAGCGCAACTCCAAGGACACCGACGCGTTTTTCCGCAGCCGCGACGGCGAGCTCTGGGTCGGCCGCCGGCACACGCTGGCCGAGAAGTCGAGCGAGTTGGGCATCGAGACAGCGCCGTACTCCGAGTTGGGGCGCGCCCTGGCCGAGTGCGCGCCGGCCCGGACCCGGGTGCTGCGCGGCCTGGACCCGAACGTGGATCGCGCAGTGCTCGCCTACCAGCCGTCGTCGGACGTGCAGCGCGACCGCGAGCTGGCCCGGGTCATCTCGGAGCTCAAGCTGGTCAAGGACGAGTGGGAGATCGCCCAGCTGCAGGAGGCGATCGACGCGACCGTGCGCGGCTTCGAGGACGTGGCCCGGGTGCTGCCCGCGGATCGCGGCGTCAAGGAGCGCCTGCTCGAGGGCGTCTTCGGCATGCGCGCCCGAGTCGAGGGCAACGACGTCGGCTACGGCTCCATCGTTGGCGCCGGCCCGCACGCGACGATCCTGCACTGGGTCCGCAACACCGGCGTGACGAAGCCGGGCGAGCTGCTGCTCATGGACATGGGCGTCGAGGGGCGCAACTTCTACACCGCGGACGTCACCCGCACCCTGCCGGTGTCGGGCCGATTCACGCCGCTGCAGCGCCAGGTGTACGACATCGTGTACGCGTCCCAGCAGGCCGGCATGGACGCGATCAAGCCGGGCGTGAAGTTCCACGACGTGCACCTGGTGTGCATGCGTGTGCTCGCCGAAGGCCTGCACGACCTGGGGCTGCTGCCGGTGAGCGTCGACGAGGCGATGAGCGAGCAGTCCACGGTGTACCGCCGCTGGACGCTACACGGCTTCGGCCACATGCTCGGCATCGACGTGCACGACTGCTCGAACGCCCGCAAGGAGATCTACCGGGACGGCCCGCTCGGCGAGGGCTTCGTCCACACGGTCGAGCCCGGCCTGTACTTCCAGCCCGAGGACGAGTTGGTCCCGGAGGAGCTGCGCGGCATCGGCGTCCGCATCGAGGACGACGTCCTGGTCACGGCGGACGGTTGCCGCAACCTGTCGGCCGGCCTGCCGCGCTCGTCCGCCGACGTGGAGGCCTGGATGGCGGCCCAGCGCGAAGCAGGCCCGCGGCTGCCGGAATGACCACTCATGCATTGCGGATACTGATCCGCTCGAATCCCGGGGGCATCGCCGTCGGCAACCGCTGATTCACGGGGCCGGTGCGTACTCGGTGATCGTGAAGCAGGCCTCGGCGCCGCCCTGGCCGTCGTCGGAGACATCGAAGGACACGGCGGTCGGGTGCCCGTCGGCGGGGTCCATGGTGGTGGACACCGCGCCGCCGTCGTCCGCCGCGGTCTGGGCCAGCCGCAGGAGCTCACCCAGAGAGGGGACGCCGATCTCCTCTTCGCCCTGGGCCGTCTTGCCGTCGATGCGATCCGCCCGCACGACCTCACCGTTCTCGACGGACACGCGGTAGCGGCCCATCGACGGGCCACCGCCGCACCGCCGCTCCACCACGAAGCCGTACTTCGCCGGCTCGGTCCAGGGCGGCGGGGACGCGGCGCCGGTGGCGGACGCGGACGACCGCGGCGACGTTTCCGGCGCCGAGGTGCACCCGCCGGCGAGCGTTACCGCAGCGATGCCACAGATGGCCAGCATGAACCGCAACGTCAACCTCCGATGTCCCCCGCCAGAGGCCGCAGACTACTGCAGGTCCGCCACAGCGGATCCGCGTCGGCGATACATCGCGTTTCAGCGGGTCGTGATCACCGTGGTGATCCGGGGCCCGTCCACGTCGGCGCGGATCAGATAGCGGTAGCTCTCCCCGGGGACCGCGTTGCCGGCGCTGTCGAGGAACTCCCAATCCACTGCGATCATGGCCAGGGCGGCGCTGAGCCGCTGCACGTCGCGTAGCTGGGCGTGGGCGGCGACGATCTGCCGTTCCCGGTACGCCGGGGCGGCACCCAGGAACGACAGCGCGACCGCGGCCGGCGAAGCGAACGTGAAGCTGTACGAGTCGGCCACCACCATGCCGGGCAACGCGTAGCAGCCGGCGACTGCGGAGATGTCTCCGGTCGTCAGCGCCGAGCCGTACCGGTCGAAGAAGTCGGTCAAGTTGTCCAGGTCGGTAGGCGCCTTCACGGAACGCATTGTTCCCGGTACCGACCGCAGGCAAACCCGAAACAGGCGGGGTCTAGCGTCGGTCTAGCGTGGGTCTTCATGAAGGTGCTTTTCCTCATCACCGACGGCTTCGGCATCGGCGGCACGGTGCGGACCACGTTCAACCTCGCCGGCGCGCTCGCCGACCGGGGCCACGATGTCGAGGTGCTCAGCACGCTGCGGCGGCGTGACGTCCCGATGATGGCCGCGCATCCGGCGATCAGGCTGATGGCGCTGCTGGACGCGCGCCCCGACCATCCGGACTACGTACGCGACGACCCCCGGCGCGGCAAGCCGACCCGGGTCTACCCGCGCGCCGACTTCCGCTCGGGGGACTACGACCTGCTGGTCGAGCAGCGGTATGCCCAGTACCTGCGGGCTAGCGACGCGGACGTGGTCATCGGCACCCGCTCGGGCCTGATCGCGTACGTGGCACGGTTCGCGCCGAGCCGGATGATCCGCATCGGGCAGGAGCACCTGACCCGCAAGCAGAACGGCATAATACTGCGCGCGGTGATGCCGCATCATTACCGGCGCCTCGACGCGTTCGTCACGGTCTCCGCGCGAGACGCGGAGGACTACCGCGCGCACGTACGGATGGGGCGCGCGCGGCTGGTGTTCATCCCGAACAGCGTGCCGGCGCCGCGGGTCCCGCCCTCGACCGGCGCGGCGAAGATCGTGGTCGCGGCCGGCCGCCTGGTCGCCAGCAAGCGCTACGACCTGTTGATCCGCGCATTCGCCAAGGTGGTGGCCGAGCACCCGGACTGGCGGCTGCGGGTGTACGGCGCCGGCGACCAGGATGACGCGCTCCGCGGGCTGGTGCTCGAGCTGGGCCTGCACAACCACGTGCTGATGATGGGCCCATACTCGCCCATCGAGCCGGAGTGGGCCAAGGGCAGCATCGCGGCCGTGCCGTCGGACCGCGAGCCGTTCGGCATGACGCTGGTCGAGGCGATGCGCTGCGGCCTCCCGGTGGTGAGCACCGACGCGCCGTACGGGCCGGCGGAGATCATCGCCGACGGCGTGGACGGCCTGCTCACACCGGTCGGCGACCCGGACGCCCTGGCCGACGCCTTGCTGCGGGTCATCGGCGACGATCGGCGGCGCCGGGACATGTCGGCCGCCGCGCTGGCGAACTCGGCCCGCTACGACCCGGCCCCGATCGCGGAACGGTACGAGCGGCTGTTCGAGGAACTGGCCGCCGCAAGGGCGGCCCGCCGCCGCTGGTTCCGGCCGCGCTCGCGTCCGGGCGAGCCGGCACCGGTGCTCGGGCCGGCGCCGACGCTCGGCATGGCGACCGCGGATTGCGAGGTCACCCGCGACGGCGATCTGGTGCTGCGGCCCAACTCCGGCGTACCGGAAGGGTCCGCGCTGGTCTGGCGCCGCGTGGGCGCGCCGCCGCCGGTCGAAGTGCCGGTGGAGGCCGCGGGCGAGCTGCCGGAGGCCTCCTGGGATCTCTGGATCCGCGGCGGCGGACCGGTATACGCCGGCGTACGCGACACCCGGGCGCTGGTTGACCTTCCGGTGCCGGCCCGAGGCGGGGTGCGGATCGGGCTGCCCTACCGGACCGCCGACGGCCGGCTCGCGCTCCATGTCTGGCGGCGCGTGGTGCACGCCGAGGTGGGTGACGTGCGCGCCGACGACGGCCTGCGTCTCAGCGGACGCCTTGTCGGCGCGGCGTTCGGCCCGGAGGATCCCGCGCTGGAGCTCCGCGGCCCAGGCACGATCGACCCGGTTCCGGTACGGGTGCTGACCGCGACCACCTGGAGCGCCCAGGTACCGCCGGTGCCGGCCGGAACTTGGGAGCTGTGGCTGCGCCACGCGCGCGGCACGCCACCCGTCCGGCTCGGCCGGCTCCTCGACGACGTGGTCAACAAGCGAACGGCCTACGTCCTGCCGCCGGTCCGCCTCGGCGACGTGGAGGTGCGGCCGTTCTACACCGGCAGCAACGACCTTTCGGTACGCGCAACGGCCTGAGCGGTCTTGCGCCGGCTAGCAAGACGGACGTACGGTTTACTGATGATGTGAACCGTCACTTAGGCATGCCTAAATGGCGAAAGCGCGTTACCGGTGCGAAAGACTGTTGCCCTACTACTCACGATCGCTGGGTGAAGGAGTACGACGTGGCGAGCCTCGACACCTTCGGTGCGAAGAGCCAACTGCGCGTCGCAGACGCGAGCTACGAGATTTTCACGATCGACAAGGTGGAGGGGCACGAGCGCCTGCCGTACTCCTTGAAGATCCTGCTGGAGAACCTGCTGCGCACCGAGGACGGCGCGAACATCACCGCCGACCACATCCGGGCGCTCGGCGGATGGGACTCGAGCGCCGACCCCAGCGTGGAGATCCAGTTCACCCCGTCCCGGGTGCTGATGCAGGACTTCACCGGCGTGCCCTGCGTGGTCGACCTGGCCACCATGCGGGAGGCCGTCCGCGACCTCGGCGGCGACCCCTCGAAGGTCAACCCGCTCGCCCCTGCCGAGCTGGTCATCGACCACTCGGTGATCGCTGATCTGTTCGGCCGCGAGGACGCGTTCGCCCGCAACGTCGAGCTCGAGTATCAGCGCAACCGCGAGCGCTACCAGTTCCTGCGGTGGGGCCAGACCGCGTTCAACGAGTTCAAGGTCGTCCCGCCCGGGACCGGCATCGTGCACCAGGTCAACATCGAGTACCTGGCGCGGACGATCATGGAACGCGACGGCCGAGCGTACCCGGACACGCTCGTCGGCACCGACTCGCACACCACGATGGTCAACGGCCTCGGCGTGCTCGGCTGGGGTGTGGGCGGCATCGAGGCCGAGGCCGCCATGCTGGGCCAGCCGGTCAGCATGCTCATCCCGCGCGTAGTCGGCTTCAAGCTGTCCGGCGAGATGCCGGCCGGCACCACCGCCACCGACCTCGTGCTGACGATCACCGAGATGCTCCGCGAGCACGGCGTGGTCGGCAAGTTCGTCGAGTTCTACGGCCCGGGCGTGAGCGCCGTGCCGCTCGCCAACCGCGCCACGATCGGCAACATGTCGCCGGAGTACGGATCCACCGTCGCGATCTTCCCGATCGACGCGGAGACCATCAAATACCTCAAGCTGACCGGACGTACGGAGCAGCAGGTCGCGCTGGTCGAGGCGTACGCGAAGCGCCAGGGCCTCTGGCTCGACCCGGATGCCGAGCCGGACTACTCCGAGCGCATGGAGCTGGACCTGTCCACGATCGTGCCGTCGCTCGCTGGCCCAAAGCGCCCGCAGGACCGCGTACCGCTGGACGCCGCCAAGCCGATGTTCCGCGAGGCGTTGTCCAACTACGTCGACGTCGAGGGCCACGCCGACGAGGCCAGCGCCGAGTCGTTTCCGGCCAGCGACTCCCCGGCCAACACCGTCGACGACCCGGCAGACAAGCCATACAAGGTGGTCAGTGCCGCGGAAGGCGCGGACGGCCGCCCGTCCAAGCCGGTCCGGGTGACCGACGACGACGGCACCGAGTTCGAACTGGACCACGGCGCAGTGGTGATCGCCGCCATCACGTCCTGCACCAACACGTCGAACCCACAGGTGATGATCGGTGCCGCGCTGCTGGCCAAGAACGCCGTCGATCGGGGCCTGTCCCGCAAGCCATGGGTGAAGACCACGCTGGCGCCCGGGTCGAAGGTGGTCATGGACTACTACGACCGGGCCGGGCTGACACCGTACCTGGACAAGCTCGGCTTCAACCTGGTCGGCTACGGCTGCACCACCTGCATCGGCAACTCCGGGCCGCTGCCCGAAGCGATCTCCGCCGCGATCAACGAGCACGACCTCACCGCGGTGTCGGTACTCTCCGGCAACCGCAACTTCGAGGGCCGGATCAACCCGGACGTCAAGATGAACTACCTGGCCTCGCCGCCGCTGGTCGTCGCGTACGCGCTCGCCGGCACGATGGACCTGGACATCACGACGGAGCCACTGGGCACCGGGTCGGACGGCCAGCCCGTCCACCTGACCGACATCTGGCCCAGCGCCAAGGAGATCGACGACGTCATCGCCTCGACGATCGGCGCGACCGGCTTCAGCTCGGCCTATTCGGACGTGTTCGCGGGCGACGAGCAGTGGCGGTCGCTGCCCACGCCGACCGGTGACACCTTCGCCTGGGACTCCGAGTCCACCTATGTCCGCAAGCCGCCGTACTTCGAGGGCATGGCGGCCTCGCCGGAACCCGTCTCCGACATCTCGGGTGCGCGCGTGCTGGCGAAGCTGGGCGGCTCGGTGACCACCGACCACATCTCGCCGGCCGGCTCGATCAAGCCCGACTCGCCCGCCGGCAAGTACCTGGCCGAGCACGGCGTGCCCCGGCACGAGTTCAACTCGTACGGGTCGAGGCGCGGCAACCACGAGGTGATGATCCGCGGCACGTTCGCCAACATCCGGCTGCGCAACCAGCTCGTCCCGGGCGTGGAGGGCGGCTTCACGGTCAACCACCTGACCGGCGAGCAGACCACCATCTACGACGCCTCGGTCGCGTACCAGCAGGCGGGCGTCCCGCTGGTCATCCTGGCCGGCAAGGAGTACGGCTCGGGGTCGTCCCGCGACTGGGCCGCCAAGGGCACCATGCTGTTAGGCGTACGCGCGGTGATCGCGGAGTCGTACGAGCGCATCCACCGTTCCAACCTGATCGGCATGGGCGTCCTTCCGCTGCAGTTCCCGCCGAAGATCAACGCGGAGACGCTCGGGCTCACCGGCACCGAGACCTTCACGATCACGGGTGTGACCGCGCTCAACGACGGGGACGTCCCGGACACGGTCAAGGTGCGCACGGACACCGGCGTCGAGTTCGACGCGGACGTACGCATCGACACCCCCGGCGAGGCGGACTACTACCGCCACGGCGGCATCCTCCAGTACGTCCTCAGAAGGATGCTCCACACGTAACCGTCCCTCGCCGATCTTGGAGTTGTGGTTGACTTTTTGACCACTGCTTTTGCGCCAACCACGACTCCAAGATCGCGGGGCTAGTCGGGAGTGGGGAGGGGCAGGGGCCGGAGCGGGACCGGCGTGGAGACCACGATGGACGTCGTGGTCTGTCCGAACAACAGAAACCGGTCGATGACCTCCTCGAGGTCGCCGATCGACGGCGCGTGCACCCGCAGGAAGAAGCAGTCCTCGCCGGTGATGCGGTGGCACTCGACCACCTGCGGAGTCTCCCGTGCGGTCTGGGCGATCTTCGAGAGCTGACCGGGCCCCGGCCGGATCCGCACCAGCGCGGTCACCGGCATGCCGAGCGCCGCCGGGTCGACCTCCATCCGGTACCCGACGATCACGCCGGCGGCCTCCAAGCGCTGGACGCGTTCAGTGACCGCCGGGGCGGACATGCCGACCCGGCGGGCGAGCTCGGACATGGACTGGCGCGGCTTGTCGTGCAACTCGGCCAGCAGGCGCAGGTTGACCTCGTCCAGCATCCGTGAGCGACGGTCCCAGGACGGATCCGGCATGGGCCTTGAATTCGAAGTTGAATCGCGTGTCACGCCTTCAGTTTGCCCTTCACCGCTGGCGCTACGGTTCAGACGATTGTGCTATGGGTGAGAGGGCTCGACTGCCGGCGTCGGGGCTGCTGGGCGTGAGCGCCGTCTTCCATTACCTGGGCCCGGCGATGGCCGTGCTCCTGTTCAGCCGGGTCGACGCGTGGGGCGTCGCGTGGCTGAGGATCACCAGCGCGGCCGTCGTGTTCGCGGCGTGGCGCCGCCCGTGGCGGCTGGCCAGTCGGCTGACCGCAGCCCAGCTGCGGGTCCTGCTGGCGCTGGGCGTAGTCCTGGCCACCATGAATACGGTCTTCTACCTGGCCATCGCGCGGCTGCCGCTCGCGACGGTGGGCGCGATCGAGTTCCTCGGCGTGATCGTGCTGGCGGCGGCCGGCGTCCGGGTCCGGCGCAACGTGCTGGCCCTGGTGCTCGCCGTGTGCGGGGTGTACGCCTTGACCGACGTCCGGCTGGCCGGCAGCCCGCTCGGATTCGGCCTCGCGTTCGCGAACTGCGCCCTCTTCATGCTGTACGTGACGCTCGGCCACCGGATCGCCAACACGGCACCACCGAACGCCGATCCGGCGGGCACCAGCCCGCAACGATCCAGGCCGCCGAACGCCGATCCGCACCGCACCGGCCGGCCCGACACCGAGCCACCGCGCACCGGCACGCTCGACTCCGAACCACGGCGCGACGGTCGGGTCGGCGGCACCCGGTGGCGGGGCGTGGATCAGCTCGGCGCGGCCATGATCCTCGCCGCAATCGTGGCCACGCCCGCGGGCGTCGCGGCCGCCGCCCCGGCGTTCACGCATGCGGGTTGGCTGCTGGCCGGCGTGGCGGTGGGCATCTTCTCGTCGGTCGTCCCGTACGTCACCGACCAGCTCGCCATGGCTCGGTTGCGCCGGTCGACGTTCGCGCTGATGCTGAGCATCCTGCCGGCCTGCGCCACGGGCATTGGCGCGCTCGTGCTGCACCAGGTGCCGACGCCCCGGGACCTGCTCGGCATCGCCCTGGTGATCGCCGGCGTGGCCATCCACCAGCCCGAGGGCGCCGGACCGGAACGGTCGTGACATGCGACACACCGCTCGGGTAACGCGCGGAGCGCGTTGGCGCGACCGCAAACGAGCCCGGCAGGGAGCGAAGCGACCGGTGTCGGCGGGAGCGGCGGCCCGGACCACGACGGACCCCGCGCTCGGAAGAATTTGATCTTGAGACCACAATGCGGCTGAGGGGCTGCACCGCGAGCGCACCCCTTTGCATAGGCTCTGGACATGGATGACAACACGGTGCTGGGCCGGATTCACGGCCTTGTCGATGAGGAGCACAAGCTGCGGCAGCAGCTGAGCCGCGGGGCCATCTCCGGGGCGGAGGAACAGGCCCGGCTCAAGGAGATCGAAGTGGCCCTCGACCAGTGCTGGGACCTGCTGCGCCGGCGCCGCGCCGCGCGGGAGGTCGGCAGCGATCCGGACGCCGTGCAGGCGCACAGCACCAGCGAGGTCGAGGGCTACCTCCAGTAAGGCCGCCTCGGCCGCGGCCACCGGGTACTCGGCGGCCGCGGTCCGGGACGCGTCCATCTCCGCTTCATCGCAGGCCCGCTCCGCTTCATCGCAGGCCCGCCTCGACGAGCAGCCTGTCGATGAGCCCGTCGACGTCGATCACGTCCGCCGGTAGGCCGCGGGCGCCGAACCAGGTGGCCACGTTGCGTACGTCGCGGGCGATGAAGTCGCCGCCGTGCGGGTTGGCGATCACGTCGACGATCTGCGGGAGATCGATCAGGACGAGCTGGCCATCGTGTACGAGCACGTTGAACGGCGAGAGGTCGCCGTGCGCCACCTGGGCCAGGGCCATTACGGACAGCGCGTCGACCATCTGCCGCCAGAGGTCGGTGAGGCCGGCGCGGTCGGTTCGCACCTGAGCGAGCCTGGGCGCGGCCTCCCCGGTCTCCCAGTCCCCGATGAATTCGAGCATCAGTTCGGTGCCGGCCAGCTGGACCGGGTAGGGCACGCGGATCAGGCCGGTCTCCGTGCCGACCTGCCACAGATGTGACAGCGCGCCGAACTCGGCCGACGCCCATTGGCCGGCGATGAGGTGCTTGCCGAACGCGGTCCGGTTGGTCATGGCGCGCATCTCCCGGGAGCGGCGCACGCGACGCCCCTCGAGGTATCCGGCGTCGCGATGGAACAGCCGATGGTCGCCGTCGCGGTAGCGCTTCGCCGCCAGCATGCTGATCCGGTCGGTGTCAGGGAGCGCCCGGCGGACCAGGAAGACGTCCGCCTCCTTGCCGGTCTTGAGCATGCCGAGCTCGGTGTCGACGGCGGCGTACTCGGTCCGTACCCAATCCGGGCGCGGCTGCGGGCCGTGGAGGGCGCCTTCCCACGTGGACCAGCGGTCGCCGGTCTCGGGCAGGTCGGGGTCCTCGTGGAGGGCCGGCTCGAGCCGGCCACGCTTCAGGAAGTCGGGTTCGTCATCGTCGAACTTGCGGCGGCCGCGGCGCATGGTCGCCGGGCCGAAGGAATCGTGCTCTCGCACTGGAGGATCTCCTCGGAGAGAAGGGTGACGGAATCTGGACACGGCGCATCGCAACGACAGCCACGGGTTCCACCCCCTTCTCTCTCGGTTCCTCAACGGGTTGCACTCTTCCGGCCCGTGTCGGGCGGCGCAACCGAATAAGTCAGCGCGTGGCCATGACGGCGGACAGGCCCTGGATGACGTTGCCGACCACGGCCGTGGGCGCGTACCGCTTGTCCACCCAGCCGCGACCGCGGTGCAGCCACACGCTCGGCAGCCCCATAGCGGCGGCGCCGCCGATGTCGGCCTCGGGGCTGTCGCCCACCACCCAGGCGCCGCCGAGGCGCATCCGGACCCGCTGGGCCGCCATGGCGAAGATCCGCGGGTTGGGCTTGCTGACGCCGGCCTGCTCGGAGATCACCCAGTCGGCGATGTATCGGTCCAGGCCCGTGCGCCGGATCCGGCTCTCCTGCTGCTCCTCCGGCCCGTTCGTGACCACGACGGGGACCCAGCCGGCGTCCCCGGCGATCTGCAGCGCGCAGGCCACGAGCGGATCGAGACGCTCGTACGCCAGCGGGCCCTCGTGCAGTTCCTCCAACAGGTCGATGGACGGGATCTGCAGGTGGTAGCGGTCACGGATCGCGTCCGCCAGGTCCCACCGCGACGTCAAGCCGTCGGCATCGACGGAGAGTAGCCAGTCGAGGTCGTCTTGTGGTGCCGCGATCTCATCGAGGAAGCCCTTGGCCCACAGTTTGAACGCACCACTGCGGTCGAGCAGGGTGTCGTCCAAGGCGAGGAAGACGAGGGGCACCGCAGCACTTTACGTGAGCAAGCGCTGCAGCGAATAGTCCGCAAGTGTTAACAAACCTGGCCCGGATGGCGGATGCCGCAGGATCCGGCCGTGCGACGTACTCGGAGTCAGGTTCCGATTTCGCAGGGTTGGCAAGCCGTACGTACGGATTGCAAGCCGGTCAACCCGCGTGACACGATCGAAGCCGTGCCCAGGGTTAGCCAGGACCAGCTCGATGCACGTCGCCACGAGATCCTCGCGGCGGCGCGCGGATGTTTCGCGCGGTTCGGCTACGAAGGCGCCACGGTCCGTCGGCTCGAAGAGGCGACCGGTCTGTCGCGTGGTGCGATTTTCCACCATTTTCGCGACAAGGAGTCGCTCTTCCTCGCGGTGGCCGAGGACGACGCGGCGGCCATGGCCGAGACGGTGGCCCGCAACGGTCTCGTCCAGGTGATGCGTGACCTGCTCGAACGCGCCGGCAACAGCGACGGCGACACGGCCGGCTGGCTCGGCAGCCAGCTCGAGGTGTCACGCCGGCTGCGTACCGACCCGGCGTTCGCGAAGCGGTGGGCCGAACGCTCGGCGGCCATCGCCGAAGCGACCCGCGAGCGCCTCGAGCGGCAACGCGAGGCCGGTGTGCTGCGCGACGACATTCCGGTCGGGGTGCTGACCCAGTTCCTGGAGCTCGCGTACGACGGGATGGTGCTGCACCTGGCCACCGGCCGGCCGCCGGGCGAGCTCAGCCGCGTTCTGGATCTCGTGGAGGAAGCTGTCAGGCGTTCGTGACCCGACCGTTGCGCGGGTCTGCACAATGAGGGCCTGACTCCACAGCGAGTACGGGAGGTCCACATGACGCCAGACACCTGGGGCATCCCCGGGCCGACCTTCCTCATCTACTTCCTGGGCGCGGTCGTCGCGGTCTCGATCCTGGCCGCGGTACATCGCCGGGTGCTGTTCGCCGGCAACACCGCCACCGACGTCGAGCGGCTCGGCCCGCAGCAGATCGCGTACCTCAACGGCCGCGACAAGCTTGCCGTCTACACCGCGCTCGGCGGCCTGCGCGCCGCCGGCGCGATCGGCAGCGGACCCGGCAAGACGCTGATGCAGACCGGCCCACTGCCCAGCGGCGTCACGCCGCTGGACACAGCGGTGTACAACGCGGCCGGCCGCCGTGTCCGCGCCCGCGAGCTCAGCTCCGACCAGTGGGTGGTCGCCGCGGTCACCCAGCTCCGCGAAGGGCTGGAGTCTTCCGGCCTGGTCGTCACGGCCGCCCAGCGCCGCACCGCGCGGCTGTGGACCATCGTCGGCGCCGGGCTCGTCGTCCTCGGCATTGCCCGGCTCGTCGCCGGCATCCAGAACGGCCACCCGGTCGGCTTCCTGTTCCCGTCGATCTTCCTCGCCGTCATCCTGGCGGTCGCGATGCTGGCCAAGTCGTCGAGCATCCCGACCCGGGCCGCCGCCAAGGGCATGCGACGGCTGCGCCAGCAGCACCAGTACCTCTCGCCACGGCAGTCGCCGTCGTACGCGACCTACGGCGCCGCCGGTGCCGCGATGGGCGTGGCCCTGTTCGGGGCGGCGTCGCTCTACGCGATGGACCCGGCGTTCGCGGCCGAGGCCGAGATCCATCGGATCAACGCGGCCGGCGGTGCCAGCGGCTGGTCCGGTGGCGACAGCGGCGGCAGCTCGTGCAGCGGCGGCAGCTCGTGCGGCGGAGGAGGCGGCGGGTGCGGCGGAGGAGGCGGGTGCGGCGGAGGAGGCGGGTGCGGCGGGTGACCAGCTTCTCGTACGGGGTCGGGATCGGCTGGCGACCCGAGATCGCCGGGTTCGTCGCGGCGCTGCCCGGGCTGAGGTTCGCCGAGGTGGTGGCGGAGTCCGTGCACGCACACGGCGACCTCCCGGCCGGCCTCGGCGATCTGCGCGACCGCGGCGTCGCGGTCGTCCCGCACGGCGTCAAGCTGTCGCTCGGCGGCGCGGAACCGGTCGAGGCGGCCCGCGTCGAGCACCTCGCCGCGGCCGCGGACCGGCTCGGCGCCCCGCTGGTCAGCGAACACATCGCCTTCGTCCGGGCGGGCGGCGTCGAGGCTGGCCACCTGCTGCCGGTCCCGCGCAGCCGCGAGGCGGTCGACGCGGTGGTCGCGAACGTCAAGCGGACCCAGGCCTCGCTGGACGTGCCCCTCGCGCTGGAGCCGATCGCGGCGCTCTTCGACTGGCCGGACGACGAACTCGACGAGGGCGACTTCCTCACCGAGATCCTCGAGCGCACGGACGCGTTGCTGCTGCTCGACGTCGCCAACGTGTACGCCAACGCGCTGAACCGCGGCACGGACCCGGTGGCGCTGTTCGACCGCGTACCGCTGGACCGGATCGCTTACGTGCACGTGGCCGGCGGTGCCGCACACGACGGCATCTACCACGACACCCACACCGACGCCGTACCCCCGCCGGTCCTGGACCTGGTCACCGAACTGTGCCGGCGGCACCGCCCGCCTGCGGTGATGCTGGAACGCGACGGCGACTACCCGCCCGCGGCCGAGCTGCGCGACGAACTCGACGCGATCGCCAAGGCCGCCGGCTACCCGGCCGTGACATGAGCGATCGAGTTGGCGCGGCGGCGTCTGGACCGGAGCGAAGCGGAGGGAAGACGCCGCCCACAAGCGCCGCACGAGAGAGCGAACCATCAGCACAGCGCGATCGAGTTGGCGCGGCGGCGTCTGGACCGGAGCGAAGCGGAGGGAAGACGTCGCCCACAAGCGCCGCCCGAGAGAGCGAATCATCAGCACAGCGCGATCGAGTTGGCGCGGCCACGTCTGGACCGGAGCGAAGCGGAGGGAAGACGCCGCCCACCAGCGCCGCACGAGAGAGCGAATCATCAACACAGCGCGGCAGCGGGCGAAGCCTGGGCGAGCGCCAGGCCGAGCTGGTGGCGGCGCTCACGTCCGGTGCGCCCATACCGGAGGGGTTTGACGGTCGCCTGGTCGAGGCCGCGCGGGTCGCGTTGCTGAGAAAGCGCGCCGGCGAGGTCGCGCGGCAGTGGCCTTTGCTGGCGGCGGCCTTCGGGAAGCGGTGGACGGACGAGTTCGCGCGATGGGCCGCCGGGCGGCCCACCCAGGGATCACTGCGGGACGGATGGGACCTGGCCCGGGACCTCGCGGCCCGGGACGCGCTGCCGGCGCTCGCGGGCGAGGAACTCGCCGCGCGCGAGGCGGCCTGGCGCTACGACGGCGCGTCGGCGCCGCGGCTGCGACGCGGGCCCGCTCTGCGCCGCGCCGGTGGCTCGGTCGCCGTCCAGATCGCCGGCCGGGTACGCGTCCTGCGACGCGGCTGAGCCGCGTCCCCGTCTGTCGTGCCGGGGCGAGATCATCGAGCCGGCTCCGGCGCGCCGGCTTCCCGCTTCGCGCGGCGGCGGCGCGCGACGTGGTGACCGAACGCCACCAGCGTCAGGCCCGCGGCGTAGATGGCGAGGTTCACCAGGGCGTACGACCACTCGAGGCTGTTCGGGTCCTTCTGGAACGCCGATGTGTCGCCGCCGACCCAGGCTCTCGTCAGCGTCATGGTCTGGAACGTGAAGATGAACGAGTGTGCCGCGATGTAGGCGATGAAGGCGGTCGTGCGGTTGGCCAGAAAGTAGCCGAGCGGGAACGGCAGCAGCACCATCGCGATGAGTTCCATGATCTTGCTCCTCACGGAAGGCGGAAGTGGTGCGTCGAGGCTCCCGCTATCCCGGGGGGCGGCACATCCGTGCGAGTCCCGGTTGCGGAACGGTGCTGGCACGGATGTGCGGGCCGCGTACGGTCGTGGAATGTCGTATCCCGATCCGCGTTACCTCGGCGACGGCGGCGAGACCACGGCCACCGTCCGGCTCGGCGCGCAGGAACCCGAGCTCGACCAGAAGAGGTCCCGCACGTCCTATCTCGCCACCGGCGCGACGACCCACGGCCAGTTCGGCCTCTACCGGTGGGACTTCAAGGGGCCGCCGAGCGGACCCGACCCGCATTTCCACCGGTCGATCTCGGAATCGTTCTACGTGCTGTCCGGCACGGTCCGGCTGTTCGACGGCAAGCGCTGGGTGGACGGCACCGCGGGCGACTTCCTGTACGTGCCCGAGGGTGGCATCCACGCGTTCCGCAACGAGTCGGGGGAGCCGGCCTCGATGCTCATCCTGTTCGCGCCCGGTGCACCCCGCGAGGACTACTTCGAGCGGGTAGCGACCACGTCGCAGATGTCCGAGGAGGAGAAGACCGAGTTCTACCTGCGTCACGACACGTTCTGGACCTGAGCGGCGAGGCGCGCCCCCGTGAGCGCGCCTCGCTCGGGTCAGGCCGCCGGGGCCTTGTCGATGAAGCCGAGGACCCGCTGGATGCGGCCGTCCGCGTCGAGTTCGGCCACGTCGAAGCCGACCACCGGCGGCTCCTCCCCGGGCCGGCCCAGGTTCCAGGTGAACCGCGCCTGGTCGTGATGCCCGTCCACCGGCCCGCCGGCGGAGAAGACGAACCCCGGGAACTGCTGCTGGACCGCGCCGATCAGGCCGTGCAGCGCGTCCCGGCCGGTGACCGCGGCGAGCGGGTCGACGTAGCGGACATCCGCCGCGAACAGTTCGTCGATCGCCGCGCGCCGGACGGTCGGCCCGGTCTCGTTCCAGGTCGCCAGGTACCGCTCCACCACGGAGTCGAAGTCGCTCATGTCGGTTCCTTCCTTTCGTGTTGCTGACCGAGACCACGGTCGCCCGGAACCGGTAGGAGCGTCGATTACCCGCCAGGTAATCGGCGCCGGTACGCCGGCTTCCTAGGATCGGTGCATGAGTCCGGTCGGGGATCTGCTGCGCGAGTGGCGCGGAACGCGGCGGATGAGTCAGCTGGAGCTGTCCGTCCAGGCCGGTGTGTCCGCGCGCCATCTGTCGTTCGTCGAGACCGGGCGTTCCCGGCCGACGCGGGAGATGATCCTGCGGTTGGCCGAGGAGTTGGACGTACCGCTGCGGTCCCGCAACGAGCTGCTCCTGGCCGGCGGATTCGCTCCGGCCTATGCCGAGCGTGAGCTCGGCGGGCCGCAGCTCGCGACGGTGCTGGCGGCGAGGCGCGATGTCCTCGCGGGTCACGAGCCGTATCCGGCGGTCCTTCTCGATCGGCACTGGACGATGGTCGACGCGAACGCGGCAGCCGGCCTGTTCCTGTCCGGCGCGGCGCCAGAGCTGGTCGAGCCTCCGATCAACGTCCTGCGGCTGTCGCTGCACCCCGACGGGATCGCGCCGCGCATCCGCAATCTGCCCGAATGGCGGACGCACGTCCTGCACCGGCTCGACCGGCAGGCGGTCGCGACCGCCGACCCGGTCCTGCGGTCGCTGCACGTGGAGCTGTCGGCGTTGCCCGGCGGCTCGTCCAACGTGCGGCCCGACGGCATTGTCGTGCCGTTGCGCTTCACCGCCGACGACGGTACGGAGCTCAGCTTCTTCAGCACCACCTCGGTCCTCGGTACGCCACTCGACGTCACGCTGGCGGAGCTGGCCATCGAGGCGTTCCTGCCGGCCGACCCGGCCACTGCCGCCGCGCTGCGGTCCCGGTAGCGTCGTCCGCATGGATCTGGGCCTTGGAGATCGCGTCTTCATCCTCACCGGCGCCTCCCGCGGGCTGGGCTTCGCCACCGCGCAGGCGTTGGTCGCCGAGGGCGCCAAGGTGGTCATCTCGTCCCGCGATGCGGACCACGTCAAGAAGGCCGTCGACGCGCTCGGCGTTCCCGCGCACGTGGCGGGCGTGGCTGCCGACCTGGCCGACCCCGGCACGCCGCGCAAGCTGGTCGACACCGCCCACGAGCGATTCGCCCGGCTCGACGGCGCGCTGATCTCCGTGGGCGGACCGGCTCGGGGCACGGCCGCGGGCATGAGCGACGACCAGTGGCGGACCGCGTTCGAGACGGTCTTCCTCGGATCGGTACGAGCGGCGCGCACCGTCGCCTCGGCCCTGCCCGAGGGCGGCACCATCGGGCTGGTGCTGTCCACGTCGGCGCGGACCCCGATCGAGGGCCTCGGGCTGTCCAACGGCTTGCGGCCCGGTCTCGCCATGGTGGCGAAGGACATGGCGGACGAGTACGGGCCGCGCGGCGTCCGGGTCATCAGCCTGCTCCCCGGACGGCTGCTGACGGACCGCAACCGGGACCTGTTCGAGGCGACCGGAGACGCGGCCCGCGCCACGGCGGAGGCGGTGGCCGAGATACCGCTCGGGCGGCTGGGCGAGCCGGCCGAGTTCGGGCGGGTGGCCGCGTTCCTGCTGTCGCCGGCGGCGAGCTACCTGACCGGGATCGCGGTGCCCGTCGACGGCGGCGCGATGCGCTGCCTATGACGATCGATCCCGCCGCCGGTCCTGCCGCCAGCCCGGCCGGCCCTGCCGCCGCTCCTGCCGCCCGCGCCGCCGGCCCGGCTGGCCCCGCCGCCCATCCCGCCGCCGGCCCGGCCGGCCCCGCCGCCCATCCCGCCGCCGGCCCCGCTGCCCCGGCCGCCCGTTATCGCAAGCCAACGCGGGACGAGGTCGCGGCCGCCGCCGGTCGGACGATCCCCGACCTGGTCGGGGACGGCCTGCGAGTCTTGTTCGCCGGCATCAACCCGAGCTTGTACTCGGCGGCCACCGGGCACCACTTCGCGCGGCCCGGAAACCGATTCTGGCCGGCGCTGCACCGATCCGGGTTCACGCCGCGGCTGCTGCATCCGTCGGAGCAGCACACGCTGCCGGAGCTGGGACTCGGCATCACGAATGTGGTGGCCCGCGCGACCGCCCGCGCCGACGAGTTGGCCTCCGACGAGCTGATCGAGGGCGGCGCGCTTCTCGCGGAGCTGGCCTCGCGGTGGCGGCCTCGGTTCCTCGGAGTCCTCGGCGTAACGGCCTACCGGACCGCGTTCGCCCGGCCCAAGGCGATCATCGGGCCGCAGGACCACACGATCGGCGGCGTCCGGGTCTGGGTGCTGCCGAATCCCAGCGGCCTCAACGCCCGGTTCCAGATCGATGACCTGGCCGCAGAGTTCGCGCTCCTACGGACGGCCGCGGCACATACGTAGCGATCTTGTGCGGCTTACCCCGGCAAACGAGGGTCAGGAGCACAAGATCGCGGAAACCCTACCTCAGCCCGGCTGCACCGCTGGTCGCCGAGCGTCCGGCCGGTCAGCGCTGGCGCTTACGGCTCGACCGCGGTCGACGGCACCGTGACGATCTCGACCTCCTCGGCGAACGGCGGGGCCGGGCTGTCGGACACCGCGAACTGGGTGCGGTACAGCTCCGCGTACAGACCGCCGGCCCCGACCAGGTCGGCGTGCGTGCCGCGCTCCACGATCCGGCCCTCGTCGAGCACCAGGATCAGGTCGGCGTCGCGGACGGTGGAGAGCCGGTGCGCGATGACCAATGCCGTCCGGCCCTCAAGCGCTACCGACAACGCCCGCTGCACGGCGGCCTCGGACTCACTGTCGAGGTGGGCTGTCGCCTCGTCGAGGATGACGATCGACGGGTGCTTGAGCAGTAGCCGCGCGATGGCGATGCGCTGCTTCTCGCCGCCGGAGAACCGGTAGCCGCGCTCCCCCACGACCGTCTCCAGGCCGTCGGGCAGCGACCGGACCAGGTCGGCGATCTGCGCCCCGCGCAGCGCCTCCCACATCTCGGCCTCGGTCGCCTCGGGCCGCGCGTAACGCAGGTTTTCCGCGATCGTCTCGTGGAACAGGTGCGAGTCCTGGGTCACCACGCCGATGGTGTCGCGCAGCGACGCGAGCGTGGCGTCGCGGACGTCGACACCGCCGACCAGCACGGCACCGCTGGTGACGTCGTAGACGCGGGAGACCAGCATCGACGTCGTGGACTTGCCGGCGCCGGAAGGCCCGACCAGCGCCACCATCTGGCCCGGCTCGACGGTGAAGTCGACGCCGTTGAGCACCGGCGCGGTCTCGGTCCGGTCGAGCGTGGCCACGTCCTCGAGGGTGGCCAGCGAGACCTCGGAGGCACTCGGGTAACGGAACCGCACGTCACGGAACTCCACCCGGCCGGCGCCCGCGGGAACGGCCACGGCGTCGGGCTTCTCCTCGATGCCGGGGCGCAGATCGAGCACTTCGAAGACCCGGTCGAACGACACGAGCGCGCTCATCACGTCGACCCGGACGTTGCTGAGCGCGGTCAGCGGGCCGTACAGGCGGGTGAGCAGCAGCGCGAGCGTGACGACCGTGCCGGCGCTGACGCTGCCGGTGACGGCGAGCCAGCCGCCGAGGCCGTACGTCAGCGCCTGGGCCAGCGAGGCCACCAGCAGCATCGCGACGAAGAACGTGCGCGAGAACATCGCCTGCTGGATGCCGATGTCGCGAACCCGCTGCGCGCGCTCGCCGAACCGGGTCGCCTCGACCTCGGGGCGGCCGAACAGCTTCACCAGCAACGCGCCCGAGACGTTGAACCGCTCGGTCATGGTCGCGTTCATCTTGGCGTCGAGGTTGTACGACTCCCGGGTGATGTCCGCGAGTTTCTTGCCGACCCGGCGGGCCGGGATGATGAACAGCGGCAGCATGAGCAGCGACAGCGTGGTGATCTGCCAGGACAGGCTGAACATCACCGCGGCGGTGAGCACGAGCTGGATGACGTTGCTGACCACGCCGGACAGCGTCGACGTGAACGCGCGCTGGGCGCCGATGACGTCGTTGTTGAGCCGGCTGACCAGGGCGCCGGTCTGGGTACGGGTGAAGAATTGCAACGGCATGCGCTGCACGTGGTCGTACACGCGGGTGCGCAGGTTCAGGATGATGCCCTCGCCGATACGGGCCGAATACCACCGCTGGGCCAGCGACAGGAACGCGTCGATTACGGCCAGGCCGGCGATCATCAGGGCCAGCCGGACGACCAGCGCGGCGGCGCCCGCACCGCCACCGGTGATGGCGTTGACGACGTGCCCCGCGAGCACCGGGGTGGCCACGCCGATGCCGGCGTCGAGCACGACGGTCACCAGGAAGACGGCGATGTCGCCGCGGTAGGGCCGCGCGAAGGAGAGGATCCGCCGAGTGGTCCCCCGGCTGATCTGATGCTGGGACACCTGCTCCGAGTCGCGGATCGACCGCAGCATGCTCCAACTGGACATGCTGGACATCGAAGGCCCCACAGGTTCACCTCCCCCGGTGTCGGACGCGTGCAGGCACAAGTCTGCCCGTCGGGTACGACAACCTTGGAAGGTAACGGCGGTATTCCGGAAAGGCCCTTACTCGCCGGTGCCGGCCAGCTCGCGCAGGCGGCGGGTCTGGGCTTCGCGCTCCGCGCGGTCCTGATCGGCGTACGAGCGCCCGGACGCCCCCGCGATCAGCGCCTTGATCTCGGCGACCGCGCCCGGCTTGGCGGCCAGCACCGCGGCGGTTAGGTCGGCGACGGCACGGTTGAGCTGGCCCCCCGGCACCACGGCCGTGGCGAGGCCGATCCGGGCCGCTTCGTCCGCGGAGATCCGCCGACCGGTCAGGCAGATCTCGAGAGCCCGGGACGGACCGACGAGTTCCGTGAGGCGCTTGGTGCCGCCCAGGTCGGGGACAAGCCCCAGCGTCACCTCCGCCATCGACAAACGGGCATCGTCGGTCAACACCCGCATGTCGCAGTTCAGCGCCAGCTGGAAGCCCGCGCCGATCGCGTGCCCCTGAACGGCGGCGATGGTTACCAGAGAGGGGCGGCGCAACCATGTGAACCCGGACTGGAAGCCGGCAATGCGTTCAGCGCACTCTTCCGGTGACAAGCGGGCCAGATCGGCGAACGAAGAATCGCCATCGCCACGCGCAACCGACAGATCGAGGCCCGCGGAAAAGGCGCGTCCCTCGCCTCGAACAATGACGACTCGCACATCCCCTGGCAATTTCCGGGAAATGTCGCCGAGCTCGCTCCACATCTCCGGAGTCTGTGCATTGAGCACTTCGGGTCGGCTCAGCGTCACCGTCGCGACCGGCCCGTCGCGCTCGTAACGAACGCCTCCCTTGCTGGCAGGTACCGGGGTACCGGGTACCGCGCTGCTGCTTGTCACGCCTTCTTGCGGCGCCGCGCCCCGCCCCGCTGGCGAAGCTGGACGCCCGATTCGGTGAGCACCCGGTGCACGAATCCGTACGACCGTCCGGTTGATGCGGCCAGCGCGCGAATGCTCTCGCCCGTGGTGTAACGCTTGACCAGGTCCTTGGCGAGCGTCTGGCGCTCGCTTCCGACGATTCGACGACCCTTCTCAGTGCTGGCGGCTGTGCCGGTGGCTGCCATGTTGAATCCTCACGTCCCAGACTGTGCGGCTCGATACGGTCCCCACCTATTAGACCGCCTCCAACGATCATGCGCTAGGTATCCCGGGTTAGCCAACGTGCCCATTTATCACTGTCAGGAAGCCGACGATGACCACGCGCATCAATGTCGGACAGTTTGCAGACGAGCCGCAACCCGCTAGCGGCCGGCTTTCCGGCGCCCCGCGGCGGCCGCTCGGCGGCTGGCGGTCGGCCGCCCAAGACCCACGATCACCTGCGCAAACATCAACACGGAACCACCCCTACGAGCCGGTCACGCACCGTCGATCGGGCGCTCACCGAGCGGCGCCGGCCAATGGCCGGACGCTCCTCGCGGCCCTTGGCTGGGGCGCCAAGCGCCAGCTCGAGGCGGGGCGCCGGAAAGCCGGCCGGGCGTCGCGCTGTCCGTGTGGGCACCAGTTGACAACTCACGATGGCGATGATCCTGGATCAAGCGGACGAAATCAGGCCAGCTCCACCAGTTCCAGCAGGTCGTCGCTCCACGCGTCCTCGTCGCCGTCGGGCAGCAGGATCGCCCGCTCCGGCTTGAGGGCTATGACCGCGCCCGGGTCGTGGGTGACGAGCACGATCGCTCCCGAATAATTGGCGATGGCGTCGAGAACCTGCTCCCGACTCACCGGATCCAGGTTGTTGGTCGGCTCGTCCAGCAGCAGCACGTTGGCGCCCGAGCACACCAGCGTGGCCAGCGCGAGGCGGGTCTTCTCGCCGCCGGAGAGCACGCCGGCCGGCTTGTCCACGTCGTCGCCGGAGAACAGGAAGGCGCCGAGGATCTTCCGCAGGTCGGTGTCGGTCTGGTCGGCGGCCGCGCTGCGCATGTGCTCGAGCACCGTACGGTCGACGTCCAGCGTCTCGTGCTCCTGAGCGTAGTAGCCCAGCCGCAACCCGTGTCCCGGCCGCACCTCGCCGGTGTCCGACTCCAGCAGGCCACCGAGGATCCGCAGCAGTGTGGTCTTGCCGGCGCCGTTGAGACCCAGGATGGCCACCCGCGAGCCGCGGTCCACGGCCACGTCCACATCGGTGAAGATCTCCAGCGAGCCGTACGACTTGGACAGCCCGGACGCGGTCAGCGGCGTCTTACCGCACGGCACCGGCTGGGGGAACCGGACCTTGGCCACCTTGTCCGCGACGCGTACCTCCTCGAGGCCGCTGAGCAGGCGCTCCGCGCGCCGGGCCATGTTCTGCGCGGCTACCGTCTTGGTCGCCTTGGCCCGCATCTTGTCGGCCTGCGCCATCAGCGCGCCGGCCTTCTTCTCGGCGTTGGCGCGCTCGCGCCGGCGCCGCCGCTCATCGGTCTCGCGCTGCTCGAGGTACGTCTTCCAACCCACGTTGTAGATGTCGACGACGGAGCGGTTCGCGTCCAGATACCACACCTTGTTCACCGCCGCCTCGAGCAGCGACACGTCGTGGCTGATCACGACCAGGCCGCCCTTGTGCTGAGCCATGTACCCGCGCAGCCAGGCGATCGAGTCGGCGTCCAGATGGTTGGTCGGCTCGTCGAGCAGCAGGATCCCCTTGCCGGCCTGCGCCGCGTCACGGAACAGGATGCGGGCCAGCTCGATGCGGCGGCGCTGACCGCCGGAGAGCGTGCCGATGGTCTGCGCGAGTACGCGGTCGGGCAGACCGAGGTTGGCGCAGATCCGGGCCGCCTCGGCCTCGGCCGCATACCCACCCAGGCTGGCGAACTGGTCCTCGAGCGCGCCGTAGCGGCGGACCAGTTTCTCGTCCGCGTTCTCCTCGAGCTGCACCTCGAGCTTCTGCATCTCGGCGAGCAGCGTGTCCAGGCCGCGGGCCGAGAGGACCCGGTCGCGCGCGGTGACGTTCAGATCCCCCGTACGCGGATCTTGGGGTAGATAACCCACCTCGCTGCGCCGATCGACGGTGCCCGCGTAGGGCTGGCCCTCCCCCGCGAGGACCTTGAGCGTGGTGGTCTTGCCCGCGCCGTTGCGGCCGACCAGGCCGATCCGGTCGCCCGGCTGCACGCGCAGGGTGACCGGGGACAGCAGGATCCGGGCGCCGGCGCGCAGTTCCAGTCCGGTGGCGGTAATCATGGGAAGCGACTCGCTCTCGAGAAAAGAAGGCTGACTCAGGGCACACGAAAGCGCCGGCCGGAAAGACGGTCGGCGCGGGGCGGGTCAGCCTTCGCAGAGCAGCACCCGTCCATACTACCGGGCGGGCGATGTCGCCCCCCACCCGATTAACCGGCAAGATCATCGGGTACACGGCGGAGCACGTGCCGGATCGGCGAGCGAGGGTGAGATGGAACTCAACGAGAACGCCAACGTCGACACCAGCCAGATCGACGACGAACGCGGCTCCGGGGGCGGCGGCGGGATCGGCGGCCTACCGATCCGGGGCGGCGGGCTCACCGGCATCATCATCACCGTGCTGCTCGCGCTGGTCGGCGGCTACTTCGGCATCAATACGCTGGGCGGCAGCGACAGCGAACCGCAGACCGGCGACAACACCTCGCTGCAGCAGAGGTGCTCGCAGTCCGACAAGCTCGGGCAGCTGGACTGCCGCAACGCCCTCTACGTCAACTCGATCCAGGCGTTCTGGACCGACGAGCTGCCGACGAGCTTCGGCGAGCAGTACCGTCCCGCCAAGACCGTCTTCTTCTCCAACCGGGTGAGGACCGGCTGTGGCCTCGCCGACTCCGGCACGGGCCCGTTCTACTGCCCCGCCGACGATCGCGTATACATCGACCTGACGTTCTACCGGCTGCTCGCGGACCAGCTCGGCGCGCCCGGCGAGTTCGCCCAGCCGTACGTGCTCGCCCACGAGTACGGCCACCACGTGCAGGATCTGCTCGGCATCGAGGCACAGATGCGCCGCGAGCAGCAGCGAGACCCGTCGGAGGCCAACAAGCTGTCGGTGAAGCTGGAGTTGCAGGCCGACTGCTTCGCCGGCGTGTGGGCCAAGGGCGCCACCGGGACCGAGGACGCCAGCGGCCACAAGATCTTCAAGAGCATCACGCAAGAGGACATCCAGCAGGGCATCGACACCGCGTCGAAGATCGGCGACGACACGCTCCAGCAGCGCAGCGGCGGCACGATCAACCCGGCCGAGTTCACCCACGGCACGTCCGCCCAGCGCAAGCAGTGGTTCACCACCGGCTACAACGAAGGCGACCCGAAGGCGTGCGACACGTTCGCCGCGGGCGCCGTGACCTGACCCCTGCTTTGGGCTTACCTAGGCGGGGTCGTCTATCCGGATCCGGACCGCGCGGGCCTGGGCGACCGCGGCGACCAGGACGGCGTGCCTCGGCTCGGGGACGTCCAGGAAGCGGTCGGCCCGCAGCGCGGCCAGCGGAGCCAGGACCGGCGCGGCGAGGACCGCATCGACGGCCGCCCGGTCGCCGCCGCAAACGAGCGCGTGCAATGCCCGTACCTCCGGAAGGAGAATGCGCTCGACGATGGCCGCGCCGCCGGCAGCGGCCGCCTTGGCCTGGTTGTCGCGTCGGCGCGCGAAGCGCTGCTGCGACCACCCGCCGGCCGCGGTCCGGCCCTGCACGTAGTGCGTGTCGACCTTGGAGGCGACCAGCTTGTCGCCGTCGGCCACGCCGACCGCGACGGCCCCCTTGCGCGCGAGCAGCAGCCCGAGCCGCCGCGGCTCGGTATTCACAAGATCATCCAATGTCGGTACGGCCGGAGCTCCGATCGGCGGCTCGAGGTCGGCCGTGGCGCCGTCGTCGGCGACCAGGTGCAGCCCATCCTTCCGGTACGGGCCGTGCCGCTTCGCGAAGTTCTCCAGCCACCGGGGCAGGCGTTCCGGGGCGACGTCAACCCACCGCCCACCACCCGGCGCCGGTCGCCCCCTCATCGTGTCAGACTACGGTGGCATGATCGGCGCATGACCGAGTGCACCGAGCGCAGCGAGGGCCGCGAGGGCATGCCGAAGGTGACAATGGCATGACCGAGGTGGCCCGACCGCTCGCCGATGTGCTTCTCGACCGGCTGGTTCGGGCCTTCGACGCGGGCCGCGAGCCGGAGCGCGCGGTCCGGACGGCGGCCTACATGCGGGATCAGTTCGCTTTCCTCGGCTTCTCGTCACCGACGCAACGCGCGCTCGGCCGCTCGGTACTCGCCGGGCTGCCCTGCCCAACCGAGGACGACCTGCGCACGGTCGCGCTGGCATGCTGGGATCTCGACGAACGGGAGTACCAGTACTTCGCCTGCGGCTGGCTGCGCACACACGTCGACGTGCCGGGACCAGGCTTCATCGAGACCGCCCGCACGCTGATCACCACGAAGTCGTGGTGGGACACCGTGGATTCGCTCGCGACCCGGTTCGTCGGCGGCCTGGTGAGGCGGTACCCGCAGCTGGTCGACGAGATGGACGCCTGGTCGGCCGACCGCAACATGTGGCTAGTCCGGACGGCGATCCTGCACCAGCTGCACTACGGCACCGAAACGGACACCGAGCGGCTGTTCGGGTACTGCTCGAGGCAGGCCGGGCACCGCGACTTCTTCGTACGCAAGGCCATCGGCTGGGCGCTGCGGCACTATGCCCGGACGGATCCGGACGCCGTGCGCCGGTATGTCGCCGAGAACGGGGGCCGGCTCTCGCCGCTGTCGGTCCGGGAGGCAACCAAGCATCTCTAGCGCCGGCCGTGCCCCTAGAGCAGCCTGATGGCCAGCACCGCGATGACCACGCTGGAAATCAAAGCGGTGATCAGCCGGCCGCGCTCGCCGGTCAGCAGCCGCCCGACCAGCGAACCCCCGCCCGCGATGAGGAGTTGCCAGCTCGCCGACGCCAGGAACGCGCCCAGCACGAACCAGACGCCGCCTCCGGCGCCGCCACGCCCCAGGACCAGCGCGGCGAAGTAGATCACCGTAGCGGGATTCAGCAGCGTCAACCCCAGGATTCCCGCGTACGCCCGCAGCGCCGTTGTCGGCCGCTTGTTCTGCTCGGCCGTCCCCGGCCTCCGGAAGGCGCTCACCGCCGTGCAGGCCGCCAGGAGCAGCAGCACCCCGGCGGCCGCCCAGCGCAGCGGCGTGGCAATCGGGGCGACGAGGCCGGCGATGGCCGCTCCGCCGAGCACCGCGATCAGGGCATAGACGCCGTCGGCCGTTGCGGCCCCGAGGCCCGCGGCGGCACCGACGCGCAGTGACATGCGCGCGCTCAGTCCCGCGATGAGAACCCCGATGGCCCCGACGGGCACGGCGATGCCATAGCCGGCGGCGACGCCGGCCAAGAACGCCGCGCTCACGACAGCAGCTGAGCGACCGCCGTTCCGCCGACGCGCGTGTGCTGTCGCCCAGCCGGAAGGCCGGCGGCGACAGGGACGGCGAAGGGAGTTCTCGGCTTGGTCACGCTCACATGATGGCGTCTCCTCGCCGGTACCGGCCACCCAAGAACGCAGCTAGCCGGGTTCCGCGTGGCGTCCGTCTCTCCTTCGGCGCAGGCGCCCGTTACGACCCTTCATTTCGGCTTCAACGGATAGGGTCGCGAACGTGAGCGTCGTCGCTGAACTGATCCTGATACGGCACGGACAGAGCGCGGCCAACGTGGCATTTCCGGAGGCGGACGCGCGCGGCCTCCTCGAATCGGGGGTCACCGGTCGCGACACCGACGTCGAGCTGACCGACCTGGGCCGCGAGCAGGCGAAGGCCATCGGGCACTGGCTCGCCACGCTGCCCGAGGAGCGGCTCCCCCAAGTCGTGATCACGTCGCCCTACCTGCGGGCGCGGGAGACATGGCGGATCGCGGCCGAGACATCAGGGTTGGACCTGCCCGTACCGACGACCGACGACCGGCTGGTCGACCGGCTGCTCGGCGACCTCGAGATGCTCACCCGGGCGGCGATCGCCGACCGATTTCCTGACGAACCCGGGCGGTGGAAGGCCGCCGGCGAATATCACTACCGCCCGCCGGGCGGCGAGTCATTCGGCGACATCGCCGAGCGCCTGGCGTCGTTCCTCGCGGACCTCAATCGCGACCACGCCGGCGAACGGGTCGTCGTCGTGGCCCACGACGCGGTGGTCCTGATGATGCGATACGTGATCGAGGGCCTGACGTGGGACGAGATCGCGGCGGTGGCGGCCACCGGGCACGTGCGTAACGCCTCCATCACCCGCTTCGACGGGTCGTCCGGCCGCCTTGTCCTCGAGAGCTACAACACCGTGGAGCACCTGCCGCCCGCCTAGTCAGGCGCAACCGTGGGGATTTTCGGTCAGCTCCGAACCCAAACTCCCCACAGTTCCTCAGACGTTGAAGCCGAGTGCGCGCAACTGCTCGCGGCCGTCGTCGGTGATCTTGTCCGGTCCCCACGGCGGGAGCCACACCCAGTTGATGCGGAAGTCCTTCACCAGGCCACCGCCCGGGCCCATCATCAGGGCCTGCCGGGTCTGGTCCTCGATGACGTCCGTCAGCGGGCACGCCGCCGAGGTCAGCGTCATGTCGAGCGTCACGACGTTGTCGTCGTCGACGTACGTGCCGTAGACCAGGCCCAGGTCCACCACGTTGATGCCCAGCTCGGGGTCGACGACGTCCTTCATCGCCTCCTCGATGTCGGCGATCGCGGCCTTGGCCACCGGGGCGTCCTCGGAAGCATCGACCGGGGCGATCTCGTCCACCGTCTTGTCCGTCATGCCGTCTCCTCCTCGAGCATTCCCCCCGCTAAAGGTCATGCCGTCACCTCGGGGCTTGGGGCCACACCCACGCCCGCGCGCGCCGCGGCGTCCTTGAACGCCATCCACGGCAGCAGCGCACATTTGACCCGGGCCGGGTAGCGCGCCACACCGGCGAATGCCACCGCGTCGCCGAGCACGTCCTCGTCCGGCTCGATCCGGCCCCGGCTCTGCATGAGTTCGACGAATGCGGAGGTCACCCGGAACGCATCGGTCGCGGACCGGCCCCGCAGCAGCTCGTGCAGCACCGAAGCCGACGCCTGGCTGATCGAGCAGCCCATCCCGTCGTACGAGATGTCGGTAAGAACCGAGCCGTCCACCGCGACCCGCATGGTGACCTCGTCGCCGCACGTGGGGTTGACGTGGTGCGCCTCCCCCGCGAACGGATCGCGCAGGCCCCGGCCGTGCGGGTGCTTGTAGTGGTCCAGGATGATCTCCTGGTAGAGCTGGTCCATCATCAACCGAACACCCTCCGCACCTGCTCGACGCCACGGGCCAGCGCGTCGATCTCGTCGGTCGTCGTGTACAGGTAGAACGACGCCCGGGTCATCGCCGCCACCCCGAACCGCGCGCACACGGGCCGCGCGCAGTGATGGCCCACCCTCACCTCAACGCCGAGATCGTCGAGAATCTGCCCGACGTCGTGCGGGTGCACTCCCTCGACCGCGAACGACACGGTTCCGCCACGGCCCTCGGACGTTGCCGGGCCGAAGATCCGTACGCCCGGGATGTCGGCGAGCGTCTTGAGGGCGTACCCGGTGATCTCCTGCTCGTGCTGGTGCAGGGCCCGCATGTCGATCGCGGACAGGTAGTCGACGGCCGCGCCGAGGCCGATCGCCTCGGCGATCGGCGGGGTGCCGGCCTCGAAGCGCGCGGGCGGCGGCGCGAACGTGGTCAGCTCCATCGTCACGGTCTCGATCATCGAACCGCCACCTAGGAACGGCGGCATGGCCGTGAGCAGCTCGCTGCGACCCCACAGCGCGCCGATGCCGGTCGGGCCCAGCATCTTGTGCCCGGTGAACGCGATGAAGTCGACGCCGAGCTCGGTCACGTCCATGGGCAGGTGCGGCACCGACTGCGAGCAGTCCAGCATGGTCAGCGCGCCGACCTCGCGGGCCCGCGCCACGATCCGCGAGACGTCGTTGATCGTGCCCAGGATGTTGGACATGTGCACGACCGAGACCAGCTTGGTGCGCTCGTTGACGAGGTCGTCCAGCCTCGACTCGTCGAGGCGGCCGTCGTCGGTCAGGCCGAACCAACGCAGCGTGGCGCCGGTGCGCTGGCAGAGCAACTGCCACGGGACGATGTTCGAGTGGTGCTCCATCTCGGAGATCACGATCTCGTCGCCGGGGCCCACGCGGAAACGCGGGTCGGCGTCGCGCTGGGTCGACGCGTTGCCGATCGCGTACGCGAGCAGGTTGATCGCCTCGGTGGAGTTCTTGGTGAACACCACCTCGTCCGGCCCGGCGGCACCGATGAACGCGGCGACCTTGGCGCGCGCCGCCTCGTAGGCCGACGTCGACTCGGTGCCGAGCGTGTGCACGGAGCGGGCCACGTTGGCGTTGTGCCGCTCGTGGTACGCGCGCATGACATCGAGCACCTGCACCGGCTTCTGCGAGGTGTTGGCGCTGTCGAGATAGACCAGCGGGTGCCCGTTGATGTCCCGGCTCAGGATCGGGAAGTCGGTGCGGATGCGGTCGACGTCGAAGCTCATGCTCTGTCCTCAGGTCTCAGGCGCGCGCGCCGGCCACGTACCGCTCGTAACCCTCGGCCTCGAGCTGCTCGGCGAGCTCGTGGCCGCCCTCCTGGACGATGCGGCCGGCGACGAACACGTGCACGAAGTCCGGCGTGATGTAGCGCAGGATCCGGGTGTAGTGGGTGATCAGCAGCAGGCCGGTCTCGCCGGTCGCGCGGATCCGGTTCACGCCCTCGCTGACCACCCGGAGAGCGTCGATGTCGAGGCCGGAGTCGGTCTCGTCGAGGATCGCCATCTTCGGCTTGAGCAGCTCGAGCTGCATGATCTCGTGCCGCTTCTTCTCGCCGCCGGAGAAGCCTTCGTTGACGTTGCGCTGGGCGAACGCGGGGTCGATCTGCAGCCGCTCCATGGCGCCGCGCAGCTCGCCGGCCCAGGTCCGCAGCTTCGGCGCCTCGCCGTCGATCGCGGTCTTCGCGGTACGCAGGAAGTTCGCGACCGAGACGCCGGGCACCTCGACCGGGTACTGCATGGCCAGGAACAGACCGGCACGGGCACGCGCGTCCACGGTCATGGCCAGGACGTCCGCGCCATCCATGGTCACCGAGCCGCGGGTGATCTGGTACTTCGGGTGGCCGGCGATGGAGTAGGCCAGCGTGGACTTGCCGGATCCGTTCGGGCCCATGATGGCGTGGGTCTCGCCCGAGTTCACGGTGAGGTCGACCCCTTGAAGGATCGGCTTCAGCTCGCCCTCGGGCAGCTTGACCGAAACCTGCAGGTCGCGGATCTCCAGGGTGCTCACGGCATTACTCCATTGCTCGGTGTCGAAGAGACGTAGATGCCACCGTCGCGGATCTCGACGGGGAAGGTCGCCACCGGTTCGGTGGCGGGCAGGCCGGTCGGTTCGCCGGTACGCAGGTTGAATCGCGAGCCGTGCAGCCAGCACTCCAGCGTGCAGCCGTCGATCTCGCCCTCGGAGAGCGGGATCGCGGCGTGGCTGCACTCGTCGCGTACGGCGTAGAACTGGTCGTCGTCGGCGTGTGCGATCGCGATGTCGATCCCGTCGACCTCGGCGGTGACCACGCTGCCCTTGGGGACGTCGTCGGCCGGGCCGACAAGCACGAAGCTCACGCTGTGCCTGCCTTTGGCATGCCCTCGTGGCCCTCGCTTCGCTCGGTGCGCTCGGTCACGCCTGCACCTCGACCTCGGCGAGCCGGGCCTCGATGGTGTCGCCCAGGCGCTCCCGCAGCTCCGCGAGCGGGATCTTGTTGATCAGCTCGGCGAAGAAGCCGCGGACCACGAGCCGGCGGGCCTCCGCTTCGGGGATGCCCCGGGCCATCAGGTAGAACAGCTGCTCGTCGTCGAAGCGGCCGGTCGCGCTCGCGTGCCCGGCGCCGACCACCTCGCCGGTCTCGATCTCCAGATTCGGTACGGAGTCGGCCCGGGCGCCGTCGGTCAGCAGCAGGTTCCGGTTGATCTCGTAGGTGTCCGTGCCGGTGGCGGCCTTGCGGATGAGCACGTCGCCGACCCAGATCGTGTGGGCCGACGCTCCCTGCAGCGCGCCGCGGTAGCCGACGTAGCTGCGGCAGTCCGGCACGCCGTGATCGACCAGCTGGCGGTGCTCGAAATGCTGGCCGGCGCCGGCGAAGTACAGGCCCCACAGCTCGGCGTCGCCGCCCCGGCCGGCGTACTCCACGCTGGTGAACTGGCGGACCAGGTTGCCGCCGAGCGCGACCTGGACGTGGCTGAGCCGGGCGTCCTTGCCGACCCGGAACTTGACGTGCTGCGCCTGCACCGCGTCGGCATTCCACTCGGCGAGCGTGACGAACGTCAGGTGCGCGCTGTCGCCCACCACCACCTCGACGTTATCGGCCAGCGTGGCCGTACCGGTCTGCTCGAGGATGAGCGTGACCTGCGCGAAGTTGCCGACCTTGACGTACGTGCGCGCGGCGGCGGCCTCGCGGCCGTTGCCGACCAGCCGGATCAGCACGGGCTCGCGCAACACCGTCTCGGCCGCCACCTCGATCAGGTTCACGCCGCCGGCCGAGCCGAAGGCCAGCGCGCTGATCCGATCGAACGGGGTCAGGATCGGCTCGACCTGGGCGGCGTCCACGTCCTTGACGGACACGCCGGGAGGCAGCTCGCCGTGCTCGACGGAGGGCGCCGCGCCGGTCAGCGTGGTAGCGGTGACCAGCGAACCCAGCCGCTTGAGCGGGGTGAAGCGCCACTCCTCCTCCAGGCCTCGCAGGGCCGGGAAGTCGGCAACGTCGTACGAGCGCAGCACCTGTGACTTGGTCTTCGGTGGCGCTTTTGGAGTCTCGGCGGTCATTTCGTCCTTTTAGCGTTCCGGGTCCAGAAGCGCGGTCAGCCGACCGCGCCCTCCATCTGCAGCTCGATCAGGCGGTTCAGCTCAAGGGCGTACTCCATCGGGAGCTCCTTGGCGATCGGCTCGATGAAGCCGCGCACGATCATGGCCATGGCCTCGTCCTCGGTCAGGCCCCGGCTCATCAGGTAGAAGAGCTGGTCCTCGCTGACCTTGGAGACCGTCGCCTCGTGACCCATCGAGACGTCGTCCTCGCGGATGTCGACGTAAGGGTAGGTGTCGCTGCGGCTGATGGTGTCGACCAGGAGTGCGTCGCATTTGACCGTGCTCTTGGAGTGCGACGAGCCCTCCATGACCTGCACGAGCCCGCGGTACGACGTCCGGCCGCCACCCCGGGCGATCGACTTGCTGATGATCGTCGAGGACGTGTATGGCGCGGCGTGCACCATCTTGGCGCCCGCGTCCTGGTGTTGACCCTCGCCGGCCATGGCGACCGAGAGCACCTCGCCCTTGGCGTGCGGGCCGGTCATGTAGACGGACGGGTACTTCATCGTCACCTTGGAGCCGATGTTGCCGTCGATCCACTCCATGGTCGCGCCCTCGTCGCAGGTGGCGCGCTTGGTGACCAGGTTGTAGACGTTGTTCGACCAGTTCTGGATGGTCGTGTACCGGCAGCGGGCATTCTTCTTGACGATGATCTCGACGACCGCGCTGTGCAGCGAGTCGGACGAGTAGATCGGCGCGGTACAGCCCTCGACGTAGTGCACGTACGCGCCCTCGTCGACGATGATCAGCGTCCGCTCGAACTGGCCCATGTTCTCGGTGTTGATCCGGAAGTACGCCTGCAGCGGGATCTCGACGTGCACGCCTTTCGGCACGTAGATGAAGGAGCCGCCGGACCACACGGACGTGTTCAGCGAGGCGAACTTGTTGTCGCCGACCGGGATGACCGTGCCGAAGTACTCCTTGAAGATGTCCTCGTGCTCGCGCAACCCGGTGTCGGTGTCGAGGAAGATGACGCCCTGCTCCTCGAGGTCCTCACGGATCTTGTGGTAGACGACCTCCGACTCGTACTGCGCCGCGACGCCGGCCACGAGGCGCTGCTTCTCCGCCTCCGGGATGCCCAGCTTGTCGTACGTGTTCTTGATGTCGTCGGGCAGGTCGTCCCAGCTCGCCGCCTGCTTCTCGGTCGAGCGCACGAAGTACTTGATGTTCTGGAAGTCGATGCCGGTGAGGTCGGCACCCCAGTTCGGCATGGGCTTGCGGTCGAACAGGCGCAGGCCCTTGAGCCGCCGGTCGAGCATCCACTGCGGCTCGTTCTTCTTCGCGGAGATGTCGCGCACCACGGCCTCGGACAGGCCGCGCTGGGCCGTGGCCCCGGCGGTGTCGGCGTCGGCCCAGCCGTACTCGTACTTGCCCAGGGCGGCGAGATGCTCTTCCTGAGTGACGATCTGGTCGGTCATCTATCTGTCCTTACCGTGTTTGCGGCAGTGCGCGGAGGTCCCGGGATATGCGTGGTGCACACCCCGTCGCCGTGCGCGATGGTGGCGAGACGCTGCACGTGGGTGCCGATGAGCCGGGAGATGACCTCGGTCTCGGCGTCGCACAGTTGGGGGAACTCGGCGGCCACGTGCGCCACCGGGCAGTGGTGCTGGCACAGCTGCCCGCCGGACGCGATCGCGGTCGCGCTGGCAGCGTAGCCCTCGGCGGTGAGCGCCTTGGCGAGCGCCTCCGCACGGGCGATCGGGTCGTCGCCGGCCGCTCGCACGGCGGTCCGGCAGCGGTCCTCGAGCCCGGAAACCTGGGACGCGGCGAACGCGCTGACCGCGTCGGGGCCGCCGTGCTCGGCGATCCAGCGCAGCGCGGCCGTGGCGATGCCGTCGTAGAAGTGTGGAAAACTGTCACGCGCGGCGGCCGTCAGCACGAAGGCCTTGGCCGGGCGGCCGCGGCCGCGCGGCCGGGTGCTCCGGACCTCGCGCGTCTCCACCAGGTGGTCGGCGAGCATGGCGTCGAGATGCTTACGGATCGCCGCGGGGCTCAGCCCGAGCTGCGCGCCGAGCTGGGCCGCGGTGGCCGCGCCGCGCTCGAAGAGCAGGTTCGCGACCCGATCACGGGTACGCCGGTCTGGCGTGGTGGCACCAGCCACCGCACCGCCTCCGGACAGCACCTCGTATTTCACTACGACAACGTTACGTAATTCCTGGAGCGGCCGCAAACCGGCTTCCTGGTGATCCACGACACCGCCGCTCCGAAGCGGCGGAAATCAAGATCAATTTAGCGCGTACGATGCGTGGGGTGAGCTTCCGCACCCTCCTGCGCCCCTTGGCCCTCGCCAACCTCGTGGCCAACATCGCGCTGGTCGTCACGGGTGCCGCGGTGCGTCTCACCGGCTCCGGGCTGGGCTGCCCGACGTGGCCCAAGTGCACCGACGAGTCGTACTCGACAACGGCCGCGATGGGCGTGCACGGCGTGATCGAGTTCGGCAACCGGCTGCTCGGCGTGGCCCTCGCGCTGATCACACTCGGCTGCCTGATCGCGGCGTTGCTGCAGCGGCCCCGCCGCCGGTCGCTGGTGCTGCTCGCCGCGCTGGTGCTGCTCACCGTGCCGGCCCAGGCGGTGATGGGCGGCATCACGGTGCTCACCCAGCTCAACCCCTGGGTGGTGGGCGCGCACTTCCTGCTGTCCGTGGCGCTCATCGCGGCGGCCTGGGCCCTGTGGCGCCGCACGTACGAGGGCGACGGGCCGGCTCAGCCGCTCGTACCCGCCGCGATGCGCACGCTCGCCCGTCTGACCGCGCTGGCCAGCCTGGCGGTCATCGTGGCCGGTGTGATCGTGACCGGCAGCGGTCCGCACGCCGGCGACGTGAACGCCAAGCGCAACGGGCTGGACTCGCAGGCGGTGGCGCAGTTCCACGCCGACCTGGTGTTCCTGCTGATCGGCTTGTCGGTGGCGCTGTGGCTGGCGCTGCGTGCGGTGGGCGTTCCGCGGGCCGCGATCCGGGCGGCCGGGGCGCTGGTGATCGTCGAACTGACCCAGGGGCTGATCGGCTTCGTCCAGTACTTCACCCACCTGCCGGTCCTGCTCGTCGGCGCGCACATGCTCGGCGCCACCCTGGTCTGGACCGCGACGCTGGCGGTGCTGTGGAGCGTCCGCGCCCGCCCGCTCCAGGCCGCATCAGCGTCGCCCTCCGCCGCGGTACTCGCCGAACGTCGCGTCCCCGCCGCCCGCTGACGAGCTCTCCTGGGGCGTCACAGGCGGGCGAGGATGGCGTCCGCCAGGCGCTCGGCGGAACCCTGGGCAGTGCGGAAGAACAGCGAGGGCTCCGTGAGCTCGAGCTCGACCAGCAGCGGCTCCCCGTCCGGCCCCGCGATCAGGTCGATACGGGCGTACAGGAGGCGCTTTGCCCCGCCGGGGATCGCGGCCAGGACGGCCGCCGCGGTCTCGAGCTCGGCCGGCGTCGGCGTCCGTGGCGCGATCTGCTCGTAGAGCGCAGCGTCGACCGCGCCGGTGTCCGGACCGGTCAACATGGCGCCCTTGCGGATCGCGTGGCTGTAGCTGAGTTCGCCGGTCGCGTCGGGCGTGCACAGCACGGCCGTCTCGCCGGCCGTGTCGACGGCCGACAGGTACGGCTGGATCATGGCCGCGCGCCCGGCACCGGTCAGCCGGTGCACGTGCGCGCGAGCCAGCTCGAGCTGGTCCGGCAGCAGGTAGCGGCCCGTGTCCTGACTGGCCGCGCTGATCGTGGGCTTGACGACCCACTCCCCGGCGGCCGGCGGCGTCCACGACACGCCGGGCTCGACGAAGTCGGTGGGCGTCACGGGTACGCCGGCCGCGGCCAGCTCGCGCAGGTAGTGCTTGTCGGTGTTCCACTCGACGATGTCGGCGGGATTCGCCAGCCGTGGCACCCGCGCGGCCCAGGCCACGAACGCGTCACGCCGCGCCGGGTAGTCCCATGGCGAGCGCAGCACCGCGAGGTCGTAGCCGGCCCAGTCCACGGCCGGGTCGTCCCACCGGACCGCGTCCACCACGACGCCGCGGGCCCGGAGCGCGTCGCGCAGCGGGTGGTCGTCGGCGTACAGGTCGGGAAAGAGGTCGCCGGTGACGAGCGCGACCCGGGATCGCTCCCGGGTCGCTGGGTCGGATTCTGCTCGGGTCATCTCGCGGACTGTAGGGCGTCGGCGGGCTCGGGTTCCGCCGACCCCACGGTCAAGGGGGGTTCAGCGGGCCATGCTCCGCCGGGACATCGACCGCCACAGGTCGTTGCTGGGGCGCATCTGCTCCATCAGTTCGCGCTCCCACTCGTTCTCCACCTCGACGCCGGCGATCTCGCAGGCCTTGCGGGCCACGTCGGTGCCGTCGGCGAACTGGTCGGACCACTCGCCGTCCTCGCCGACCAGGACGATGCGTGCGCCCCGCTTGCCGACGTACTCGATGACCGCCTTCGCGCCGCCGTGTTCGCCGGCGAACGACCTGATCCCGGCGGTCAGTGTCGTAACGGAACCTTCTGCCATGGAGGGCAGCCTAGGCAGGGGATCGTCGGAGGCAAGTAGCCTGCGCCGGTTTTTGTGATGCCAATTACCTGCACGTTTAAGTGCACGAGAATTTGTTATGGGGGAATACGCCCGAATTGCACCGGAGCGATCATGCGCCGACGGGCGGCCTCACACGACGCTGGGACCTAGACAAGCACGTCGATCGCCACGGCGATGAAGAGCAAGGTCAAGTACGTGATGGAGGCGTGGAACAGCCGCATCGGCCTGGGCTCGGCGCCCCGCCGCGACCGCCCGACCAGGCGCAACGCCTCCAGGAGGAACAGCGCGCCGGCGACCACCGCGGTGGCGCCGTACACCGGACCGAGGCCGAGCGGCCAGGCCGCGAGCGACGCGGCGACGGTCAGCACCGTGAAGAGGAGGATCTCGCGATTGACCCGTCGGGACGACCGGACCACCGGCAGCATCGGGATACCGGCACGGGCGTAGTCGTCCTTGTACTTGACGGCCAACGCGTAGAAATGCGGCATCTGCCAAAAGAAGACAACGGCAAAAAGCGCCCAACCCACCGGCGCCACCGAGCCGGTGACGGCGGCCCATCCGATGAGTACGGGTGCCGCGCCGCAGATGCCGCCCCAGAACGTGTTCTGCGGGGTCCGGCGCTTGAGCCACAGCGTGTAGACGAGGTCGTAGTAGGCGATCGCCGCCGCGGTCAGGACCGTCGCCAGCCAGTTGGTGAAGGCGCCCATCAGCACGACGGACACCACCGCGAGCGTCAACCCGAACGTCAGCGCCGAGCGCGGGGTCACGCTGTGCGCCGGCAGCGGACGCCGCTTCGTGCGCCGCATCAGCTGGTCGATGTCGCGGTCGATGTAGCAGTTCAAGGCGCTCGCGGCGCCCGCGGCGAGCGAGCCACCGACCAGCACGACCAGGACCAGCCGCAGGTCAGGCCAGCCGCCGGCGGCCAGCACCATGGCCGGGACGGTGGTCACGAGCAGCAGTTCGACGATCCGGGGCTTGGTCAGCGCCACGTACGCGCCGACGACGCCGGCCGGACTGCGGCGGGTCCGCGGGCGGGCCGTGTTGATTCGGATCGGCTCCCGAAGGCCGGGCGGCCGCCC
>DASYTU010000080.1:0-4989 GCA_036001925.1 Actinoplanes sp.
TGCTTGCGGCTGCGTGGGCGAACTTCACCACCAAAGACGTCACGAGCTAAGCGGCGCGAAATGGCAGGGTGCTGCGACGGCGCGTCGGATGAGGGCGGCCGGCCTGCCAGCCAGCACCAGCTCGCGGGCCGTTCGAGCGCGAGATGGACGGGCGTCCCGAGCGTCCGGCCATCAGCAGACGGCAGAGGTGGGAGCGGCGAGCGGTCCGGGCGTGATCGCGGCCAGGACCATGCGGACCACAACCGGGTTCGCGGGCAGCTGGGAGTGTTCCACCTTGAGGGCTGGGCAGACGGACTGGACCGAGAGGCTGAGCGCCCCCTCGAGGCGAGCCGAGGCAGGCGGTGTCACGGTCCGATCCTGCTCTGTCCACAGCGACAGCCATGTCGGTGGGTGGACGACCGGCGTCACCAGACCGGCGAGCAAACGGCTCCCAGGTACGAGCTGCTGGCACGCGGTCGGGCAGGCGCCGGGGAGTGCCGCCGCGCCGGCTGCCGCGAGCGTGGTGCCGTGGTGCGGCGAACCAATGGTGATGATCCGGCGTGCCTTGCGCGCGCCGTCGTGTTCCTGCGACCACAGGCGGGCGACGATACCGCCGGCCGAGTAACCGATCAGGTCGACCGACGGCGCGCCGTCGCGCAGTGCATCGGACACGTACTTGTCGACGACCGCTGCTTGCTCGTGAAGATCTCCAGTTCCGGCGGCAGGCAGTCGTACGACGATCGCCCGCCGTCCGGTCGCTCTGATCTGCCCGGCTAGCACCTCCAGGGTCCGAGCCTCCCGCCGTACCCGGGCACGAGGACCATCGGTCCCGCCTCCGCCTGCGTAGGGGCAGGACGATCCGCCCGCACGGCGTCGCCGCCACCGCCTGTGAGCCTGACGACGCCAAGCGCGAGGAGCGCCGCAGTCCCGAGGACACAGCCGAGGACGACCACGCGACGGCGCGGGCTCAACCCTGCGAGGCGGCTGAGCACTCCAGCCGAACGGCGACTCACAGCGCCCATGCTGCCCCGCCGCCTTTTTCCAGTCGCCCGAGCCCGCCGCCCGGCTGCATTACTCCGCAGCCCCGCTGCACTACTCCGCGCCCTGCTGCACTACTCCGCGCCCTCCCGCACTACTCCGCGCCCTGCTGCACGACTCCGCGCCCTCCTGCACTACTCCGCGCCCTGAGTGCATCGAGAAGATGGACATTTCGGGCCAGATGTGATGCGCCAGGGAGCGAAGTTCCTCCCCGATGGCCCTGCTCCCAGATTCCGGGGACAACGGTTCCCTTCCGCGAGACAGTTACCTCTCTTAACGGTTGCATGAGATTCAGTCACCTTGCATACTCATACAGCTGGAGGTGCGCACGTGGGCATACGAGCGGCCGTCGCGGGAGCGACGGGGTACGCGGGTGGTGAGGTGCTGCGCCTGCTCGCCGGCCATCCGGAGTTCGAGATTGGCCCGGTGACCGCCAATAACAGTGCGGGAGACCGGCTCGGTGCGCTGCAGCCGCACCTGGCGGACCTCGCTGATCGGGTGGTGGAGCCGACAAGTCCGGGGGCGCTCGCCGGCGCCGACCTCATCTTCCTTGCGCTCCCACACGGCGCCTCAGCGCCGCTGGCCGCCCAGCTTCCCGCCGAACTGCCCATCGTCGACCTCGGTTCCGACCACCGGCTCGCCGATCCGGCCGCCTACGCCACCTACTACGGCGGCGACTATCCGGGTGCCTGGACCTGCGGCTTGCCTGAGCTGCCGGGGCAGCGGGTCGAGGTGGCGGCCGCGACCCGGGTGGCCGGGACCGGATGTCACGCGGTCGCGGCGATTCTCGCACTGGCGCCGCTGGTAGCTGCTGAATTGGTCGACCGCGATGACGTCGTCATCACCTCGGTGACCGGGACCTCGGGTGCAGGCAGGAAGCCCGAGCCGCACCTGCTCGGCGCGGAGGTGATGGGCGACCTCAGCCCCTACAGCGTCGGCGCCCACCGGCACGTCCCTGAGATCCTCCAGGCCACCGGACTCCGCTCGCTGAGCTTCACGCCCGTCCTCGCGCCGCTGCCGCGGGGAATTCTGCTGACCGCGAGCGCGAAGCCGGCCCGGTCGAGGCTGACCGCGGACGCACTACGAGGCGTACTCACGCGCGCCTACGCTGCCGAACCTTTCGTGCACGTCCTCCCCGAGGGGCGCTGGCCGCATACCAAATCGACCCTTGGCACCAACGCCTGCCACGTGCAGGCAACTGTCGACGCCGGCTCTGGCCGCATCACCGTCTGCGCGGCGATCGACAACCTCGGCAAGGGAACGGCTGGGCAGGCCATCCAGTGCGCGAATCTCATGCTCGGCCTGGACGAGACCGCGGGGTTGACGGCGAGCGGGGTCGCGCCATGAGCCAGGACCGCGAGGCCGTGCGGTGAGTGTGACAGCGGCCAAGGGCTTTCGGGCAGCGGGTGTCGCCGCGGGCATCAAGGACGCCGGCCTGGACGTCGCATTGATCGTAAACGACGGGCCGACCAAAGCCGCGGCCGCGGTTTTCACCAGGAACCGCGTCAAGGCCGCGCCCGTTCTGTGGTCACAGCAGGTCGTGAACGACGGCCGGCTTGACGCCGTTATGCTCAACTCCGGTGGTGCGAACGCATGCACCGGCGCCGAGGGGTTCCGTGACACTCACGCCACCGCCGAGCACGCGGCGGCGACCCTCGGAATCTCGGCCGCTGATGTGGCCATTTGCTCCACCGGGCTGATCGGCGTGCGCCTTCGGCTGGAAGCGCTCCGTGGCGGCGTGGATAAGGCCGCTGCGAGTCTGTCCGCAGCGGGGGGTGATGACGCGGCGGTCGCCATCCTGACCACCGACACCGTCCCAAAGCAGGCCGTTGCAGTTGGCCGCACATCGGGCCCATCTGGCCGGCAGCGGGACGATGACCGCGCCATCTCGGCGTCGGGCCCGGCAGCGCAGACGACTGGTGGGGAGGTCGGGGGCTACACAGTCGGCGGAATGGCGAAGGGTGCGGGGATGCTGGCCCCAGCCCTCGCAACCATGCTGGTCGTCCTGACCACGGACGCTGAGGTTCCTGCCGTGGATCTCGACCGGGCCCTCCGGTCGGCTACCCGGCGGACGTTTGACCGGCTGGACTCCGACGGCTGCCTCTCGACCAACGACACCGTGCTGCTGCTGGCCTCAGGAGCTTCGGGTGCCCGTCCGCCGTACGACGAATTCGCCCGCGTGGTCGAGGAGGTGTGCGCCGACCTCGCGGCCCAGCTGCTCTCCGACGCCGAGGGGGCGTCGAAGACGATTGCGATCGAGGTGAGCCGGGCGGCGACTGAGGCCGATGCCGTGACCGTCGGCCGCGCGATTGCCAGGAACAGCCTCGTGAAATGTGCGATTCACGGCGAGGATCCCAACTGGGGTCGGATCCTCGCCGCCATCGGAACGACGGACGCCGCATTCGAGCCGGAACGGCTGGCGGTCGCGGTCAACGGGGTCTGGGTCTGCCGCGACGGCGGTATAGGCGAGCCGCGAGAGCTTGCCGACATGTCGACTCGACACGTGACGATCACCGTCGACCTCGCCGCTGGCGACGCGACAGCAACGGTTCACACCACAGATCTCACCGCCGCCTACGTCCACGAGAACTCGGCCTATTCGTCATGACTACGAGCGTTCACGCCGCCGTTGCCCCCGCCACCTCGGCCAGGATCGAGGCGGCCCTTGCCAAGGCGGCGACGCTCATCGAGGCGCTTCCCTGGCTGGCGTGCTTTCATGGCAAGACGATCGTCGTGAAGTACGGCGGCAACGCGATGACCGACGCTGCCCTGACGGACGCCTTCGTCGAGGACATGGTGTTTCTGCGTTACGCCGGGCTTCGGCCGGTGGTCGTCCATGGCGGTGGTCCGCAGATCACGGCTCATCTCGACCGGCTCGGGATCGGCACCGAGTTCGCCGGCGGCCTGCGGGTCACGACACCGGAGACCATGACGGTCGTTCGGATGGTGCTCGTCGGTCAGGTGCAGCGGGAGATCGTCAATCAGATCAACCGGCACGGCCCCTACGCGGTCGGCATGTCGGGCGAGGACGCGCATCTGTTCACCGCCGTGAAGCGGCCGGCAATCGTGGACGGCGAGGCAGTCGACATCGGCCTGGTGGGCGACGTCGTGAGTGTGGAGCCGGCGGCGATCCTCGCGCTTCTCGACGACGGTCGGATCCCCGTCGTGTCCAGCGTGGGACGCGGCGAAGACGGTCAGATTTACAACCTGAACGCGGACACGGCCGCTGCCTCGCTTGCCGGCGCACTTGGCGCGGAGAAGCTCGTCATCCTCACCAACGTGGCAGGGCTTTACCGCAGCTGGCCGGCGACAGCGAACGGCTCGACCGGCCGCCCAGACCGGCAGCACGGCGATGCGATCATCCCCCGTATTCGCGAAGGGGACCTGGCCAAGCTGTTCCCTGCGATCGAGGCGGGCATGGCGCCGAAGGTGGAGGCCTGCCTGCGAGCGGTACGCGGCGGCGTCCCGGCGGCTCATATCGTCGACGGCCGGCTCCCGCACGCAGTCCTCGTGGAGATCTTCACCGACGCCGGAATCGGCACCATGGTGGTTCCGTCATGACCGCCTACGGCCGGCTGCCCGGCTGGCCGACGCGGTACGAGGCGTCGGTCATGGAGACCTACGGGCTGCCGAAGCGACTGCTCGTTCGCGGCGAAGGCTGCTATGTCTGGGACGAGGACGGCAACCGATATCTCGACCTGCTGGCCGGCATCGCGGTCAACTCACTCGGCCACGCCCATCCCAGCCTGGTAACGGCCGTCACCGAGCAGATCGGCGTGCTGGGCCACACCTCGAACCTCTTCGTAACGGCGCCGCAGGTCGTGCTTGCGGAACGGCTGCTCACGCTCACGGGCGTCGGCGCCAACGGCCGGGTCTTCTTCTGCAACTCGGGGGCGGAGGCCATCGAGGCGGCGTTCAAGATCTCCCGGAAGACGGGCAAGCGGAAGCTGCTCGCCGCCCGCGGCAGTTTCC
>DASYTU010000081.1:0-5705 GCA_036001925.1 Actinoplanes sp.
TTCCCGCCGACGGCCTTGGCGGCCTTGCGGGCCGACAGGCCGCGACGTTCGCGGTGGCGCTTGAGGAGCTCTCCTGGGTCGGCGGGTGGGCGCATGCGCGGCGAGCGGCCTCAGGCCGACGAGCGGCCGGCAAGGTGGCGCCCGCGGTCGGCGGACACGCGCACCAGCATGGCTCCCGCGAGGATCAGGCACAGCGCCAGCCCGGCGAGGGTTGGCCAGCGGGCCGGACCGGTGAACGGCAGGGGGCACGGGCCGGGGATGGTCAGCTCCGAGAAGGCGAACGGCTTGTCGGCGCCCGGGCGAGCCACCGTCATGCGGACGGCCGAGACCCCGGTGAGCGGCACCTGCCTGCTGAGGCTGAGCGTGCCGTCGGCGCCGGTCGTGGCCGTCGCCTGCCGCAGCGTGCGGCCGGTGGACGCGTCCAGGAAGCGGAGGCTGAGCCTGGTGCTCGCGGGCAGCTTGAAGCCCGTGGCCTGGAGGGCCCCGCAGCCGGCCTGGGCCAGGTCAACGTGCAGGTGGTCCGGACCTTGTTGGGCGGCGGCGGGGCTCACGCACAGCAACCCGATCAGCAGCAGCGCGGCGCCCGCGGCCGGAGGGAACCTGAGCCAACGCATCTGCCTTCCTCCCGGTGGGGTTGTCATGACCGACTTCCCAGCAGATGAAGCACGACCTCGTCGACGTCGAGGAACCCGCCAGGCGGCAGATCACGGGCCATGATCTCGAGCCCGAGCCGTGAACCCGCGACGGCGGTCGGGTGGATCGCTCCGAACTGGCGCCAGCCGGTTCCCTCGACCGTCCAGCCCAAGGTGTTCGAGCCGGGGACCGGCCGGCCGTTGACGTACTCGCGCAGGCCGATCGTCACGGTGGTTCCCGACACCGACGGCCGCACGAACGCGTTCGTGTGGTAGCGGCCTTTGGCCTTGGTGGTGGTCACGTTGGGGACGGTCACGCCGACCGGGCCGTCTGTCGAAGGGCCGGCCAGGATCCGCAGCGACCAGCCGCCTGCGGTTCCCCCGGCCATCCTGAGCAGGCGTGCACCGCCGATCGAGCGCCATCCGGCCGAGCCGCGTTCGAAGCTCGCGTTGGGGAGCAGGTTGGGCGGTCCGTCCCCCGATGGCTGCGCGACCGTCGTGGGCACCGCGCCCGTCGTGGTGGTCACCGCGCCCGCCGGCCGGGATGCGGTCGCCGGTGGGGCCGCCGGCTGCCGGTCGGCGTCGGGCCTGGAGCCGGTCGTGGTCCCCGCCCAGACCACCCCGCCGAGGGCGAGCAGGACCGCGGCACCGACGCCGGTCCAGAGGGTCCACGGTCGGCGATGGTGTCTGGGGGCTTCCAGGTGGCGGGGGGCGCCGTTCCGCATGTTCGGCACAGTCTGGAGGAAACGGACGCAGCAGGCAAATGCGCGAGCTTCGGTCCTGCCGGGCGAGGGTAGAGTCGCCGTGCCCGAGGAAATGGAGGGGTTCATGGTTGGGAAGAAGGGCTACGAGCTTGCGTTCGAGGACACCTTCGAACCCCGCTGCATGGTCGCGCTGTGGATGATCGGCTACGAGGACCGGCCCGACCGGTCGGCGGAGATCTGTATCTGCGAGATCTTCGGGCGGAACGTGACGGCCGGCAAGGTGGGCGTCGGCATGGGCCTGCGTCCTTTTGGTGATCCGACCATCCGCGACGAGTTCTCCGTGGAGGCCATCGCCATCGACGCCCGCGAGTTCCACCTCTATGCGGCCGAGTGGACGCCGGAACAGGTTGCGTTCTTCGTCGACCACCGGCTGGTCAAGACGGTCGAGCAGTCGCCCAGCTATCCCATGCAGTTCATGCTCGGCATCTACGAGTTCCCCGACGAAGGGCAGGCGACGAAGCCGGCGCATCCGTACCCGAAGGAGTTCGTCGTCGACTACTTCCGCGGCTACCGGCCCACCTCACCGCAACCGGCCTGATGGCCGACCCCACTCCTGCGGGGGCGGCCGATGGCCCTCCTCCAGGTGCCAGTAGTCGCTGGCCTCGATGATGCGGCCGTCGGCATCGAACCGTGCCATGGCGCATCCGGCCAGCGTCATCGCCGTGCCATGCCGGTCCAGGAACCTCGCCCAGTACTCCACGCAGGCCCGGTCGCCCTCCACCACCGGGGCGCCAAAGCGCACGTCGTCGATCCGCCGTTCGTCCGCGAAGGCCTGGGTGACGTAGTCGCGGACCGCCTGCCGTCCACGGTGCGGCGGGCGGAACGGGGTGGAGCGATGCACGCAGTCGTCGGCGTACAGGGCGACGACCGGCTCGACGTCGTGCGCCCGCCAGGCGGCTGTCCAGGTCGCCGCCCATCTGCTCGCCGCCTCCTTGGGGTCCACCATTCGCCTCCTCGCTCAGAACCCAGATTGTCGTAGCGTGGTGCCGTACCGACCGACGGGAACGGAGGTTGCGCGCGTGCCGGACAGGAACGTCCGTGTCGTCCAGTTGCGGCTGGCGGTCACCGCCGAGGACTACGACCACGCGCTGCGGTTCTACCGTGACGTCCTTGGCATGCCCGAGCTCGGCGCCTTCGCGTCCCCGGGTTCCCCGGGTGGGCGTGTCACGATCCTCGACGCCGGCCGGGCCACGCTCGAGCTTGCCGATCCCCGGTATGCCGCATACATCGACGAGGTCGAGGTTGGACGGCGCGTGGCCGGCCCGATCCGTGTCGCCTTCGAGGTCGCCGATGCGGCGGCGGCGGCGGGCGCTGCCGAAGACGCCGGCGCACGCGTGCTGGCACCGCCGACCACGACACCGTGGAACTCGTCGAACGCACGCCTCGAAGCGCCAGCCGGTCTGCAGATCACCCTCTTCGCCGAGCTCGGCGAAGAGGACTGAGTGCGCGGCTCGGGCAGGCGTGGCTCAGCGTTCCCGCTTCAGCTTGCGCCAGCCGCCGGCGCGGTTGTTGGCGATGATCTGCCTGAACATGGCGGTGAGGGCGGGCGCGTTGATCGTTTCGTCCTGGCGGACGGCAACGGTGCGGGCGGTCTGGTTCTCGTGGCCGCCGGTGATGATCCCCTCGGGGTCAGGGACGATGCCGCCGTCGTAGAGGAACACGTTGACGTGGTCCTTCGCCGCCAACAGGGCGCAGATGTTGCCCTGCAGGACGAAGTACGGACGGTTGCTGAACTTGATGGTCTCGGCAACGTCGCGATCGGCGGCGTGGACCAGCTCGCGGACCTCGCGGCAGATGGCCTGCTGCCAATCGGGCAGGGCGGCGATGTAGTCGTCGACGCGTGGGTCGGCCGTGGAGGTCATGGGGCCACCATACCTCCCGCCCTCGTCGCCGGCTGGGCTGCCATCCTGACCGCCGCCTCCGCGTCCCCTCGGCCGCCAGTTGGGGTACTACCAGCGCCCGAGCTTCTGCACGTCAGTGGCAGCTCGGCGGAAGGGAGCCGGTTACCGTGGTGGCGAGACCCGGTAAGGTGACCGGCCAGGACGGCGGACAGCGGCCCGTGTGCCGAGAGGTGCCGTGACCGAACCTGAGGACGCCAGCGTCCGGACCGTGGCTGTCGCGGTCGCCGCGAACCTGCTGGTCGCCGTGGCCAAAGCCGTCGCCGCGGCGCTCACCGGCTCGGCGGCGATGCTCGCCGAGACCACCCACTCGGTCGCGGACACCTTCAATGAGGTGCTGCTGTACGTCGGTCTGCGCCACGGCGCCCGTCCCGCCGACGACCGGCACCCGTTCGGCTACGGGCAGGCCCGCTACACCTGGTCGCTGCTTGCGGCCGTTGGCATCTTCGTCATCGGCGGGCTGTTCGCGATCGCCGACGGCGTCCAGACCCTCCGCCACCCCGAGCCGGTCACCAACGTGCCGGTGGGCGTGGCCGTGCTGCTGGTCTCCGCCGGGTTGGAGGGTCTGTCGTGGCGCACGGCGCGCCGGCAGTTGCGGGCGGAGGCCGCCGCCCGCCACCTCGACCTCGGCGAGTACCTGGTCATCTCGTCGGATCCCACGCCAACGGCGGTGTTCCTGGAGGATTCGGCCGCGCTGGTCGGCATCGTGCTGGCCCTTGCTGCGCTGGTGCTCCACATCACGACGGGATCGGCGGTGTGGGACGGTGCGGCCAGTCTGCTCATCGGGCTGCTGCTGATCGTGGTGGCCTTCGTGCTGATGCGCCGCAACCTCGCGTTGCTGATCGACGAGGCGGCCCCGGCCGACGTCCGCGAGCGGCTGCGGCAGGCGGTGGCTCGGGAGCCGTGGGTGGCCGAGGTGGCCGAGCTGACCGCGGTGTACATCGGGCCCAAGCAACTGCTGGTGCTCGCCCAGGTCGTGCCGGTCGACGGCACCGACCTGACCGCGAGTGTCGGGCGGCTGCGGCGCAGGCTGCTGGCAGTTCCCGCGATCGCCGCGGTGGAGATCACGCCCGTCGAGCGGGCCAACTGAGCTGATCGGTCCAAGGCCACCCCGACGCCGGGAACCTCCGGGACGCTTGGCTGGGGCGGCTCGTTCGACCCAGGCGGGACATCGCCGCGAGTGAGCCGTAGATTTGTGGATATGGAACCGCACGAGCTGAAGGAGGCCTTGCTCAATCGCGCGCTTGAAAGCGCGGGTATCGAGCGGGAGAACTGGCGCCCCGCCCGCGGCGTGGACGAGAACCGGCGAACGGTCGAGGCTGTCTACGCCTACTACGGGCGGCTGTTCCTCGACCACCCACACCTCAAGTGGGCCGGCATGGCAAACATGATCGGCCCGACCTTCGTCGCCGGCTTCCGGGACCTCGGGTTCCTCCCAGAGGTCGGGCGCAGGGCGGTGCACGCGGTGTTCGGGCGGGCCTCGCGAAGCCTCGCCAGGCGCGCCGCGGGCGACCTCGGCTTCTACGAGACGACGTTTCTCACCATGCAGAAGAAGATCTTCGAGGACCAGGCGACGATGCACGAGGCGTACGTCGCCCACGGCGTCCGGCAGATCGAGGAGCTCTACCGCGCGCGGATCATCGACGCGGCCACCCTCGAGGCGTGGCGGCAGATCGACGCCGGCCGCCGCAACAGCGACCCGGCGCTGGTCGATCGCGGCAACCGCACGCTGCTGTTCCGCGAGCAGTTCGACATCATTGACCGCTTCTACATCCAGATGCTCCGGTACCACTGGCCGGAGGGTCCGACGTTCACCTATCTACTGACGCTCGCCGGGGCGCCGTCGGTGCCCGGCGCCGACTCGTACCCTGAGCGGTACCCGCTCACGGTCGTCGCGCGGCTACCGCGAGCCGCGATCAGCCTTCGAACGCCGCTGGCCGATGGCAACATCGCGGTGTTCGCGAACCGCTGGAAGCTGATCGACGACGACACGCTGCCGGACTACCTCGCCTTCGTGCGCGACCACGCGGACGAGGCCCGCGCGCTGGTGGCCACCCCGGTCTCCCAGCGGACGACCCGCTACCGGCTGCTCGCCCGCGCCGGCCGGCTGGTCGCTGCGGCGCTGACGCGCTGGGACGTGGACGTCGGTCCCCTGCCATCCCACCCGCGTACGCTCGCCGTCGCTGGCACCAAGCCGCTGCTGGCGGCCGAGACAGGCGGCACGGTCCTTGACCTGTCCGGCCCGCCCACCCGCGAGTCCGTCGGCTTCCCGGAGGGCGCCGACAGCCGGGTCTGGATGAATCCCAACCGCCGGCCGTTCGACGTCGCAGTCGCGCTGCCTGGCGGGCGCTTCTATCGCGCCCGGGCGGAGCTGGCGGTGATGCTCAGCTCGACCCGCGCTGGCGATCCCG
>DASYTU010000082.1:0-63556 GCA_036001925.1 Actinoplanes sp.
CCGCCCCGCCGCGGTTCCTGCCCGAATACGACAACCTGCTGCTGTCACACAAGGACCGCACCCGAGTGATCCTCGACAACCGCCCCGTACCGCTGCCGCCGGGCAACGGCGCGACCGCCGGTACCTTCCTGGTCGACGGCATTTGGCAGGGCACCTGGCAGATCCGCGACCAGACACTGCGCATCGAGCCAATCACTATGTTGCGCCGCCCGGACCGCGACGCGCTGCTGACCGAGGCTGCACAGTTGTGCGCTTTCATTGCCCCCCAAGCGAGGTACGACATAGTCCTCGACAAGTCGTGACGCACATAGTGCCGGTCTACGTGGAGGAACGATGGTGGCAAGGCAGCAGGCCGAGTACTTCGTCAGGATGTTCGCGGCCGGCTGGGCCGCACCGCACCCCCACGCCTGGGACGACCTCTTCACGGCCGATGCGAACTTCGAACAGCCCTTCCTCGTGTCCGGGCAGGGCTTACCGCTTCTGCAGCGCGAGTTCGCACACCTGTTCAGCCTGCTGCCGGACATCACCGGCCGCGTCGTGCGGTGGGGTCTCGCCGACGACGCCGTGCTCATCGAGTTGGCGTGCACGGCGTCGGTGGCCGGGCGCCCGCTGAGCTTCGTCGTGGTAGACCGTTGCGTACTCGATGATGATGGTCTATGCACTGATCGGACCACGTACATGAACCCGATCCCATTGGCGCGAGCGCTGGCGACTCGGCCGCGCTCGTGGCCTCTATGGTGGCGTAGCGGGGTCGGGCCGGTCCTGATCAGGCGCCGCGTGTTGGGCGGAGCCCGCGGCGTCGAACGCGAAACGATCACCTGAACTGCGCAAGCGCAGGTGCCCTGCTGCGGCCGGGGTTTTGGTGGGCCGGTGTATCGTTTCGGTTTCCGGGCGCCGCTAGGTCCGCAGGCAGGGCTTCGAGCTCACCGGCATCTCATTGAACGTTGGACGGCTGGTTCTTTCCTGCCCGACGCGAGCGGACCTGCGGGCGTGGGGGAAGGACTGCCGTGTCCGGTATGCCCCGGCCGTTGCCGGAGCGCCCGAGCCTGCGATTCGCCAAGATCGAGGCGAAGCGTCGTCTCGCCACCGGTGAGTTTCCGGCGCTGCACGCTGCGCAGGCGGCGATCGCCCGGGAGTACGGGCTGTCGAGTTGGGCAGCGTTCAAGCAGCTGTGCGCCCAGATTGTCCCGGTGTCGCACGCGTTGATCCAGCTGCAATGGATCATCACACGGTTCCGGGACGCGGACCGGCCCTGGTGGCGGCCGCCCGATGCCGCGGAGATGCGTGAGCATTTCGCTGATCAGATCCTTGCCGGGGTGCCCGCCGATGATCTGATCCCGCAGTTCACCGGGGCGGCGGCGCAACTGCGGGACGATCTCGTCGTCGTTGACCGGGCACCGCTGCGGGTCCGGGTGCGCCTGGCCCGGCCTGGAGGTCTTCGCGGCGGTGGCCGTCGATCCGCCGCATCGGATCACCGGGTTGTACGCCTCGGCGTTGGCCGCCGGGATTACCGACCCCAGTGCCACAGCACCGTTACCGGTGAGCATCGTCGGCGAGATTCCGTCCGGCGTCGCTGAAGTTGCCGCGGACTCCGTCGCCGAACTGAGGTTGCCCGGCCTGGTCATCGCCGGCGGCGGCCCGGACGGCGCGGCGTGGATGGCGGCGGCCGGGCGCCCGAACCTGGACCGCGACGAGCCACTGGACGTCCGGCATGTGTTCCCCGGCTACGGCGTGGCGGCGTTGGTGACCGCGACCGCGGTGCTGCGGCTGGTCGCCGACGGCCGCCTGGGCTTGGACACTCCGGCCAACGTGTATCTGCGCACGCTGAGGCTGGCAGACGACACCATTACCGTCCGGGAGCTGCTCAGCCACAGCGCCGGCGTCGACAGCCCCGCCCCGGCGGCCATGTTCGCCGACCGGGTACCCGATCTGGTGCGCCTGCTCGGCACGGTGGTGGGGTGTCATGGCCCAAGGGGGGGTGCGGCCCAGCAACGGCGGCTATGCCGTACTCGGGCAGCTGGCCGCCGACCTGACCGGATCCTCCTACGTCGACACGGTCACGCGGCTCGTGCTGGACCCACTCGAGTTGACCGGATCGTCGCTGGTCACCCAGGACACCGACCTTGGTCAGGACGTGGTCACCGGCTACCAGGTGACCGCCGAAGGGATCCTCCAGCGGTGATGATCTGCACCATCCCCGCGGTGGGCGGCCTGTGGGCCACCCCGGCCGACCTGGTCCGCCTCGGGCTCGGCTGGACGCGGCTGCTACCCACCGAGCTCGTGCGAGAGGCGTTGACCGCGCAGACCCCGCCGGGGCCCACCGGCCGCGCCATGGGCCTGGGCTGGCTACTCAGCCCGGACGGTGAGGTCGGGCTGCACGCCGGGGTCGGAGCCGGTGCCACCGCAGCGCTGATGCACCTGCCCGGCGGTCAGGTTCGGGTCATCGTCACCAACCGCGCCGTGCCGCTGAACACGGTCACCGATCGCCTCCTGCATCTCCTGACCGGTCACCCATACCCCTGCATCGAATCGAGGAGATCCATGTACCCGCGTTATCCCACCGACTCCCCGCTGCCCGAGGCCACCCGACCCACGCCGCCGCCGACCGCGCGTGCTGCGGTGGCGGTGATGTACGCCGGAGCGGTCGCCAGCCTGACGGCCATGGCGGTCGATCTGGCCACTGTCGGCGCCACTAAGGCCGCCCTGGCCAAGCATTTCCCGAACCTGACCAGCCAGCAGCTGAACGCGCAGCAGGTGCCGCTCATGGTCAGCTGGATCGCCGGCGGCCTGGTCGGTGCAGCCCTGTGGATCCTCGTCGCGCGCAATACCCGCGCCGGCCGTAACTGGGCTCGGATCACCGGAACGGGGCTGTTCGCCGTCGCTACGATCGACGCGTTCGGCACCCTGCTCGCACCCGAGGCCGTAGTGGTGCGAGTGTTCTTTCTGCTGGTGTGGCTGATCGGGCTGACGGCGGTCGTGCTGCTGTGGCAGCGTGGCTCCCGCGCTTATTTCCAGGCGCCCGGTTCATGATCGAGGTCGAGCGGCTGCACAAGCGCTTCGGGGCGACGACCGCGGTGGACGACCTGAGTTTCACCGTACGGCCGGGTCACGTCACGGGATTCCTCGGCCCCAACGGCGCCGGGAAAACCACCACGCAGTGCGCCGATCGCGTCGTCGATTCGGTCCTCGCCGCCGTCACCAACGGCCGGTAGCACTGTGGACCGGCCGTTCGTCCGCGCGGCATACGTCGCCGCCCCGCGAAGCTGCCACCAGAGGACCAGGGTGAACAGCACGGCCAGCACGCCGGTGGTGGCGGCGAGTGCGGAATACCCGCCCGCGGTGGCGAGCACGCCGGATGCGGCACCGCCGGAAGCGGCAGCGGCACCCATGCTGACCTCGCCCCAGCCTTCGCGGCGCGGCCGCAGCGATTCAGGGACATCGGCGGTGAGCAGGACGCTGCCCGACACGAGCGCGAGGTTCCAGCCTGCGCCCAGCAGTACGAGCCCGGCGGCTAGCCGCACCGGGGTGGCAGCGGCCGCGGCAAGCCCGCAGGCGAGGGCGAGCGTCACCCCGGACAGCCGAGCGACCCGGGCGGCCCCGAGGCGCTCGGTGAGCCAGCCACTTATCGGAGAGGGCAGGAACATGCCGGCGATGTGTGCACTCACTACGACGCCGATCACGCCGAGGCTGGCGTGGTGTTGGTGCAGGTGGACCGGCGCCATGGTCATGACCGCCACCATCACCAGGTTCGCGGCGCCCAGCACGGCCAGTCCGGCCACTCCGTTTCGTGCCAGCGGTCGAGACGCGGTGCTGCCCGGTGCGGGAGGAACCCGGTCTTCGGCCCTGACCCCGAGTCCGGCGGCGAGGACGAACGCTGCGGCAACGAAGCCCAACACCGCCACCAGGTAGGGGCCGACGAGCACGGGAAACCCGAGTTCTGCGGCAAGCGCACCGGAGGGGGCCAGCAGGTTCGGGCCCGCGACCGCGCCGAAGGTGGTGGCCACCAGCACGGAGGCGATCGCCCGTGCCCGCTCAGACTCGCGGCTCAGGTCCGCGGCGGCATAGCGCCCGAGCATGACGGCGGTGTTTCCAGCGCCGAGGAACAGGCTGCCGACGAGGATCCATGTCAGCGTCATCGCGAGTCCGCCGAGGACCGCGACGGCGCAGCCGATCGCGGCCGTCAGGGCACCGAGGCTGAGCGAGGCGCCCCGGCCGTGGCGTCTGGTCACCTCGGACAAACCGAGCGCGGAGAGGGCGGCGCCGATCACGAGCATGGCCTGTGGCAGCCCGGCGACGGCCCCCGAGTGCCCGGCCTGTTGCGCCAGCAGGGCGCCGGCGGTTCCGCCAAGCGACTGGGACAGGCCGCCGAGGGCGCAGGCCAGCCACAGGGCGCGCAGTCGCCGGCCCGCGGCGGTCCGGCTTACCAAGCTTTGATCGAGTCCGTGCATGCCCTAAACGCTAGGAAGCAACTCGAGCGAAATAAAGGGACGATCAACGGCACTCTGGCGCATTTGCCTGGCAAGCATGAGACTGTACGGCATGAGCACCTTACGATCGTTGAAGCTGGACGACGTCGACTGGCGACTACTGTCGGAACTGCAGGCCGACGGGAGGTTGTCGTACAACGAGCTTGCCCGGCGCGTGCACCTCTCGCCGCCGGCGGTTGCCGAGCGGGTGCGGCGGATGGAAGAGGCCGGGGTCATCGCCGGCTACACCGCCCGGGTCGACCCCACGCGCGCCGGCCAGCCGTTGCTCGCCTTCGTTCAGCTTCGGTGCCGGGCCGGTAACTGCCTGCTCCGCACTACCAACTCCGACGACTTCCCCGAGGTGGTCGAGGTGCACAAGCTGTCCGGTGAGTTCTGCACGCTGCTCAAGACGCGCGCTTCCTCGCTGTCACACATGGAGGGCCTGTTCGAGCGGCTGGGCGAGCTGGGCGAGCTCCGCACGCACATCGTGATGTCGACTCAGTTCGACGGACGCCCGGTGCAGGAGGTAACGCCGGAGCGCCCGGTCACGCCGTCGGACGGGTGGGCCAGACAGCGGTGACTGCCCGGCACACCCGGCCGGGAGCAAGGTGCGGTCAGCGTAGCCACGTCTGCGCGTAGTGGTAGGCCAGCCACACGCTGGTGGCGAGTAACGAGATGACGCCGAGGGCCATGAGTGTCCCGGACAGCAGCCACGACGGCGGCTCATGCACGTGGCCCTGCGCGACCGCGACCATGTCGACGGTGTCCTCCGGCGGGCGGTGCGCGGGTCGGTAGGGGCCGCGAGCGGCGCGGTCGGTTTCGATAGGACGGGTGTCTCGGCGCATCACGGTTAACGCCTTCGAGGTCGGGCCGGGATGGAGTCGCGGGTGAGACATGTAGCCATGGATACGTTCACCACGATCGCGCCGGCGCGCGTTCATCGCCACGATCGCCGACATGGTCGCGGCCGCCGCGGCCGCCCTTGACGCCCACGCATGAATGGCTTGCGGGGCCGCTCGGACGCGCAGCGGCACCGCGGCACGGGGCACGGGCATGTACGCCCGCCCGGCATCGGCTACCCCGTAACGGCCGATGGGCCGGTGATCCGGCGCATCGGGCGCGCCGGCACTGCGCGACCGCCTGAAACCCCCGACGCCGAGGGGGCGTTCGCCGCGCGGGGATATCGTCAGTGCTCCGTATCCATCGGCCGGACGGCTGTAGCCGAACTCCGGCGCCGGTTCAATTGTCAAGCTGTGTATCCCCTGGAATCGTCGTACGTTCTTTCTTGCGGCCTGATCCGTCGGGGCAGAGGTGGTCCGGATGGCGATGCGCTGTGGATCTGCCCGGCGACGTCGTCGGCCACCTCGCGGGAACCCGGAGGGACTGCCGACGCCGCAGTGATCTCCCGCTCCGGCTCAACCGTGTTTTCCGCCATTCCTTTGGCTCCTTCGCATACCCCGGTATGTGGGCGGTGCTGTGGGCCGATCACCGTTCACGCCGCGTACCCCGCCAACAGCCCGATCAGGAGAGCGCTCGGAGCCGTTCATCTGTTACACCCGACACGCCGAGTGCCGGTCGAATCGGACAAATGAGTCCGGAAGTCGGGTGGTGGTGCGCCACCAGGGGCTCGGCTGGTGGTGGGCCGACCCGATCGCCGGCTACCTACTGGTCTGCTATGGCGCCCGCGAGGCCTGGGACATATACACACACCACTGACCGTGGGTGTCAGGCGTCGCGGTGGTTGTCCGCGTGGAGCCGTTCGAGGGCATCGATGGTGGCGCGCAGCTGCTGCAGGTAGCGGGTGCAGCCGTCGCAGCCGTTGAGGTGGTCGTCGATGCCGGCTTTCCAGCTCGGGGGCAGGACGCCGTCGAGGTAGTCGGTGACAAGCGTCACCAGTTCGCGGCAGGCCAGATCGGTCGGCGGATCCGTCCGGTCGTTCGGCAGCTTCGGTTCATCGTCCTCGGGCACAGGCGTCACTTTCCGGGTACGGGTTGACGCGGCGAGCAGCAGCGCGAGGAGGGCGACGACGCCGACCAGCACCCAGCCCGCCCAGTGCACTCCGTGGGCGCGGGCAAGGGCACCGAATACAAGTGAGAAGGGCAGGAACAACACCCAGGAGAGGGTCCCGACGCCGGAGGACACACCGGCCCGGATGGCGGAGGGTACCGAGTCGTGCAGCAGCAAGCCGGCGTGGATGCCGACAATCGTCAGCACCAGCTGCAGTGCTGTCTGCGCCAGGACCACGGCGAATATCACGTGGCTTGTCGCGAGCAGCACAGGCGTCGCGATCAACGCGACAGCGAGCACCAGAACGGATCGGGTACGTTCGAGATGCAGCTTGCTGATGAGATATCCGCCCAGGCCCAGCGTGGCCACCAGGGCCGCCCAGTACGGTCCGAACACCGCGGTGGGGGCTTCCAGCGACACGAGCCACAGCGGCCCGAACTCGAACACCGCTTGGGACAGCAGCGCAGCGATGGCGGCGAGCAGCATGACCCGCCGCACCTGCGGGATGCGGGTCATGGCGTTGAAGGTGGTGGCGACGTGGCGGCCTAATGCGACCGGCGCGGCGGCACGGTGCAGGCGCGGTTCGTCGAAACGAAGGAACGCCACGATCGACGCGAGCGCAAGGGGAACACTGACGAAGTAGGTCACCCGCGGTGAGGTCCAGCCGGCGAGGATGCCGCCGGCCAATGCGCTGCCGGCTAGGGCTGCGCTTTCGACTATCCGTACGCGGCCGATCCACTTCTCGTAGGCCGCGCTCGATCCGGTCTCCTCGACTACGGCGTCGTAGACGATGCTGTCGATCGTGCCGGAGTTCATCGCGAAGTAGATGCCGAGGATCATCGCCGCGACGATGTAGGTCGCGACGTTCGTACTCAGCCCGCCCAGCAGTGAACTGGCCGCCAACGCGGTGCTGGACAGCATGAGAATCCGGTTGCGGCTCCATCGATCGGCCAGAATGCCGGACGGCACTTCCAGAAGCGGCACGACGGCGGCGTATGCGGCTGCCATGACGCCGATGGCTGCGGCGTCGAAACCGATCTGTGTCTGGAACAGTTTCTCGACTGCCACCCACAGTATGAAGCCCTGCAGCCCGACTCCGATCTGTAACGGCAGCAGCCGGCGCCCGAGGGTACGCCGAACCTGCGGCGCGGCCAGGACGACGGAGGTCATTTGCGTTCTCCCCGGCTGAGGGGGTCCGCAAGCTGGTCCCGCAGCGCCGCCCGGGCCATGGTGAGGATGCGGCGTTGTTGCTCGACGGTGATCCCCAGCTCGTGTGCGACATCCTCGCTCGGCTGGCCGGCGATGTCGTGCCGGTGAACGACCGCTCGCCACGTCACCGGTAGCTCATCCAGCGCTTCGCGCAGGCGCTGCCCAACGGCCGGGTCAGCGGCAACGGCCGGCGGCCACGGCTCGGGCAAGTGACGCCAGTGACCGGGATACGGCTCGTCGGAGCCCTGGAATGCGCTGTCCGGGACGGGGCTGGCGCGGCGGAACCACCGAGCCCACCGGGCGATCCTGGTACGCCCCTCGCCGCGCAGCACCGTGATAGCCGCCGCGCGAGCCAGCCACGCCTTCACTGCTGCACCGCCTGATCGGATGGCGGTGTGGTGTCACGCGCACCTTCGGACAAGACACGATCGAGATTGTCGAAAGACGCCTGCCAGCCTTCGAGGTGCGATGGCTTTTCGGATTCGGTAAGTCCCCGGTTGATCAGCACCACGGTCGTGGTCAGGTCTGGGTTCTCGGTGAATGAGACCTCCACGAGCTGGGCGGCAGTGCCGAGCTCGGCCGTGTCCCACTGCCACGTGAACACCAGACGGGTCGGCGGGGTGATCTCGACGTAGCGGCCTTCGCCGCCGAACTCGGCCCCGTCGGGCCTACGCATCACGAGCCTCATCAGGCCCCCGACGCGAACGTCGACGTCAGCGACGGTCGTGTCCCAGTCCGGACCGGCTGGCCACCACCGGCGCAGCACGCTGGCGCTCGTCCAGGCGTCGAACACCGCCGCCGCCGGCGCTGCAAACGTGCGTTCGATCCGCAGCGGCGAGGCGCTTGGCGGGATGCTCATCATCGCCGGCTCCCGGATGCCGTCTGGTGCGGCGCAATCGGCCCAGCCTCTGCCCGGTCTTGGCTGGCAAGGTGGTCCTCGACGGCGTCGAACATCCGGTCCCACACCGCGCGCTGGCGGTCAAGCCAGTCGATGGTCGCGCTCAGCGCAGCGACGTTGAGCTCCAGGCGGTGCGTGCGCCCCTCGACGGTACGTACCACGACACCGGCGTCCTCGAGCACCTTCAAATGACGGGAAATGGCCGGTTTCGACACGTTGAAGTCGCGAGTCGCTGTACCGACCGTCGCTGGCCCGCGCGCGAGTCGCTCCACGATGCCGCGTCGAATCGGATGGGCGAGCGCACCAAACGAATCGTTAACCATAACGCTAACAATAGCCGCCCGGCTTCCCGCATGGAACCCTCGAGCGCCTCGTCGACTGCTTGGCGTGTGCCGGACCACACCGCGCCCACACGGGGCCGGCCGGCGGGAGTCACACCCCGGCTTAGCCGCGGACGATTTGTTGCAACGACCAGGTGTTGCCGTCGGGGTCGCTGAAGTAGACGAAATGCCCCCACGGCTGCACGTCGACGTCGCTCGCGTCGACCCCGCGCGAGATGAGCTGCTCGCGGGCCGCCGCGACATCGGCCACCACGACCTGTACGCCCTTTTGCGAGCCGGGGGCCATCTCGGTGGTGCCCGTGCCGAGCACGATGGAGCAGGCGGAGCCGGGCGGCGTCAGCTGCACGAAGCGCAGGTCGTCGCTGACCCGGTGGTCGTGATCGGCGTTGAACCCGACCTGGTCGACGTAGAAGGCCTTGGCGCGGTCGACGTCGGTCACGGGGATGGCGATGAGCTCGATCTTCCAGTCCATCCCCGCACCATAGCGAAATTCAGGGCCGATGCGGATTCATGCGCCGCGAAGGTCACGCCATTGCGGCGCGGCGCATCGTCCACAAGCGACGGATGGGTCACTGTTCACGTTCGCGGGCGAACCGCTCGGCGTTTACCCCTCGGAACAGCAGGGGTAGCACACCGACGGTGCCGGTCCAACCGGTCTGGTGGCTCGCGCCGATCCCGGCGCCGTTGTCGCCGTGGAAGTACTCGTAGAACAGCACGAGATCCCGCCAGTGCGGGTCGGTCCGTGCGATCGGCTGCCCACCGAATACCGGCCGGCGGTCGTCGGCGTTGCGAAGGAAGGTGGCCATGAGCCGGTCGCTGATCTCGCGTGCCACCTCGTACAGGTTCATGTGGCGACCCGAGCCGGTCGGGCACTCCACCGTGAAATCGTCGCCGAAGTAATTGTGGAGGTGCAACAGTGCCCGGATCAGCATCACATTGATCGGGAACCACACCGGCCCTCGCCAGTTGGAGTTGCCGCCGAACATGCCGCTGTCGGACTCGGCGGGTCGGTATTCGACGCTGAATTCCTGCCCACCGATCTTGATGGAATACGGGTGCGCGGCGTGCCACCGCGACACCGACCGTATGCCGTACGGGCCGAAGAACTCGTCCTCGTCGAGCATCCGGGTCAGGATTCGCCGCAGCCGCGTCTCGTCGAACAGCGCGAACAGCGCCGGACCTGTTTCCTGCAGCTGCCGCCCGTGGCCCCACAGGGCGGCCCTCACCGCTGGGTGCCGGTCCAAGAAGTCGCTCCCATCCCGGACCACTTCCGGGAATTCCGCACGAACCGAGGAGTCGACCACAGTGGCGGCCATCAACGGAACCAGCCCGACGATGGAACGTACCTTCAGTGGAGTGGAGCTTCCGTCGGGATGGCGCAGCACATCGTAGAAGAACCCGTCTTCCTCATCCCAGAGGCTGATCCCGTCGGGACCAACATGGCTGGTAGCGGCGGCTATCCAGGCGAAGTTTTCCAGCAGCGCCTGCGCCTGCTCCAGATAGGTCCGGTTTTCCCGAGCCAACTCGATCGCGATCTGCGTCATGGTCTGGCTGTACAGCGCCATCCACGCTGTCCCGTCGGCCTGGTCGAGCCGGCCACCCGAGGGCAGCGGCGCGCTGCGGTCGAACACGCCGATGTTGTCCAGACCGAGGAAGCCGCCCTGGAAGATGTTCCGGTTGTCGGCGTCCTTGCGGTTGAGCCACCAGACGAAGTTCTTCATCAGTTTCTGGAAGGCGTCTTCCAGGAAGTCGCGGTCCGCGTGTCCGGTCCGGAGCCGCTCCAGCTCGTACACAAACAGCGTCGCCCACGCGTGCACCGGCGGGTTGACATCGCTGAAGTTCCACTCGTAGGCGGGAAGCTGCCCGTTGGGGTGCAGGTAGCGCCGGTTCAACAGCAGAGCGAGTTGGTCCTTCGCGAAGGCGATGTCGACCGGAGCGAGCGCGACCGTGTGGAATGCCAGGTCCCAGGCGGCAAACCACGGGTACTCCCACTTGTCCGGCATCGAGATGATGTTCTCGGCGATCATGTGCCGCCACTCGTGGTTGCGAAGCCACGTGCCGCCGCTGAGCGGGTCGGCGCCGTGCTCGGCCAGCCAGCGCTCCACATCGTACGCGTAGTACTGCTTCGACCAGAGCATGCCCGACAGCGCCTGGCGAGCGACAAGGCGCTCGTCGTCGGCGAGGTCGCCGGCGAGCACACCGGCCCAGAACTCGTCCGCCTCGCCGCGCCGGGTGCGCATCACCGCGTCGAAGTCCACCGGGTCGAACCGATCGCTCTCGGTGTCCGTCAGCCGGAGCCGCAGCGTCTCGCTGCCCCCCGCCGGGACCACGAGCCGGTAGTGCATCGCGGCCTTGGTGCCGACGCCGGTCGGGTCGACAGCCGCGCCGTCCTGATGAACCACGGCCCGATCGATGCCGTCCTTGACGTAGGGCGTTTCGTTGGCCGAACCGAACACCCGCTCGTTGTTCGTCTCGTTCCCGGTCACCAGCACCGGCACGGCTCGGTCGGCTAAGAACCAGCGACGTCCCAGCACGGCGTGCTCGGCTCGGACCGCGCTCCCGCCGTCAACGTCGGTGACCGTGCGCAGCGACGGCTGCTCCTCAGCGCCGGCCCACGACCATGTGTGCCGGAACCACACCGTCGGCAGCACGTGGAGTTCGGCGTCGTCCGGGCCCCGGTTGTGCACGGTGACCGCCATGAGCAGATCCTCCGGCGTGGCCTTCGCGTACTCCACCACGACGTCGAAGTACCGGCTGTCGTCGAAGATCCCGGTGTCGAGCAACTCGTATTCGGGGTCCAACTTCGTCCGGGATCTGTTGACCGCGACCAGATCGGCGTACGGAAATTCCGCCTGCGGATATTTGTAGAGCATTTTCAGATACGACGAGGTGGGTGTCGCGTCGAGATAGAAGTAGTACTCCTTGACGTCTTCCCCATGGTTGCCCTCGGAGTTCGTGAGGCCGAACACGCGCTCTTTCAGAATCGGGTCACGCCCATTCCAGAGACTCAACGCGACACACAGCCGCTGCGTGTCGTCACTGATCCCGGCCAGGCCGTCCTCACCCCACCGGTACGCCCGGGAGCGGGCCTGGTCGTGGGTGAACGACGACCATGCGTCGCCACCGCCGCTGTAGTCCTCGCGCACCGTGCCCCACTGCCGTTCGCTGAGGTACGGGCCCCAGCGTCGCCAGGCAACGCCACGCCTGTCAGCATCGTCCAGTCGCTGCTGTTCCGCGGTGACCATGTGTCCCGACCTCCCGTACGACGCCCGTGACCGCCGGGCTCACGCGGAGAGCCCTCTCGCCTGGCCACGGGCCAGGCAAAGCATCGCGCCTCCGGGCGCGCCGGCTCATCATCCCTCGGGGATGAGCCGACGTCGACGCCCTTGCGGCCGCAGGCGGATGTCGACCACGGCGCTCGTGGCGGCCCGTGCCCGGGCGTAGGCCCGCTGAAACGGTTGCCCGGGACGGACTCAACATGAACCGACGTCATACTGACCGGAGTCATCCATCCGGGGTGAAGTCCTCCCGATCCCGCCGGGAGAGAGTCGGACCACGATCTCTCTCAAGGGTGGGGTGGCAATGAGGAGGATGCGTACGGTTGGGGGACGCGTCGGATCCCGCGCGGCGTCGCCTGCGCCGAGGGCGATCGCCGAGCTGGCGGCGCCGTTCACGTGCTTCGTGGCGGGCAACCTTCGCAGCGCGGAAACACCGGTAGGGTCATGATTGCGGACGCGGGGGTTTGAGCGGACCTGATCGATAGTTGGTGGGTCCAGGGTCGAAAGGGACATCGGAGGCCAGGTGTTCCGTACGGCCCGGTCCGCCGACGGACCCTCGACGAGAGGGGGAGTCACCGATGACACTAGCGGGACTTCAGCCGCCGACCATGGGGCATGAGCCGGCGATTGAACCTCAACCGGCGATCGTCGATGCTTATCTGGCCGCATTGCGGGAACTCGAGGAACTCAAGCGCGACCGCAAGAGAGTAGCGCGCAAGCTCCGAGCCGAGGCCGAGCTGCGCCCATGGCAGGTCGAGCTCCTCAAGCTGCAGAGGCACCTCGAAGCGCATCGGATGCGAATGATCGTGCTGTTCGAAGGCCGCGACGCGGCGGGCAAGGGCGGCACTATCCGGCGGGTCACCAGATACATGAACGAGAAGCATTACCGTGTTGTCGCACTCGGCAAGCCCACCGAAGACCAGAGGTCAGAATGGTATTTCCAGCGCTACGCGGCGCAGCTCCCCGCAGGCGGCGAGATCGTCCTGTTCGACCGTAGTTGGTACAACCGCGCCATGGTGGAGCCGGTCTTCGGCTTCTGCACGAAGGAGGAATACCAAAACTTCATGCTCGGGGTGACCGGTTTCGAGAAGGATCTGGTCCGCCAAGGCACCGTACTCGTGAAACTCTATTTCAGCGTTACCCGCAAAGAGCAGCAGCGCCGTTTCGCGCGCCGGTACACCGATCCGCTGCGGCAATGGAAGTTCAGTGAAATCGATATGCAAGCTCAAGATCGCTGGGATGAGTTCACCAATCGCAAGTACGAAATGATCAAGAGGACCAGTACCCCGAGCGCGCCTTGGGTGATCATCCGTTCCGGCGATAAGCACCGGGCCCGGCTGAATGCGATCAAGGTCATGCTCAATGCGGTGGACTACAAGGACCGCAACGGCGACCTCGACTTCGAACCCGATGGCAAGGTCGTTCTCTCCGGGGCGCAAGAGATCGCCTTGATGGAGGCCGAGCGCGCCCGCAGTGGCAGCTTCACCAGCTGAGGCGCCGCCGAACCGGACGGGACCAAGGGGATCAGTGGTCAGGATCCTCGCCAGACCGGGTCGAGAACGTTGTCACGATGCGTTCGCCGTCAACCCGTTCCTGCCGGCGCGCCTGCAGCACCAGTGCGCGGCGGTCCGCTTCAGTCAGGTCAGCGGCCGTGAGCCCACGCGGCGACAGCCGCGACTCGATGACGGTCGAGACCTCGACGCTCAACACCAGCGTCTGGCTGATGAAGTACAGCAACGTAAAGATCCCCACCACCGTCGCGAAGCTGCCGTAGACCCACCCCGCCCGCGTGACCAGGGCGGGGAGAATGGTCGCGGCCGCGTTGAGCAGGGCGGTGACGACGATCGCGCCGACCGCGCCGCCCACGCAGATGTCGCGTATCCGCAACGGCCGGCAGACGAGCACCTTGTGCGCGATGCCCATCATGGCGAACAGGGCCGTGGCCGTCGCAACGGCGGCGGCGGCGCGCTGCACCCAGGAAAGCTTGAGGACCGCGTCGGTCAGGATGGTAGATCCGGCGGCGATGACGGCGCTGATCAACGACAGGACAAGCACCAATAGCGCCCGAGCGTACCGGCGGGCCAGACCGAAACGGTCCCGCCATGGCACCGCCCACATCTTGTTCAGCACCGAGTACACGGCGAGCACGCCGCCGATGCCGGCGAAGAGGAGGCTCACCAACCCGATGGCGAGCGGAACTCCGCTCGGTGGCAGCTGGGAAAGAGCCTGTTCGACGTCCGGGCGCAGCTTCGGACTGACAAGTCGATCGAGCATCTGCCGTTGCAACTCGGGCTGCGAGCGGAGTAGCTCGGTGACCGCCGTCGTCGCCAGGAGCAGGAGCGGGAACAGGCTGAGGAACCCGTAGTAGGTGATCAACGCCGCCAGCAGGGCGCCCTCGTCGTCCAAGTACTTGCGCAGTACCGCCCAGGGAAAGCCGAGGAATCCGTGGTGGCGCTGCGCGAGGTCCAGCCGGCGTACCAGCTGGGACGCGAGCGAACTCACGCGATAGCGGGCGCCGGAAGCGGCCCGCGAAGCCCCCTGTCGCCCGCTTGATGCCGGCACGGTCCGTGGCGAGGGCTCGCGCACGGTCAGGCGACCGACGGGGACTGGCCAGCCTTAACCATGACGGCGTTGCCTTCCTGCTCTACCCGGGTCTGCCGGCGGCTTGGCTGGTTACCTTGCCTAGTGTCCGCGGCAGCCGCCTCATCCCGGCCGGATGGCTCTCCGGAGGCGAGACGTGCCGCGGCGGCTCGACCCGAGACAAACTCACCCCCGCGGGCGAGGACCGGCAGGCGCCCCTGGAGGAGCATGGTTCTCGGGTGGGCATTTCGCTCGTCTGCCCATCCACGCCCTCCGGGCGTCATGACGAGATGTCGATGGGACGGTCGAGGGATCGCCGATGAACGCCGACCGAACAGCCCCGCACAGTCCCGAGCCTCCGCTGGAGACCGACGCTGCACCAGCACCGGCGCAGCGACCTCCGGCCCTTCACAGGCGGCTGATCCAGACCGGCTCCGAACGCGCGGCGGAACTCGTATCGCGGACGGAGTCGATGCTGGCTGTCCGTTGCGTCCGGCGCTTCGGTGCCATCAACGGCCGGGACCGGGCGCTGGTGTTGGGCGGCCAGGCATTCACCACCCTCATCCCGCTGCTGATCGTGGTGGCCGCCGCGGCCGCCCGTAAGGGTCCGACTGCGTTGGCCGACCGGATGGCGGCCCGATTTCACGTCACCGGAGCGTCGGCACAGGCGATCCGTACCCTGTTCGAGCGGCCGCCCGGCGCCACCGGCACGATCACCATCGCCGGCCTGGCGGTTCTGGTGTTTTCCCTCCTGAGCCTGACCCGCTCACTTCAGCGCACATACGAAGCGGCGTGGCAGCTTCCGGCCATGGGCTTGCGCGGCACGCTCAACGGCATGACCGCGATCGGGCTGTTCATCGCGTCATTCCTGGTGTTGTCGCTACTGGTCGGCCTGCTGCGCCCGGTGCCGGCAGGCTCCGTGCTGGCGTTCGTGTTGCGCGTCGTGGCGAACACGGCGGTCTGGCTCGTCCTGCAGAGCCTGCTGCTTTCGCGGCGGGTCCCGATCCGGCGGCTGCTGCCCGGCTCGGTTGCCATCGGCGGCGGCAGCGCGATACTGAGCTTGTATTCGGCGTTGTGGATGCCTCGTCTGATTGAAGAAAACGCTACGCGTTACGGGATCATCGGCATCACGTTCGCCTTGCTCACGTGGCTTATCCTGGTCTGTTTCCTGGTGGTGGTGGCCGCCGTGCTCAGTGCCGAGATGGGCGGTGGTGCGGCGGGCACGTTCCGGTCGGTGACGCCCGACGGCTCCGTCGGAGCGCCTTCGCAGCAAGACCCCACCCGGTCGGGCGGATCCTCCGGCACAGACGACGACGGCGCCGACCGGAGCCAATCGACCTAGTTTCCGTCCCGGTGCGAGTTTGTCGTCGCACCGACGGCGGCGGCCGCCGCCAGCTCTCCCGGATGCACCCAGGTGTCCTCGAGGGCGAACCCGCCGGCACGGCTGATCGCGGCCCGCAACGGGATAGCCCACGGGTGCTCAATGAGAACGACCGCCGCGGACATCCCCGGCGGGATCGCATCCGAGATCGCCCACGGTTCGGTGTTGTTCGCCCCGGCGCCGGCTCCGCCCACCCCGGCCCCGACACCGACCGAGATTCCTTGCTCACCGAACGCCCCGGGGCCGACCAACGCTCCGACGAGCGCTCCGATTCTCTCGGACTCGGCCGGTGTCAGGCCGGCGGGTTCCATCCTGGTCAGGTTCCCGGCCTCGTCCTTGGTCATGAAATCCAGGTCGAGCAGGCGGATGATGTCGCGCTCGCGTAACCGCCGCAACTCTGGAAGGACGTCCCGGGCGAAGCTGTCGTCCGCGAAACCCACCACGAGAACTTGAACCGGACCGCGTTCCATCGGAGTACCTCCTCCACGGCGGTTTCTTGCGGGTACCACGCCGGGATCGTTCCTCGGTGCCGGCCTGATCGCGCAGGTCGCCACCGGCTGTCACGTCTGTTCCTCGTTCCGGCCGGTGGGGGTGCAACCCGCGTCGTCTTCGCGGTCGGCCAAATCGTCGCGGTACAAGGTGCGGACCAGGTCGAGCAGGGCAACCGCTGCGATCCGCTCGTTGCTGATTCGGGGACTGTCCGAAGATCTGGGCTCGACGCGCGCATACCCGCGAGCGAGAAGGCGCCTGATCCTGGTCGCGAACATCAGTGTTTCGGCGTACGTGATGCCGTCGTCGTCCTCGTCGATGAAGATCTCAACGGTCAAGTTCTCGGACCTGAGCATCCGTACCTCCACGGCGTCGATCTCGTCGCGGCAACCCCGGAACGCAATCCCCCGAACGCGCCGTCGGATGGAGCTGGACCGGCTCTGTACGCGAACGGTGCGGCGGTCAGTCGGTGGGCACCCGAGCGTTCGCGTTTCGACCGATAATGACGAACTGTGCGCGACGCGGCCTCACCCCCCGGGGATGACGTGACTCCGCCCCGTCAGATCCAACCCATCTCGCGGGCGCGCCGGATCGCCTCGTTGCGCCGTGAGGCCGCGAGCTTACGAAGGATTCCGCGTACGTGTGTCTTGACCGTGTTGACCGACACGAACATCGTGTGTGCGATCTCCTCGGTGGAGAAGAGAGCCGCCAGGTGGCGCAATACCTCCATCTCCTTGTCGGTCAGCAGTTCGACGACCGGAGACTCGGGCGTGGCTGACGGTGCACCGGCGGTCCGTGTCGTGGAGGTCTCGATTCCGACGACGGGGGCGCCGAGCCACGCGTTTCGCTCGGCGAGGTCCGGGTCGCGCCGTAGGAAGCGGCGCAGACGGGGTGGTGCCTCGACGACGGGTCGTCGCAGCTTCTCCGCGGCGGCCAGCCTCAGCGAACGGTCGAGTGCCTCGCGCGCCTTTGCCGTCCGGCCCTCTGCCAACTCACATGCGGCCGTCAGCAACCAGCCCTCCACCTGCGCATCCACCGGCAGGCGCGCTTGCCGCAGGACCTCGGCGGCGGTCGCGGCGGCGCGTGCCACGTCGCCGCTGGCGAAGTCGATCGATGCCAGGGCGAGGGAGATCTGCGGTGACGGCGGTCCCTCGGCGACCGTCTCGTACGCAGGGCCGGCGGCGGGCGTCCCACTGGCGGCGCGCCACACCGCCGCGCTGACCGCCAGCCTGTTCCGTAGCCACGTCGGCGCCGAGGCGATTGTCGGGGTCGTCGATACCTGGTCCACGACCGCGAGGGCACCGGCGAAGTCACCTCGTGCACGGTGTAGGCGGGCGCGTACCAGCGCAAGGGTGCCAGCCGACACCGGATCGCTGCGGATTCCGTCGGTAGCCGCCGCCCGTTCACAGTGCATGCGGGCCGCTGCGATGTCGTACTCCTCGGCGTGAACCCAAGCGAGGGTCACGTCCGCGGCCGGAGGGCGATCCTGTATCGCCAATCCACGCCGGTCCGCCGTGGCGTGCGCCCTTTTCGCGAACTCGGTTGCCTTCCGCAGCCGCCCGCGATGCACCTCCACCAGTGCGAGTTGGCCGAGGCAGCAGATCTGTAGGTATGCGCCGCCAGGGCCGTCGGATGCGCGTAAACCTTCGGCGAAGGCCACGCTCGCCTCGGCTAGTTCGCCGGCCGCAAGCAGAGCACTGCCCTTGGTCAACGGGATCAACGCCCGCAACGCGGCCGGTAGGTCGGTACCGCAGGCGGACGCGTCGCTCAGCAGGCCTTCCGCGACGTGGATCGCAGTCAGCGCGTCGGCGACGTCGCCCCGGACGCGAGCGCTGACCGCTTCGGTCGCGGCGATCGCGAGCTGCAGAGCCCAGCTGTGATCTGTCGACCCTTCTCCGACAAGCTCGCGCGCCCGCAGGAGGTGTTTGGTACACGCGTCGCTGTCGAACCCGGCCAGCGCGGTCGCCGACTGGATCACGGCCGCCTCAGGGCCGGCGGTTCCCGTCGGCATGCCGGCGAACATCTCGGCGTGCGCGGCTCCATCCGGGCCGCTCAGCAGTCGTCCAATACCAAGGTCCTCGATCAGGAGCCACGCGGCGTACTCCCAGTCGCCGGCGGCGACCGCGTGTCGGGTCGCCTCGGTCAGGAGACCCGCATCGGCGAGCCAGTGTGCTGCCGTCCGATGTAGCCGACCGATCTTGCGCGGAGCCTCCTCCTGCAATTGAGCCCGCAACAACTCGAGGATCCGCGGATGGTATTCGTAGGCACGGTCGTCCTCCGGGCTTGGCGTCACAAAGGCGTTGGCGTCGGCGAGCCTCGCCAGGGTGTGCGCGGCGCCGCGGCGACCGGTGAGACTCACGGCTAGGTCGGGCCAGATTCGGTCCACCACGCTGGTCCGCAGCAGGAACTCCCGGATGCCCGGGGGTTGGACGTTCAGGAACTCCGCGAGGAAATAAGCGGAGATCTCGCTATGGCCGCCGGCGGGATGGCCCCCGGTTTCCGATCGGTGCTGGAGCGAAAGCGCCTCCAGCCGAAGACTGGCGGCCCACCCGCGCGCCCTCGCCGCAACGGCGATCGCCGCACCCTCCGGCAGATCGGCGTCGTGCGCCGCCAGCACCGCGCGAGCCTCCACCGGGGTGAACGCGAGTTCGTCGAGACGTACCTCGGTCATCGAACCTGCCAGACGGTACCGGTGCAGAGGCAGTGCGGGGTCCACCCGGGTGAGGATGACGAGCCGCAGGCGTCCGCCGGCGTGCCGAAGGAGGAAGTCGACCCCGTCCAGGACTCCCCGGTTGCTGAGCACTTGGGCGTTGTCGAGGATGAGAACGACGGGCTCGGACTGCGCAGACAGGGAGGCCGCGAGCCGGATGAGAAGGGAGTGGTCGACTGCCTCGTCCAAGGTTGGCATGCCGACGCCGGAAACGGGCACGCCAGCGCGCGCCAACGCCGCGAGAACGTAGGACCAGAACAAGCCGGGCCGGTCGTCATCATCGTCGAGACTGAGCCATGCAACCGGACCTGGAGCTGCCTCGGTGGTGGCCCAGGAGGTGGCCAGCATCGTCTTTCCGCAGCCCGCCGGCGCGCTGACGAGGGTCAGCTGGTCGCGGACGCCGCGGGAGAGGCTGTCGAGGAGCCGTTGACGGGCCACCACCCATGGGGGCAGGTTGGGCACATCGAACTTTGCGGCCATGATCGGATCGCCGCTTGGAGTAACCGCACAACTACTGATTTCGAGTTCCTGAGACATGACCCACCCACCCCGATTGCTGGACTACATCTGTCAGTGGTCCCCTTCACTGATCGATGTCCGAGGCGCACGGTCCAGGCGCCGACCGGATATTTTTGTGTGGTATGCCGCTTCCGCGACATTGTGCACGCTCAGTGCTGGGCACTCATCGTGACTGTCTCCGGACTTGAGGGTTAGTCTCGCAAGGGTGCGAAGGGTGAGCATCCGCCAGGATGGGTGATTAGTTTTGGAGGAGTTTGACGGTCTAGAGAATGGATCGAGACGTTAACGCATGGATGGATGATCAGGCTCGTGATCAGGCCATCGGTCCGCATCGGGTGAGGCGGCAGGCACAAGGCGGGGCAGGTGCTATGGGACACTCGAACTCTGTCGCATCCGTTCACGGCCGCGCGCCGGCCAGGGAGGGTCGCGCTTACGATCTTGAACGGGCCGAGTTCGGGACCATGCCGTCGAAGATCGCCCGTCCGCTGGACCGCCCGCGAATGATCCGCCGCGACCGGCTGCTGCGGGCGTTCACGGCCGTCGCGGACAACGTGCCGCTGGTCCTTCTCGTCGCGCCTTCTGGCTACGGCAAGACGACCGCCCTGAGCCAATGGGCTCGGGAGGACCACCGCAGCTTCGGATGGGTTCACCTCGACGAATCTGACAACGATCCGGTCGGTCTTCTCCGGCACATCGCTCTGGCACTCGATCAGATCCATCCCCAGGATGACGCGGTGTGGCGGGCTCTGTCCTCGCCCAACGTCTCTCCACTGGGTGTCGTCGTGCCGCGGCTGGTCGCGTCCGCGACGGCCAACGGAGAGCCATGGGTGCTCGTACTCGACGACTTTCAAGCGCTCACCGGCACCATCGGCACGGACTTGGTCGTCGCGCTCGCGAACGACCTGCCTTACGGCTGCCACCTCGTCGTCGCCTCTCGTATTCGGCCGGGGTTGAAGCTCGGCCGGATGCGCAGCCAGGGCAAATGCGTCGAGTTCGGGACGGAGGACCTCGCCTTCACCGAGGAAGAGGCGGCCGTCGTCCTCGCGGGGGCGGGTGCCGCGCTTTCCCCGGACGCCGTCGCGGCATTGGTCCGGCGGACCGAGGGCTGGCCGGCCGGCGTCTACCTCGCCGCGCTGTCGGTGCACGGTTCCCTGGACGATGAAGCCGCCCGGATTACCGGCACCGACAAGTTCATCGTGGACTACTTCCGCGAGGAAGTCCTGGTCCGGGAGTCCGCCGACACTGTGCGGTTCATGTTGCGGACGTCCGTGCTCGACGAGATGTCGGGTCCGCTTTGTGATGCGGCGCTAGGAAACACCCGGTCGGCCGCTTGGCTGGCGGAGATCGAGAGCCGGAATCTGTTCGTCGTACCTCAGGACCAGGACGGTTTGTGGTACCGGTACCACAGGCTGTTCGGCGAGATGCTCCTCTCGGAGTTTCGCCGCCGAGAGCCCGGCGAAGAACTGTACATACATCGGCGAGCGGCGGCCTGGTACGAGGAACACGGGCGTCCCGAGCGTGCGATAGGGCATGCCCTTGCCGGCCATGACACGTCCGCCGCCGCGCGCATGGTGACCGCCTACGGGCAGAGATTCGTCAACGCCGGCCGTGTCTATACGGTGCGCGGCTGGCTCGACAACCTCGACGGTGCCGCTCTCGAGCAACATCCGGCTTTTGCCCTCATCGCCGGATGGATCTGGGCTCTCACCGGCGATTCCGCCCGCGCCCAGCGGTGTCTGCTGGCCGCGGAGCAAGGACCGAAGGATGCCGCGCCCCCCATAGGTAGCGCCTCGCTGAACTCCAGCACCGCGATCCTCCGCGCTGCGTTGTCCCCATTCGGCGTCGAACGGATGCTCGTCGACGCTCGGCGGGCTTTCGAGCTCGAACCTCCGGCGGGGCCCTGGTACACGCTCGCGGGGTTGCTCTACGGTGCCGGGCTTCTGTTCAACGGGGAGCCGGATGCCGCTGCGAAGGCGTGGGAGCGGGCGGCATATTTCGGCCGCGGCGAGGAGCCCTCGGGGGCCAGCTTCGCGCTCGCGCAATTGTCATTGCTGGCCGCTGACTGTGATGACTGGTCGGCCGCGGAGGATTATGCCGCTGAGTCCTGGACATTGGTCGAAACGGCAGGTCTGCCGGAATATCTCTCCAGCATCGCCTGCTATCTCGCGCGCGCCAGGGTGGCCGTCCACAACGGCGACATCGCGGAGGCGCGGCGCCATGTCGGCCGAGCGCTGCGGCTGTACGTTTCGCCGTCCCCCGTGGCATTCCCGTGGTTTGCCACACAGGCGGCGATCGTTCTCGGGCGGATTCTCCTCGATCTGGACGACCATCCGGCCGCCCGGCTCAAGGTCGCGGAGGCCGGACGCTACCTGAACCGGCTGTTGACCGAGGGTGTCCTTCGTGATCAGCATCGCCGGCTGGCGATGGACCTCGCCCGGCACGGCGGTCGGCCGCGCGTTCCGAGCGCCATGACACTGACCGCGGCGGAATTGCGCGTCCTGGATCTCCTGCCTACCCATTTGACGCTCGGCGAGATCGCCGACGACCTGCACGTCTCGCGTAACACGGTCAAGAGTCAGGTTTCCTCGGTCTACCGGAAGCTGCGGGCGGTGACCCGGACCGAGGCTGTCCGTGAGGGAAGAAATCTCGGCCTCATCGAGTCGTGACCGTCGGCGTGGCGGCCGACCCGTTCATTCCCGCCGGGTGATGCCCGCCGCCAGGCACGGGGCTACATGATGGGCAATGCCTTCCAACCGGCGACGTCACCGACCGCCGCGATCGATTTCACTGTGCTCGGAACGGGCGCTGGCCGGCAGCGGGCTCACACCGGTGCTCAGGCACCAAAGCGACACGGAAGGAAGTGCGTCACCATGGCAACTCTTGTCGCCATCGGTTACCCGGACGAGACCACGGCTACCGCCGCGGCCGAGGAGGCCCAGAGACTGGCCACCGATCTCATCATCCAGCCCGATGCGATCGCCGTGATCAGCCGTGACAAGGAAGGCAGGTTCCACGTCACGACCAACCACCACGCTGTGGGTGAAGGCGCGACCTGGGGCATGTTCTGGGGTCTGCTGTTCGGGATGCTCTTCTTCATCCCGTTTTTCGGAATGGCGCTCGGGGCGGGACTCGGCGCGCTGATGGGCAAGCTGACCAAGAGCGGTATCGACAAGACGTTCCAGGACCAGGTACGCGACCTGCTACAACCTGGGACCTCCGCGCTTTTCCTGGTCGTGGAGAAGGCCACACCCGACAAGGCCGCCGAGGCCCTCAGCAGGTTCGGCGGGACCGTGCTGAAGTCGTCCCTGTCCAAGGAGGCCGAGGCCGAGCTGCAGGAGGCCCTGCACGGCGAACCCGCAAAGACGTCGTAGCCGGCGATTCTCGGGCCGTGTCCACCAGCCCGCCGGCCGTCGGCGACGGCGCCTCATCTGCGCCGGGTGAGGCGTCCCGGTCGCGCACCGTAGAGGCTGCTCACCTAGATGGCACGGCCGGGCCGCTGTCTAGATCAACCATCCCGGGAGACCCGACGGAAGCGGCCGGACGATCGAACGAGAGGCGGTAGAGATGGCGATTGGACCCGTTCAGCTCATCGTGCTGGGTTTCCAACACCCAGACTTCCACGGCGAGATCATCGCGGAGCTCGAGCGGTTGCGCGAGTCGGACACGGTGCGAGTGATCGACTCGATCGTCGTGTACAAGGATCGGGACGGTGAGCTGGAGGTCGAGCACCTCAGCAACCTGTCCCAGGCTGAGGCGACCGAGCTCGGTAGCAAGATCGGGGCCTTGATCGGCCTCGGTATCGAGGGCGAGGAGGGCATGGAGAAGGGCGCTGCCGCCGGCGCCGCGGCTGCGGCAGGCGGCATCGAGGCATTCTCCGACGAGGACGCTTGGGACGTCATCGAGGACATCCCCAACGACTCCGCCGCGGCGCTCATCCTGCTGGAGCATCACTGGGCCGTGCCGCTGCGCGACGCCATCATGCGTGCCGGCGGGTTCCGGATCAGCGATGGATTCATCAGCCCTCTCGACCTCATCGAGATCGGGTTGGTGTCGGCCGAGGAAGCGAAGCAGCTGCACGACCTGGAGACGTCCGCCGCGGCAAGCGCGAGATGACGCGAAGACGCGAGATCTTGGAGGATTGAGATGTTCGGAGCCCGCAGAGTTGCCAGACGTACGGGCCGGCGGACGGCCCGCCGCACCAGCCGGCGCAGGCGCTAGCACCACCGGAGCGCGTTTTCGCCCGCGGAATGCGCCGCCCCGCCCGTCGCGGGCGAGGCGGCGCGGCGCCCCTTGCCGGCAGCTGACTGTCCGGCCGGCTCGGCAGGAGCCTCCACGGAACTTCAACCAGTGATCTGGAGGAAGGAAGCATGTCCGATCTACGGCAATCGAGGACGACCGCCGAGTCTCGATACACCGGTGGGCGTGGGCAGCCGACCGGCTGGGTGGGGTGGGTTGTCTTCAGTGGCATCATGATGATCATGCTTGGCATGTTCGAGGCCATAGTAGGTTTCGTCGCCCTATTCAAGGAGGACTACTATCGCGTGCCCCGCACCGGCTTGGTGCTCGAGGTCGACTACACCACATGGGGGTGGATCCACCTCATCTTGGGAATCGTCGCCCTGCTTGCCGGATTCGGCGTCCTGGCTGGTCAGATGTGGGCTCGGGTGATCGGCATCATCATGGCCGCGGTCAGCGTGATCGCGAACATCGCCTTTGTCGCGGCGTACCCGGTCTGGAGCATCATCGTCATCGTGCTCGATGTCATCGTCATCTACGCGTTGTGTGTGCACGGCCGAGAGGTCAAGGCCGCGTACGGCGACTACTAGATGGATCAACGGGACCGGGCGGAGAGGACCGGCGGCACCCTCCTCGGGCGACCGCCGGGCCTTGAGTGGGGTCGTATCTCCGCCTGTCAATCGCGCGGGCCGTACGGGTCGCCCGGGTGCGAGTCGGGGTATCCGGCGGCAGGCGGATAGCCATAGCCGCGCGTCTGGGGTCCGGGTCGCATGTCCGACGGACCGCCGTACGGGGCGGTGGGTCGAGCTGGTCGAACCGCTCGAGCCGCTACGCCATGTATCAGGCTGGTGATCGCGGCACCCACCACGAGGTTGATGATCGCTGTCGCGATCTTGCTCGATGTTGGCGCGTCCTGCGCGAAGGGCAGGACCGTGACCAGCGCGGTGGCAAGGACCATGATCCAGGCGAAGAACGAGAACGGCCGAGGCGTGGTGACCAGCAGCAGATGCATGAGCGCGGTGGCCAGTAGCGCGGCGCCGAATGCGACCAACGCGAGCTGCCACGTGGTGGCGTCACCGAGAGCGCCGTCCCGTTCCGGAGCAAGCAACGGAATGTCGAACAGCACCCGCACGATCACGACGCCAACGGCGTACGCCAGAGCCGCCACGACGGCGGTGGCGAAGCCGCCGGCCCACAGGGTTCCCGCGGAGACCGACGGCCGAGTGCCCGAGCCACCCGGCTCGGTCTGATAGCTCGGGGACGACACAGCGACTCCTCTCGACGAACATGTTCCCGGCGACGATTGCAGCCCCTCGTTGCGGGCGGCTCATTCGTGCGGGGTGGTTGAGTTACATCTGGCGCGCGCTGGCGATGGCCTTCAATGCCTTGTCCGCGCCGGACAACACCCGTGCGCTGCCCACCACGGGTCCGAGCGCGACCAGCACGCCCCGTACGTCATCGGCCGTGACGCCAACGTCGTCCGCGACTGTCAGGTTGACCAGGTAGGAGGCCGCCGACGCGTCGAGGGCCACCAGCGCCGCGATCCGAACGAGAAGATACGTACGATCATCGAGGCCGGACTGCTCCTGGTTGTTGACCTGCATCCTGATCAGGCTTTCCACCACGGGTGCCTCGCCCGGGGCGATGGATTGCAGAATCTCTTTGATCGCTGCGTCTACCGACATCGTCGCGTCTCCGTCCACATGGTTCCAACAGGGAAGTTTGTCGTCGGTCGCGCACCGACCGACTCACGATGCGCCATCGCCGCATCGGCTGGCTCATCCCGCGCGGATGGGTAGGCGGACAGCCCTCATTCTCTGCGGGTGAGGCGATATCCAGCCCGCGAAATGACCATCGGCCGTCGAACGAGCGTCTCTGGACGATGTTGGTTACGAGCACAAAGGGACTAGCCCAGGATGCGTTGTTTCTGTGCTTGGAACTCGGCCTCGGTGAGTACACCCTGAGACTTCAGCTCTCCGAGTTCTTTGAGCTGCGCGAGCTTGTCGCTCATCGAGTCTTGGGCGGGCGCTTGCGGCTCATCCTGGGGCGCCTCGTCGTCAGCGGGCTGTTGAGCCTGCGCCGCCCATCGCCCGCCCTGCCGGCGCGAGACTCGGTTGGACACGGCGGTGGCGGTTCCAGCGACGACAGCGGTACGCGCGACCCCGCGAAGTAGACCTGGCATGACGTTTCTCCCTCCCGTGCTGGCCTTGGGCCGGCTCGTACTAGGAATCGGCGGCGGCCGCGTCCAGCTCGGCAAGTAGCGCCTGAACGGGAATCCGCCCGCTTGCGACCAGTTGGCCGCCGCCCCGGCGCACCGCAGCGGCAAAGGGCGCGGCCCAGACGTTCTCGTACACGAGAATCCCGGCGGAACTGCCCGGCTCAATCACGGAAGCGGCGTCCTCGACGTCGTCCTTGCCCAGCAGGCCGGACGACGCCCCCTCGAACACCATGAGGTCTAGTTTGCCGTCCGAGTCCAGGTCCGCGATCGTCAGCCCGGACACCGAGCCGTCCAGCTCCTTGCGGATGAACAGCAGGTCCAAGATCCGGATGATGCCGCGGTCGACCAGGTCCACCAGCAGGGGCAGTCCCTCGCCGGTCATGCGGTTGCCCGGGAACTCCACGACCAGGTAGTCGATCGGGCCCATAGCGTCCAACTCGTCAGTCATGTCAGCCCTTCCGATCGTCTTCTCAGCCCTCTGCCCGAGGGGACCCCCATATCAGCCGCCGGCGCTTCATCCCGTCCGGATGAACGTCCTCATCTCGCTCAGGGCTGGGTGACCGCTTCGGGCTGGGTGACCGCTTCGGGCTGGGCGACCGGGAGCAGACCGCGGCGGTGCCCGAGCTGTTCCAGCCACTGCACCAGCTGACGATGCACCGCGTCGGCGCCCACGAGCGGGTCTTCGACCCGCCACTCGGCCGGGTGCACGAGTACCGCCTCGGTCTGCCACCCGCCGAGCCCGCCGTGGCAACCGACGAGTTCCTCGTACGCGGCCACCTCGTCCGTCCCGGGGTCGATCGGGCTGTTGATGACCAGGTCGCCGACATGCGCGAGCGTGTCGTGGCGCCGTACGTCCGCCACGGCGTGCGGCCCCAAACCCGCGAGCGGGTCCGTACCGTCGACGCGGTCCTCATCGAGGTAGCGGATGCCGTCCTTGCCGAGCACGACTGTCCCGTGATCGCTGGTACGGACGACGACGAACCCGACCCCGGGGTGTGCCGTCAGCGCGCCGACGAGGCCCGGGTAGAGCTGCTCGATCTCCTGCAACACCAGCCGGCCCGGCCGGCGCGTGAAGTAGATCATCGACAGGTTCCCCGATGCGATGAGCACGAGATCCGATGCGCGGGCGGTCTGGTCGTCGGCATCCGGCGACCTGTCGAGGTCCACCTGGCCGTCGTGCGTCCTGGCGCTGAACACGCGCCTGGTGAGCTTGCCGGTCGTGCCGCCCTGCTCTGCAACCTGGGTGAGAAACGTGTTGACCGGGCCGACCGTCTCGTCGAGCCCGGTCGAGGCGGCGACCGATCCGGAGTCCATCAACGCTCTGACGAGGTCCTGCAGCGACATTCCGTAGCGCTGCCGGAAGGTCGCGCCCTGGCTCTGCCCGTGGTCCGACAGCACGACAAACCGGTAGGGGCAGGGTGCCCGTGCGGCGAAGCTCTCGAGTACCCCGATGAGCCGATCGATGCCGGCCAATGAGGCAAGCGACTCCGGCCGGGTCGGTCCGGCATGGTGCGCGATCTCGTCGTAGTCGGTGAAGTCGCAATAGATCGACGGCGCACCGGCCATCATCTGATCCGCGATCAGGCCCGCGTTCAGGTCCCGCAACAGGACGTTCGTCAGCCCGCGCAGGACGATGTAGGAACCGTGGCGGCGGATGCGCGGCTCCACGGCCCGAACTCGCTGGAGCCGTGCCTGATGCATTTCCTTGACCATCTCGGCCGCGGTCAGCACGACAGAACGGGTCAGCCCATAGGGATTGATGAAGAACGTGGCGAAGCTGCGCGACGGTCCGCCGCGCCCGACCCGGTCGACCAGCCCACTCATGGTCAGCAGGCTCGTCGGCGCGTCCCCCGAGAAGACGTTCGAGATGCTCACACCCCCGTCGGCCAGCAGACCGCGACCGTCGCTGAGGCGGACTTGGATCACCGCGGCGTCTTTCGGGTGGTTGGCGACCAGAAGCGTCCCGGTCTCCTTCTCGTACCAGCGGAACGCCGGTACCTCATCGCTGCGGCCGTGCAACAGCCCGGCCTGGCTCGCCGGTGTGGTCGCCGGCATCTGCGCATGCCACTCCGTCAGACGATGGCTGCCGGAACGGATCCACCGGCTGAGCGTGGTCAGATCGCCGGAGCGGACACCCCAGCGCAGCAGCGACGCCGCGAGACCGTCGATCTGCACGAAGACCACGCCCGGCACCGAGACGGTGGTCCCGACCGCCGCCTCGTGGCCGGACCACTGCACAAGGTGGGTCAGGAAGGCGGCGCTGTCGCCGGCAGTCACGGCCCAGGTGACGATGGTCATGAGGAAAGCGAACAGCCATGAAGCCAAGAACGCGTCCCAGAAACCGTTCACGTGTATGCCGGGTGCCAGGCGCAATGCCAGATAGAACAGCAACGCCTGCACCCCGAAGCCGGCCAGAAGCACGCCGACCCACCCGAGGAGCAGTGCGAAGGACGTCAGGAGCGGCCGCAGGAGCGCCGCGAGGATACTCAGCAGCACGGTCGCCACCAGAACATCCGCGGCGACGCCGGCCGACACACCGGGAACGACCCAGATCGTGAAGGCCATGGTCAGCCAGCCGAGGATCAGCGTGACCGTCAACCGGCGGATCTCTGCCCACGTCAGGCGGCGTCCCCTGAGCAACCGAAAGCTCGACCGCGTACGAGCGCGCACGCCCGATCCTGAGCCGACCTCTCGCACGTTCACCCTGATCGCCCGCCTCCGAGGACTCCGGCATCCGTGGTCATTCGACGTGGCACGGCCGGTGTGGGGATCACCCGAGCCGGATGAACCCGCCAGCCGCAGCACTGGTCGGCTTGTCCGGCACAGCGGCTCATGCGCCGCGGATGATGGCAGAGCACGTCCGGCGGCGCAGCGTGGGCAAATGACTGAATCGACAGTGCGATCGTCCGCACCGATCGACACCGACATCCCGACCGCAGCTCGGACGGACAAGAACGGCGCGATGTCCGCCGGGACGTCGGGCACAGCGACGTACTTGCGGCCCGCGGAGCGCGCCCGGTTGGGCAAGAACGCCCGCAGAGCCGCCCCGTTGGATTCCCACGCCGAACTCCGCCTTGGCAGAGACCGGGACCCGGTCTCGATCCTCGCTCGTCAGGACGCCAACCGGGTGCCGGAGCTGGTCCCGATCCGGTACGGGCGCATGCTCGTGTCGCCGTTCACGTTCTACCGCGGCGCTGCCGCCGTGATGGCCGCCGACCTTGCCGAGACGCCAGTCTCCGGTTTCCGCACGCAAACGTGCGGGGACGCCCACCTGTCGAACTTCGGCCTGTTCGCCTCGGCGGAGCGCACCCTGGTGTTCGACATCAACGATTTCGACGAAACGCTCCCGGGCCCATGGGAATGGGACGTCAAGCGCCTTGTCGCGAGCCTCGCCGTGGCGGGCCGGAGCAATGGGTTCACGGCCAAGGAGCGCCGCAAGGTGACGATCTCCGCAGCACGCACCTACCGCACGGCCATCCGCGACTTCTCCCTGAAGACCAACCTCGAGGTGTGGTACACGCAGCTCGACGTCGCTGCCATGATGGATCGCTGGCGCGCGATGCTCACCCCGGCCCACATCGCGCGCACGAAAGCGGCCATGGCTAAGGCGCGGACCCGCGACAGCACCCAATCCCTGAACAAGCTGTCGAAGGTTGTCGACGGCGAACGCCGCATCATTTCAGCGCCGCCGATCGTGGTACCGATCGAGGACCTGATGCCGGACGCTTCGGCGGAGAAGCTTTCCGAACAGATGCGTGACCTGATCCGCAGCTACAGCCGCTCGCTCCCGCCCGAGCGCAGGCATCTGCTCGAGCAGTTCCGGATGGTACACATGGCGCGGAAAGTGGTCGGCGTGGGAAGTGTCGGGACCCGTGCCTGGATCCTGCTGATGCTCGGTCGCGACGACGCCGACCCGCTGTTCCTGCAGGCCAAGGAGGCTCAGGCCTCGGTGCTGGAGAAGTACGTGGGTGCAAGCGGGTATGCGCATCACGGGGAGCGCGTCGTCGCCGGTCAGCGGATGATGCAGGCCAGCGGCGACATCTTTCTCGGTACGGACCGGGTCCGCGGCATCGACGGTCGCGACCGCGACTTCTACGTGCGGCAACTGCGCGACTGGAAGGGATCGGCTCTGGTTGAGGACATGCCAGCCCGGTTGATGGCGGCCTACGCGTCCGTGTGCGGCTGGACCTTGGCGCGGGCGCACGCACGGTCGGGCGACCGGATCGCGATTGCCGCGTACCTGGGCTCGAGCGGCCGCTTCGACGAGGCCGTCGCCGATTTCGCCGAGACGTACGCGAAGCTCAACGAGAAGGACTTCGGAAAGCTGCAGCGGGCGGCGCAGGAGGGCCAGGTCGAGGTGGAGGCGGGCGTGTGACCGGGACGCCCGATCCCATCCGCCGAGGGTGATTCCCATCCACAGCCGCTGGGTCAGAGTCGATTCCTGGCCGGCGGTCGAATGAAGCGCGCCCGCGGTCACCCAGAGCCGCGACGGAAGGAGCAGACGTGCCGTCGACGCCCAGCCCGGCGCGCGCCGAGGCTACAGAACAGGCAACCGGGGCCCAGGTGTGGTTGGCCCGTCTTGCGTTGGTGCTGGCTTTCGCGTCGGCCGCGGTCCTGGTGATCTTCGCCGGGCCGCAGAGCTTGACCATGGCTTTGGTGGGCGTCGGCGGCGTCATCGCCTTCGTCGCCGGCGTCTACTGGTTCCTGGCCGAGCGCGGCATACTCCGGATGGCCGCCGCCGCGTTGGCGGTCCTCGCGCCGGTGGTCGTCCTCGTCCTCTACATCGGCGCTGGGCTGTTGTGGGTCGCATTGCTGTCGATCGCCTTGTTCGTGTTCGCCATTGTGGCCGCCGCCGCCGCGCTGACCGTGCACGGTGAGGACGCGGGGATGCCGACCCACGACGCTCAGGCGGCCGAGCATCCGTTCCTGGTGATGAACCCCAGGTCCGGCGGCGGGAAGGTAGAGAAATTCCAGCTGAAGGAGAAGGCCGAGGCGATGGGAGCGGAGGTGGCGGTCCTAGGAGGCCCCGAGGCCGTCGACGTCGCCGCACTCGCCCGGGACGCGGTGGCGCGTGGCGCCGACCTGCTCGGCGTCGCCGGCGGTGACGGCACCCAGGCGCTGGTCGCCGGCATCGCGGCGGAGCACAACCTCCCGTTCCTGGTGATCAGTGCGGGCACCCGCAACCATTTCGCGTTGGACCTCGGCTTGAACCGTGACGACCCCGCCACGTGCCTGGACGGCCTGACCGACGGGGTGGAGCTGCGCGTCGATCTGGGGATCATCGGCGGTCGTACGTTCGTGAACAACGCGTCGTTCGGCGCCTACGCGGAGATCGTGCAGAGTCCGGCGTACCGGGACGACAAGACGCGTACGACGTTGCAGATGCTGCCCGACCACCTCGCTGGCCACCGCGGTGCCCGACTCTCCGTCCGCATCGACGGCGTCACGATCGACGGGCCGCAGGCGGTACTGGTGAGCAATGACCCGTACGGATCCACCGATCTCGCGGGCCTGGGCCGACGGGCCAGGCTCGACAGGGGCGTCCTGGGCGTCGTGACCGTTTCCGTGGCCAGCGCCCGGCAAGCCGTCGGCCTGTTGCGCCGCAATAGCCAGCGCGGGTTGGTCAGGTTCACCGCGGCAGATGTGGTCGTCGACGCCGACAAGCCCGAGATTCCGGTCGGGATCGACGGAGAGGCGATCCTGATGCCCACACCCGTGCGCTGTACGACGGTGCCGGGGGCGCTTCGGGTGCGGGTCCCGAAGAACCGTCCCGGGGTTCCACCGGCCAAGCCGGCGGTCGACTGGGTCAGACTGCGCCGGATGGCCTTGGCCCGCCGCTCAACGGACGTGTCGAGCGGCGCGATCGTCCCGTGGGGACGACGGCCGTCTAGGCGGTCCCGCGCCGCGGCCCCGGTGGGGTAGATCGCGAAGTCGTAACCATTCCACGGCGTGCCTGGACATGCGTTGGCGTCGCGGGCTACCCACCGGCGGAGTCTGCCGAGTCGGCCGCATCCGTCAGGTGCCGGCGGGGGCGGCGCCCTGGTCCGGGGACAGTGCCGGCGAAGGCGATTCGGGTCCGGCCGCAGGCGATGATCCGTCCGGTGCGGCCGGCAGGTCGGTCCCCCTCCGGACCAGCTCGATGGCGGTGATGAGAGCGAGCAGCGTCAGCGCCAGCCAGATGATCACCGCGCCGCTCGGCCTGGTCCACAGCACGTACACGAAGATGATGAGGACCACCGCGGCGGCCCGAAGCGCCCCGACATGGGCGGCGACCCAGCGGTCTGTCGCGCCGGGGCGCCAGCCCAGCCGTCGGGCACCGACGCGTGCCGAGATGATCAGCCAACTCGCGCCCTTGCGAAGCTCGCGGGCGAGCTGGCCCGGTCCGACCAGCCCGGCGCTGATCGCGATCACCAGACCGAGCACGACGATGGCCTCGAGCCTCGCGGTGAACTGTCGCGTCAGGGTGTCCCAGACGACTGCGGCGGCGTCGGGCGGGATCGTGTTCGGCGGGAGGTGGTTGAGGTAGTACGAGCGGCCGGCGGCGAGCACCCCCAGGAGCGCGAGGAGCGCGAATGCCATCCCCAGCCCAGCAAATGCCAGCATGCGACGGCGATTCGGCGCGATCCACACCGCGGCGGCGAGTAGCAGAAGGGCGAGTACCACCAGCGGCAGGGCGAGCGTGTCGAGTAACGACGCGGCGCGCTGGATCCGGGGAATCTGGTCGGAGCTTACGATGGGGAACGACACGTTGATCGCGGGGATCTTGTCGGCAAGGGGCACACCGGCCGCGACCAGCTGAGGCTTGATCGTCTCGATGAACGCACCGACGCTCACCGACACGGTGCCGTTCTTTACCTCGATCGTGCCGCCCTCGTTGCCTTTCAACGCGTCGACCAGCCCAGCATGGGCTGCCCGGTTGGCCTGCTCCCACGCCTGGGCGAACGCCTCGGTGCCGACGACGTTGCGCACCTGAGTGTGGACGAACGATTGCACTCCGTTCACTATCGGCTGACGGAGCGTCGCGAGTTCCGCCGGCGCGCCCTGCTTCACCAACGTGTCGATCGCCTTGCTCGTGAACCCTGCGATGTCGAGGGCCGCGAAGACCTCGACGGTGATCCGGTCGGCCACGGCGTCCTGGACGGCCGGGTCACGGGCCAGCGGAGCGACGGTTTCGACGTACCGGTCGGTGTCGAACAGGATGGTGCGTGCCCACAGGGCGACCGCGCTGATCGGCAGCAGCAGGCAGCCGATAACCAGGAAGACCGTCGCGAACGTCCATCGCCCGACCCGCCGGCGACGACGGGGCATGTGGTCCGCCGGCGCCTGGCGCGCGAGTTGCGCCCGCAGTTCCTCGTTCTCTGCCCGGAGCCGCGCCAGTTCGTTCACGGAGTCCGGGACCTCAAGGTCCGTCATCGATCCGTCCATCCGCTTGCGTCAATCCACACCGACCGTATGGCTCGGGTCCCCGGCAGTCATCGCCCCGTGCGGATGAGGGCGGCTTGCGACACGAGCACTGCGAATTGTGCGGGTCCGGGTTAGGGCCGGCCTGGTTGAACACGTCGCCGGACTCATCCCCCCGGAATGAGGCAGCGGCGGGCGCGTGGCCCATACCGGCCCGCGGGGACGAGGTTGCGAACCCCCGAGTTCACCCGCTCCGGTTGAGCCGCGTTCAACGCTGCGGCGCGATACTGGGCTCGGTCTGGCACCGCGCCGTGACAACGCATCACCCAACCCACAGGACAAGCGATGTCAACCTCGGTTTCCTACTCGCCCGACCCGTCCGCCGGAGTGCCGCCGGAGCGGGATCCGGCCATCCCGTGGCGGGTCGCGCGGCTCGTACTGGAGGCCGCCGCCCGCTCGGTGACGGCGGTCGACGATGCGCTTACCCGGGCGCCGGCTCGACGAGTCGCCGTGGACGTGATGATCGGCGCCGGCGCGGTCGCCAATGAGATGACCGGCCGCGTCGCGGACCGGCTGGCGGCCGCCAGCCGTCGGATCGGTGGCGGGTTGCCCGCGCTGCCGTTGGTGGGGGAGCGGCTCAGTCCGTCGCGGGCGCTGTCCTGGCTGGCCGAGCGTGGCCGCCGTGAGCGAGCTGCGGCCGCCGTTGACCTCCAGCGCCTGGCCGCGGCGTTGGTGCCGGCTATCACCGCCGCGGTGCTGGATCGCCTCGACCTCACGGCGCTCGTGCGGGACCGGGTGGCGCTGGACTCGCTCGTCGCCGAGGTCAACCTCGACGCAGTGGTGGCCAGGGTGGATATCGACGCGATCGCGGCGAGGATCGATGTGGACACCATCGCGGGCCGGGTGGACCTCGACGCCATCGTCGACCGGCTCGATCTGGTTGCCCTGGCGAACCGGGCGATCGACGGTATCGACCTGCCCGAGATCATCCGTGAGTCGACCGGCTCGGTGACGAGTGACATGGTGCGCGACGTACGGATGCGGGGCATCGAGGCGGACCAGGCTGTGGCCGGCCTGGCCGCGCGATTACTGCGCCGCAGACCTCGGCAGACCGGGGTGGACAACGCGGTACCCAGTCTGGGAACGCCGCCGTGACCGCGCCGGTCTCACGCATCCCGAAGGAGGCCCGCCCATTTCAGGGCAGGCGAGCAGGCCTGGCGACCCGGGTGTTGGCTGCGGCCATCGATTGCCTCGTTCTGCTGGCGCTGCTCGCCGGAGGCTACGCGGTCTGGGCCGCATTGATCTTTCTCTGGAGTCCGGCGCGTTTCAGCCTTCCGACGCCGTCCCGCCCGGTCGTCGTGGTCGCCGGCTGTCTGGTCGTCATCGGGTACCTGACTCTCGGCTGGCGGATCTTCGGTCGCACCTACGGCGACCAGGTGATCGGGCTGCGCGTGGTGGGTCGCGGCGGCACGCAGCTCGGGCTCGCCAGCGCCCTGGCCCGCGCGACGTTCTGCGCGGTGTTCCCGATCGGCTTGCTCTGGACGGCCGTGAGCCGGGAAAACCGGTCGTTGGCCGACCTGCTGCTGCGCACCTCTGTCGTGTACGACTGGCAGGCGGCCTCGGAGGTTGGCGGGTTCAGCGCCGCGGCACGGCCCTAGCGCCGATCGGCGCGACTTCATCCCCGCCGGATGAGCCCGGGATACCGACCGTTGGGGAGCGTTGAGGGCGCAGTCGACACGGTCAGCAGCGCGCGGCCCGCCGCAGGGCGGACGTGCCGATCCTGGCGCCCAAGCCGGCTCTCGTCGCACGGCAGGAAGGGAATCGACATGGTTCGCACGCATGAACGTGCCGTCCACCGGGACGACGCCAAACACGCCCGCAACGACGTGACGGGATGGGTCGCTTGGGTGCTCTTCGCCGGCATCATGATGGTGACCGGAGGCTTTCTCAACGCTATCGAGGGAATTGTCGCGCTGTTCCGGGACGACTACTACCTGGTCCGGCCGAACGGTTTTGTGGTCAATGTCGACTTCACCGTCTGGGGCTGGACACTGCTGATCTTCGGCCTGCTGCTCATCCTCGCCGGGTATGGGGTCATGGTCGGGCAAATGTGGGCCAGAGTAACTGGTGTGATCGTCGCCGTCGTCAACTCGGTGGTGAACCTGGCATTCGTTCCCGCGTACCCGATCTGGGCGATCATCGGCATCGCGATCGATGTGATTGTCATCTACGCCTTGGTGGTGCACGGCCGGGAGGCGAAGCGCGCCAGGTCGTGATCGGCTCCGGCTGTCTGTGGCGCACGAGGTGACGTCGGCTTCGACCGGAAGGAGCAAGCGAGTGTCCGAACCTGGCACGGCGGAACGACCGTCGAGCGCCTTGCGAAAGGTGCTCCTCCCTCTCGCTCTCGCCCAGTTCATCTGCAGCTTCGCCGGCTCCAACATGAACGTCATGATCAACGACATCAGCGAGGACCTGGATACCACCGTGCAGGGCGTGCAGATCGCGATCACGATCTTCCTGCTGGTGATGGCGGCGTTGATGATCCCCGGAGGCAAGCTGACCGATCGCTACGGCCGGAAGCGGTGCCTCAACGTCGGCCTCGCGGTGTACGGCGTCGGCGCCCTGATGAGTGCGCTCGCCCCCGGCCTGGGCGTTCTCATCCTCGGCAACTCGATCCTCGAGGGCATCGGCACGGCGCTGCTGATCCCGCCGGTCTACATCCTCACGACGATGCTGTTCACCGATGTCGCCTCACGCGCCCGCGCGTTCGGCAGGATCAACGGGATGGGCGGGATCGGCTCGGCCACCGGGCCGCTGATCGGCGGGCTCATCGCGACGGCGATCAGCTGGCGGGCCGCCTTCGTCTTCCAGGTGCTGGTCATCGTGGTGATCGTCGTGCTGAGCCGGCGGTACCTCCGCGACCCGCTGCCGCCGGACCCGACGCGTCCCTTCGACACCGTCGGAGCGATCCTGTCCGCCGTCGGGCTCATCCTCGTCGTGTTGGGCATCCTGGCGGCCGACAACAACGGCTGGCTGATGCTCGGACTGATCCTCGCCGGTTTCCTCTTCCTGGCGTGGTTCTTCCTCTGGATACGCGCCAAGGAACGTGCCGGCCAGGAGGCGCTGCTGTCGACGGCGCTGTTCCGTAACCGCACCTCCAACCTCGGTCTTGTCACCCAGAACGTCGAGTGGCTCGTACTCCTGGGGGTGTCGTTCGTCGTTTCTGCCTTCCTGCAGGTCGTGCGCGGCTACAACGCCATCCAGACCGGTCTGATCCTCACGGCGGCGACGATCGGCCTGCTCCTGTCGTCGCTGACGGCCGAACGCCTCGCGAAGCGCCGGACGCAGCGGACCCTCATCGTGGCCGGCTTCGTCCTCACGATCGCCGGCATCGTGGTATTCCTCATCCTGGTCGGTCTCTCCAAGGACGTCTGGGCCTTCCTGCCCGGACTCTTCCTGATCGGAGTGGGGATCGGTTGCATGCTGACCCCGTCGGTCAACGTGGTGCAGTCCAGCTTCGGCGAGGAGATGCAGGGCGAGATCTCCGGGCTGTCGCGCAGCGTGTCCAATCTCGGCTCGTCTCTGGGCGCCGCGATCGCCGGCACGATCCTCGTCGCCAGCCTCACGACTTCACCAGGACGCTCCTACGCGCTGGCGCTCATCGTCTTGGCCGCGATCAGCGTCATAGGACTGGTGGCCGCGGCAATGCTGCCCGCGCGCCCTGCTCCACCGACCACCGTCGGGTCCACCGGCCAGCCAGGCCGCCCGGACACTCGCGGCGAGGCAGAGCCGCACCCCAGCGGCTAATAGCAGCCGGCCTTGCCCAAGGGTCACACAGATGCGCACGAAGGGAGGCCGTCGGTGACAACACCCGCAGGCGGGGCTGAGCAGCCGGTCGGCTCCGCGGAGACCGCCAGTCCCCTGAGCGTCGCCAAGACGCGGCGGGCCGAGGGAATCTACGGATTGATCGTGGCAGCCTCGGTGCTCGCCACCGCGGGCGGCCACCTGCGGCCAGTGCCGCTGGCCGTCGCCGTCTTCGTCACATTGGTGGTGTACTGGCTGGCGGAGGAGTACGCCGAGGTGGGCGAGCGCGCCAGCGCCGGACATCTGCCCACGTGGTCGCACATCCGCGCGGCACTCGCAGCGAACTGGCCGATGGTCAGCGCCTCGTACCTGCCGGTGCTGGCGTTGCTGGGAGCGCGGCTGCTCGGCGCCTCGTCGTCGACAGCCGCATATGTCGGACTCGCTGTCACCTTGGTGTTGCTCACGGTCTACGGCTGGACGGCCGGTCGCGCTTCCGGCCTCCGCGGGGCTGCCCAGTTCCTGATGACCGCCGTGGCTGGCGTGCTCGGCGCGCTGATGATTCTCCTCAAGGCGTTGATCGTTCACGTACATTGACCGCGAAGCCGGATAGGTCGCTGTGGTCGGATCCGATGCCGGCGAGCCGGCACAATCCGGATGGTCCACCGTATGCCCGGCGAGGCTGCCCCCGACGGCCAGGCCACGTGGGACGGTCAATCTCGACACCGGGCGGACGCTCCACAAGCGATCCGATCTATCCCCAGATGGCCAGGTCGACCTCGTTGCCCTCGGCGTCGGCGAGGGTCCACCACTTGGGCGCGTTCGCGTCGCTGACCAGCTGGCCGCCGGCGGCGAGCGCCGCCGCGATGCGCGCCTCAACCTGATCGTGGGGCAGGTAGACGTCGATGTGGATGCGGTTGCGTTGTGGGCGTGGCGCGTCCATCTGCTGGAACCAGAACGACGGCCCGAGGCGATGCGGGTCGAGCACCTCCTCGTCGCCGACGTCCTGGTATCCCAGCACCGCGCGCCAGAACGGCCGCACCTCGGAGATGACGAGCGCGTCGATCGCGACCTGGACATGCTGTACGGCCGACGGGTCGGCGGACGCGCCCAGCTCGCGCGCCGCCGCGGATACCTGTCGAGCCAGCGCGACGTCGCGGTTGCTGAGACCCCCGAATTCGTGAGTGAAGAGCCGTACCGTCACGCCCTCGGGTCGCAGGTCGACATCGGGGTGATGGTTCGCGACGGCGGCCAGCTCGCCGATCGCTTGCACCAGGGCGACGCCCGCGACGAACGACCCGGTCCGGAACTGCGCGCACGCCCAAGCCCCGCCGTTCAGCACGCGCCAGTCCCCGACGCCGGCAGACCCATAGAACTCCCGAGCCCCAATCCGATCGGTCATGCTCTCAACGTACCGACGAGCCGGCGGCCTCGAACGGGACTCAGACAATGATCTTGGAATCGCGATGAGGTGGCACCTTGGCTCGGCGGGCGCCGGCCGCGGGCAGACCGACTGGATAGTCGCGCAGCGGGGGCACGGCCCAGCCATCGCCGACATCGATGGAGCGGGTCCGGCCGGCCCACCACCGCGCGAGGGCATGCTTGACGCGGCTAGGGCGGTTGTTGGTCTTGGCGTCCATGGGTAATCCTCCAGTTCGGATCGGCTACCACGTTCGTCGCCCGGGGGAACCTCCGCCTCATGGTCGGCCCCTAACCACGACCCCGAGATTTCGCGAGGCTCTCGGCCGGTCTGACCCGTCGGCTGATTGACCGTGGGTCTTCAGCGGGGAACCGTCGCGCTCGAACATGTTGGCCTCGTGGCCGCGTGTGAACGGTCCGCGGGCGACAATGAACGCGACTGAGGAGGCCCGAATGAGTGACCACACCTACCGTGTGACCGAGATCGTCGGCAGCTCGCCCGACGGCGTCGACCAGGCGATCCGCAACGCCGTGAAGCGGGCGTCGCAAACCTTGCACAACCTGGACTGGTTCGAGGTCACGGAGATCCGCGGCAACTTGGAGAACGGCGACATCCAGCACGTCCAAGTCACGATGAAAGTGGGTTTCCGCCTCGACGAGCTGTGACCTCACATCGCCTCGTGCCGGAGGATCTTCCAGGTTCCGTACCGGGATAGGTGGCCGTAGACCTCGGCGAGTCCAGCCCGCGCCGTCTCCTCGTCCTCGAAGCGGAACGCGTGCAGCCGCTCCAGCCCGCCGGACTCGCGGACCTGTACTTCCCACCGGTCTTCCTCGACCACGTCGACGAGCCAAGCCGAAAGGATTGGCACGAGGTCGTCCCCTCGCGCGTAGAGGAAGCCGCCGTCACGAACCTGCGGTGCGCCGCGGTGCTTCTGCCTCAGATCCATCGAACAAATGTACGACAAGATCCGGTTCGATGCGAGGGCTGCACCCTGTGTGGACCGCTGTTCGGGTACCTTCATTGACTGTCGCCGATCCAGGCATCAGTCATAGGAGGTCTCCGTGCCGCATCACGCCACCGCGCCGGTCCGTAACCCGAAACCACCGGGGCTGTCCCGGCGTTCCGCGCTGGGCGTCGCCGCGGCCGGCGTCACCGCGGCACTCGGCGGCGCCACCGCCCTGGCATTGCCGGGCCGGGCCCACGCCGATGTCGCACGAAGCCGGCAGCGGGTCGTCGTCATCGGCGGCGGCGTGGCGGGAGTTTCGATGGCCTGGCTGCTCGACGGTGAGCACGACGTCGTCCTGCTCGAGGCGGCGCCGGAACTGGGCGGCCACGCGCGCACCATCGACGTCACGGTCGGTGGCAAGCACATCGCGGTCGATGCCGGGGCCCAATACTTCGGGCCGAAGAGCCACCCCACCTACTGGCGGCTGCTCACCGACGTACTCAAGGTGCCGACGGTGCCGGCGCCGATGAACCTGACGGTGAGCAAGCGCGGCGTCGACCGGCCGGTACTCGTCTCCCCGGACAACCAGCGCGTGTGGCCGCTTTTCGATCCGTTCTACTGGGGCGCGTTGACGGCGATGGCTGTCTTCACCGAGCGGGGGAAGCAGATCCTGGCCAACAACGACCGCAGTACCACCGCCGAGGAGTTCATCAACTCGCTGCCGGTGCTCGGCTCGATCAAGAACGACCTGCTGTTCCCGCTGGCCGGGTCGATGTTCGGCTTCTCGGTGCCCCAGGTGAAGGAGATGGCCGCGTTCTCCGTTGTCGCCTTCGTCATCCGTGGTCTGGGTGACGGGTTCCTGGCCCCGTACGACTACCACAACGCGACCGACGGGCTACGGTCGGTCGTAGCCGCCCTCAACACCGGCTTGACCAGCGTGACGACGTACGTTTCCGCGGCCGCGACCGGCCTGTCGCGGCAGGACGGTGTCTACCACGTGCAGGACAGCGCCGGACGCACCCACGTCGCCGACCACCTCGTGCTCGCCCTGCCGCCGTATGCGGCCGGGCCGCTAGTGGGGCAGCTCGCCGGCACCGCCGACATCGTGTCCACGTACGGGCGATTCCACTACATCCCGGCGCGCGTGGCCATCCACACCGACCCGACGTACATGCCGGCCAGGCGGAGTGACTGGTCCGGGTTCAACGTGCTCACCGACGGCCCGTGGTGCGAGCCGTCGATGTGGTTCGGTGCGTTCCGCGACGTCGACGTGTACAAGAGCTGGGTATCGCACCGTGCCGAGCTGCCGCGCGAGACGATCGCGACCTTCGACTACCTGCACGCGCACGAGACTCCCGATCTCGCGCGGGCGCAGGCGGCACTCGGCGCGGTACAAGGTGACCAGGGGCTGTGGTTCGCCGGTACCCACATGACCGACGTGGCAAGCCAGGAGAGTGCGCTGGTTTCCGCGATCGACGTGGCGAAGCGCCTCGCGCCCGGGTCGGCCAACCTGGCCCGGGTGCTCGGCACCCAGCCGGTTACGGCGTCACAACCTCGGTAGATCGACGACGAATCCCGGGCCTCGGCGTTTCGTCGAGGCCTGGGCTTCCGGCGGCTCGCGGAGAAGACTCCCGTTTACCAGGTCGGTCCGCGCGGTACCCGAGATTCGCACCACCTCTCGCGCGGCCGGACCGCTGTACAGCCCGGACTATGACGGGAACTACCCACCCGAAGCGAACACGCTCAAAGACGCGATCCATCGGGCCGACGCTGTTCTTTTTGTTACTCCGGAATACAACCGCTCGATTCCCGGTGCGCTGAAGAACGCCATCGACTGGGCCGCGCGACCGTGGGGTCACAATTGCTTCGACCACATTCCCGCGGCGGTGATCGGGGCATCGATCGGCCAGATCGGCACCGCGCTGGCCCAGCAGAGCCTGCGCGCCGTGCTCAGCTTCTGCAATGCCCGGCAGATGACCGCACCCGAGGCCTACATCCAATACCCCCCGGAGATCTTCCCCGGCGATGGTCAGGTCAAGATGAGACCATGAAGGCTTTCCTGGCCGGCTACATGGCCGAGTTCCAGGATCACATCGTTCGCGTCCTGACCGTCCTGCCTCGTACCGCCAAGGCCCCCAGACACAGTGACCCGCCAGGCATGGCGGCAAGGTGTCCTATGCGTCGCCCGCGGCTGACTCGAGGATCTGTTTGAGCCGGGTGAGGTCGGCCGCCACCAGCCCCGCGTCGCGGGCGAAGTCCTCGTCGCTCATGCCGGGGAGCCGGCGCAGCGTGAACACGACTTCGCAGCCGGTCCCGTCGGGGATCACGCGCATCGGGTTGTAGATCGTCTCGCCGGAGGGCATCGTCACCTCGTGGTCGAGGACTCCGTAGTCGTTGCGCGGGACGAAGGCGAGGCCGGCACGTCCCGTCGCGGTTTCGACGAACCACTTTCCATCCACGTCCTCCACAGAGGACCCAAGCCCGGGAGCCCACTCGGGCACGTTGGCCGGGTTCGACGCGTACTCATAGACCTCGTCCGCGGGCCGATCTATCCGTTCGCTGAGATGTTTGGATTCCGACGCCATCCCGGCATCATGCCACCGATACGGCGGTCGCATGCCCCTGATCTTGACAAGCCGTTGCCGTGGAGTTCGCCAGCCTAACTCGGGGACAACCCTGATGCCCGGCCGGTTCGCGAAGGTCTAGCGTGAGCCTACGGCTCGTGAGCCCCAGGCCGGGGTTGAGGAGGTGCCGACGATGGATTCCGACGTAGTACACGCCATCGACAGGCTTCGAGAATCTGTGGACGCTCTGCGGGATACGATCGTGGAAATCGCCGGGCCAAGTGCGGCCAGGCCCGGGCACGTATATCTCGACGAACTCCGGGAGATGCGCGCTGAGGGCCTTATCAATGAGAAGGCTTTTGCGGACAAAAGCCGAGCGTTCCTCGACAAGTTCTAGAGACGTGTGGAACAGGCTCCCAGCAGGCGCATCCGGCCCGGCTGGAGTCGCATAGATTACGCAATGCTGGCGACCGGACGGGGTTCGGAGAAGCCTCGGCCTATGGCGAACAGTGCGAAGCAGGGTCAGCGAGAAGCGTACGACGACAAGGTCGCGCAGTTGCGGGCGGAGAACGCCCGGCTGCGCGCCGAACTGAAGAAATACAACGAAGATCTGCGGCCAAGCCGGCTTGAGTCAGAACCGCCGGTCGCGGACCAGGAAGCCGCGGTTACGGCGGCCCCGGTGGAGCGGGCGACGGGTCAGCCCATGATCCTCGGGGCGAGCAACTCGGCAAACCAGACGACGTATCTGGACAGCACCGGATCAAGCGGTGCGCTGTACGTGATCGGAACCGCCGGCCGCGGGGTGATCGGCGTTGGACAGTCGGGTCCTGGCATGGTGGGCTACAGCTACAATGGCGACGCGGTGGTCGGCTACGCACTACCACCGAGCGGCCAAAGCGGCGTCCGCGGACAAGGAAGCGGCTTCGGTGTCTACGGCGAATCCACAGGTGGTAGTGCCGGTGTCTACGGATACAGCGCCACCGGACCGGGTACCTACGGCTTCAGCCAGGACAATCTCGGCGCGGTCGGCGTCAGCGTCAACGCGATCGGATCACTGGCATTCAGCCAGCAGCGGGAGGCGGTCAACGCTTTCAGCGTCAACGGCGATGGCGTGCGCGCCAGCACCTCGAGCGGCAACGCCGCAGCGGTGTTCGCGGAGAACGCATCCGGTTCGGCCACCGGAGTCGGAGTCGTCGGGCTCGGCCAATCCGGGGTCGGCGTGTACGCATCGGGCGAGCACGCCGCGATCCAGCTCGGGCGCACCCAAACGGCGGGACCGCCCACCACCAACTTCCACGTGGCCGGAGAACTCGTCCTCGACGCCAACGCCGACCTCTACCTGTGCAAGGCCACCGGGACTCCCGGCACCTGGAAACTGATCGGGTGAGACGTTACCGCTCAGTAACAGAGAATCCGGCAGTAACAGAGAGAGGAGCTGATCGCCATGAAGCAGTCGGCCAGCGAAGCGGGAGTCATGAACGCTCTGCGCGAAGTCGTCGATAGCGCCTCGGCGGGACGCGTGTTCGGGGAACCGATCTCCCATGCGGGCGTGATCGTGCTGCCGGCCGCGAAAGTCGGCGGGGGTGCCGGTGGGGGCACCGGACCGGCCGAGGAAGGTCGCGAGCCAGGCGGCACGGGAGGCGGCTTCGGCATGTCGGCCAAGCCACTCGGGGTGTTCGTCATCCGCGAGGACGGCAAAGTGCAGTGGCAGCCCGCGATCGACATCAACAGGGCCGTCGTCGGGGGTCAGATCGTCGCCTTCGCCGCCCTGCTCGTCCTCCGCGCCTTCCTCAAGGCGCGTGGCGCCGGTGGAATGCGGCGTCGCGGCGCCTTGCGGTCGGCTGGGCGGCGCCATCGCCCGAAGCGTCGCCGTGACTGATGTGACGGTCGCGACCTGCGGCGATTTAGACGTTGTTGATCACTTGTCGTTGGACGAGTTCGAGCCGGACGTCATCGAACCGGACGGGATCTTGGCGGGCGGCGGCACCGTCGCAGCGTCATCTGACCCGCTGTAGCCACCGCGTTTTTCCTCAGCCGGCGGCAGGCGGTTGTCTTCGGGCACGTTCACCCTCCTTCGCTGTCCTGCGGGCGAACGATCTCCAACCAGGCGATCTTCCCAGCAGCGATGTACACAGGATAACCCAGCGGCTCCCCAAGTTCCCCCGTGTCGGGGTCGACGCGGTAGGCCTCCTCGAGGAGAAGGTCGGGTTCTTGGGGAAACCCCGCGGCGTACGAGCGGCTGGCGAAGAGCCCACCGAGGAAGTTGCCTTCGGTGGTCCGCACCCGCATGTACGTCGTCGGGCGCTCCGAGAACAGCTCGTCCCAGGCCCGAGGTGCGACGTCCGGCCCGAGGGCGACTCGCAGGAGCCGGCGCTGCCAGCCGGTCCGGTGACTCCGGGTCCGATACATTTGACCAAGAATGGTCCCGATCGCGAAGGGCACGACCACTGCGACCAGGGCGACGAGCCACAGCAGCGCGAACTCACCAGAGGACACCGGTCCGCGTTCCGCGAGTGTGACCCGGTAGATCCAGTACTCCGGCCACCCGACGACGAGGTGGTAGACCACCGACACGGCGACGAAACGCATGGTCCGGTCAGCGAAAGTCGCGCCGTAGTCGCCCGCCTGCCGCTCAAACGCCAGCGTGTACACCAAGCCAGGAACTACCGCAACGATGAGCACCAACAGGCCGACGATCGTGTCGGGCAACACCCGTACTCCTTAACGTTGAATCCCTACCGGGGTGGACCGCCGAGATCCAGCCGCGGCTGATGGTACGGCTGTGGCCGGCCGTCGGCGTCGGATGCCACCCCGAGGAAGCCGGATGGGCGCTGCGGGTCGTGCCAGACGATGCGAACAAGCGTTCCGTCGGGGTCCGGTATGTCCAAGCCGGCCCCGTACCCGGGAAAGCGCGTCACCTCGGTGCGCTTGATGCCGAGCCGGTCGCATCGCTCGGCGACGGTGGTCAGCAGCTCCTCGCTCGGTGAGCTCAGCGCGAACACATCGAATCCCGCGAGACGGGGCTGGCTCGCGCAGTACTCCCGCTGTCGTAGGGCGATCTCGAAACCGCCGTCCCGGTCGAGCAGCGACACCCCGCGCAGCTCATCCTGCTCGACGAACTCCGCGATGAGCTCGAGATCAAACAGTGCGCGGTACCAGGACGCGCTGTGCTGTAGATCGGCCACCGGGAGCTTGACATGTTTGATCCCCCTCAGCCCGATACCCACGGGTCCTCCCTCCTCGCCGGGGTGCACGGCCCAGCCCTGCCATGACTGGATTGCCGGGCGATGTGTCGCGGCGCCGGCCCAGATCAGGCTAAGTCAACCGGCGACCCGCCGGGACTGACCTATTCAACGTTCGAGCACCGTCAGGCCACGCGGCATGCGATGCAGATTTTCGACGCCTGTCCGCGTGACCAGGATCATTTCGCCGGTCTGCACGCCGGCCGTACCGTCACGGTTCGTGACATTAGGTTGCACGACGACGGTCATCCCGGCGCGGAACGGCTCGTCGGGCACGGGGCCAGCCGGTCGGCTGGCCGAGGCCAGAATCGGTGGCAGGTAGCCGCCGCCGTACCCATGCACAAGATCGTCAATGGTCGTGAATCCTGCCTCCTCGATGACTCCCGCGGCCGCGATGACCTCCGCCGGAGTCGTGCCGTCGCGTAGTACGGCCGTGATCGCGTCGAACGCCGCATCGGCCACCGCATGCATCTCCCTGTACAACGGCGTCGGCTCGGCTAGCGTGAACGTGCGCAGCACCTGGCCGCCGTAGTCCCAGAAGGTCGCGGTGATCTCCGCGAAAACGACATCACGGGAACGGACCCGACGCGTCGACGGAAACTGCGCGGGCACCGCGACCTCAGGCGCGTCCATCGACGTGACCCCGAAGTAGTGGATGCCGTTGGTCGCGCCGTATGGCAGATACGAACGCTCCACGAGGTCACCGAGCTCACGTTCCGTCAGCCCGGGACGGACGCCGTCGCGCAATGCTGACATTCCGAGATCGGTGAAGTACGAGCCGAGCCGCAGCCAGTCGATCTCCTCCGCGCTCTTGATCTGGCGCAGTCTCGTGAGGGCGCTGTTGAGGTTCGCCGACGCGCCGAAACGTGCACCGAGTGCCTGGTATTGCTCGACGCCAAGCGGCCCGGCCCAGGCCACGCTGCCGTCGCGGGCGCCACGCCGTTCGAGTTCCTCGATCGCAGCCGCGATCGTCGAAGGCTGCCAGGCGACATCGGCTTCGGTGGCGAGTCGCCGAGCCAGCGGCAGGTGGTTGTGATGCTGGACGAAGAGTGCGTCGGGTTCGCCCGGCGTGACGACGACCGCCGCCTCCGCGGTCACCGGCCAGCGCGTCAGCCACTGCACGGCCGAACCGGAGCGATTGGCGCCCCAAACGAGCAGGTGCCGCCGTCCCGCCGTGACGAGAACGTCGATAACGCGTTCGTGGCGGGCGGCTAGCTCGGTGGCGGAGAAGCGGGGGAATTCCTCGTCGACCAAGGCACGCAAGTGGTCGGGCAGGGCAATCGATTGCACACCGTGCAGGGTAAGCCCGCGCGCGGAGGGTGTCAGCGCAGATGGTGCGAGACGAGCTGCCCTTGGCGCGGCGCCGATGACGGCTCGGCGGGGGACACTGGCGGAAAGGGAGTCGTCCGACGGAGGGCATCGTGTCGACGGGAAACACGCGTACACCGGATCTGGTACCGGTGTTGTCGCGAGGCAGGCACCGCAGTCCACGCAAGGGTGCGTGCTTCATGGAATTTGCCTCGTACCTGGCCGGGGAGCGGTGGAGTGACCATCCGTCCTGCACTCATCCCCTGCTCGCGAGGCTGGCGCGTCTGGTCAACGACTACACCTCAGACGCACAGCGTCAGCGTCTGACCGGCCTGATTCCATCGGTCGTCGGTCTGACCAGTGACGACGTGCGGGTCGATCTGAGGATTGCGCTGCGGGCGGCACTGTCCGCGCTGCCGGTGGTGGCCGAGCAGCGGCAGCGCTCCATGGCGCTGACGGTGGTGGTCGTCAACCGGTTGCTCGCGGAGATCGAGGGGCGGGCGCCCGACCACATCGAGGAGCACAGCCGCGAGACGCTGGCGCAGGTGCCCCTTGCCACGCGGTGGGCGTACGAGGCGGCTTCAGAAATGCCGATCTCCCTGCGCGGTTTCCGTCGGCGCGGAGCACCGGCCGCCGTGCTACTTGCGGTGGACGGCATCGCCAAGGCCTGCGTGTCGGATCCCGACGGTCTGCTGCGCGACCTGCTGACGCGTGCGATCGCCGACGTCGCTGCGGCGGTGCGTCCGGCTGCCGTGCCGACGACCCCACCGGCGCGCCCGGCCGTGGACCTGGCCACGGCCGGAAGCTGACCCATCGGGGTACGGGCTGACTGGGCGGCCGCCGCGGCCGCCACCACAGCTGCGCGCTGCTCCGGTCTCAGCGAGGGTTTTCGCAGGTCAGCGACCTGCGGAAACCCTCTTTCACGTTCAGCGAGTTCATCGAGGTCGAGCTCGCGGCTCATCACGGCGAACATCATCGCCGCGCCACGGCGTCGTGGATACCAGAAAACCGGCCTGCCTACCGACCGGCCTGCTGGCTTACCCGGCTCCGGTCGCCGCTGGAACGGTGGATGGGACACCGATCGTGACGCGAGGAGCATCGACATGCGGCGACATCACATCACCCGCCTGGGTGCCAGCGGACTGCTCGTGGTTGGCTTGATGGCAGGATCCGTACCAGCGTACGGCGGCGCGCCTGCCGCCACGGCCGCGACGTTTCGTATCGACTGGGCCCCGTGTGCGACCGCGCCGGCCGTACAGTGCGGGACCCTGCAGGTTCCGCTTGACTGGTCGCGGCCGAACGGACGACGGGTGCCGATCGCGGTCGCGCGCCGTCCCGCGGACAACCCGGCGTCCCGGGTCGGGACGTTGTTCTTCAACCCCGGCGGCCCCGGCGACGGCGGCGCAAGGTACGTCGTCAACGCCGAGGAGATCTTCTCCGCGACGCTGCGCGCGCGGTTCGACCTCGTCGCGCTGGACCCCCGCGGGATGGGCGACAGCGTTCACGTACGGTGCGGGGTGGACCCCCTGACGCCGGAAACCACCCTGTTCCCCCGATCCGAGCAGCAGTTCCAGCAACTGCGCCGGCACAACCGCGAGGTCGGACTCAGCTGCCTTCGGCAGACCGGCGCGCTCATGCGCAACATGGACACCGTCAACGTCGCCCGCGATCACGAGGCGCTGCGGCTAGCCCTCGGCGTCGACCAGGTGAATTGGTTGGGCATCTCCTACGGCACCCAGGTGGCCGCCAACTACGCCGAACTGTTCCCGCGCCATACCCGGGCGATGGTCCTGGACGCGGCACTGGAGCACAGCCAGGCGGAGGTTGCGCAGGTCGCCGACGGGATCATGTCCATCGAGGACTCGTTCAACCGGTTCGCGCAATGGTGTGTTACCGCGCCGACGTGCGTGCTGCGGGGACAGGACGTCGCGTCCGTCTTCGACCGTCTCGTGGCCGGCGCCGACGAGCGTCCCATCCCGGTGGCCGGGGCCCTTCGGCCGGTCGCCGGCGAGGACATCCGGATGGGGACCAAGGATCTGCTCGCCTTCAAGGAGCCGTCGATTTACGGGCCCGACGTGTCGTGGGCAGGCCTGTCGCGGGCCCTCGCGGCCGCACTGGCGGGAGATGCTTCGGCGTTCATCCTCGCGCCGGCCGGGGTGCCCCAGGAGGGCCTGTTCGGGATTCTCGCGAACGCCTGCACCGACTACGTGCCGCAGGTCGACACGTACGCCGAGATGCTTCAGCGCCTGCAACTGGGACGGCAGCTCGCGCCGCACATGCAGGGGGCGTCCGAGACATGGCGGGTGAACCTCTGCATCGACTGGCCGGTGCCGGCCACCAACCCGCCGCGCACCCTCGACGTACGCCGGGTGCCGACTCTGCTGGTGCACGCCGTACACGATGCGTCCGACCCGTACCGGTGGTCGCACGGTCTCGCCACCCAAATCCGCGGCAGCGACCTGCTCACCCCGCACCGGCGACGGGCACACGTCGTACTACACCTCGCCGTGCGCCCGGGCCGCGATGGACGATTACCTCATCCGTCCGCAGGCGCCGCCGGATCGGGTCTGTGACGAGTGAAGCCGTTCGCGGCCTCGCCTACCGCATCGGCGTTGCCATCTGGAGCCCCGGCTGCTTGATGAATTCGGCGGCGAACTGCCGGACGTGCCCCACGCTGGTCGGATCCTCGAAGCCGATGACCAGCTCCTGTACGCCGGCAGCTTCGTACGCGGCGATACGGTCGCGAATGGTGTCGACGGTGCCGACGAGGCCGTACCGGCCGAGGTCGCCCGGGTAGGCGAATTCGGCACCGGGCGGTATCTGCGCTCTTGCCTCTTCGTCGGTGTCGCGGATGATGCACAGCGTCGTGGCGGTGCGGCGGATGGTGTGGTAGTCGCGGCCGAGGTCGTCGCAGTGTTTCTTGAGTACGGCGTACTTGTGCTCCAGCCGGGCGGGGGACTCGATGACATTGCAGGCGTCGCCGTACTTCGCGACCAAGCGGAGCGTGACCTTCTCGCCGCCGCCGGCGATCATCATGGGGACATGCGGCGACTGGATGCCCTTGGGCTGGTTGACCGCGCCGCTTACCCGGTAGTACTTGCCTTCGTACGTGGCCTCAGCGTCTGTCCACAGCGACAGGATGATCTGGACGGCTTCCTCGAGACGCCGTAGCCGCTCACCCGCGGAGCCGAACTCGTACCCGTATCCGGCATAGTCCGGCTCGTACCAACCGGCGCCGATGCCGAACGTCAGTCGACCGCGGGAGATCACGTCGACGGTGGACGCCATCTTCGCCTGGAGCGCAGGGTTGCGGTAGCCGTTGCCGGTCACCAGCTGTCCGAGGCGGATACGAGCGGTGTCCCGCGCCAACGCGGTGATCAACGACCAGGCTTCGAAGACGATTTCCTGTGACGGTGGAATGGTGGTGAGGTGATCGGGGACCCAGAGCGTCTCGTAGCCGAGTTCGTCGGCGGCAGCCGCGACGCGGGACAGCGTTTCGAACGCTGCGATCGGGTCCGGAATGCGTGCGAAATCCTGTCCGAAGCCACTGGGCAGGAAGACGCTGAATTGTATGGACACGTGCGATGTCCTTTCGAACGCTGCTTTCGCTCACGAGTAGAGACTCGGCCGACGTCGGAAAGGAATCGGTGTTGATTGAGGGGGCTGATGCGGCGGTGGCTAGCCTCGGGCGGACCGGCTGAGCTGGCGCAGTTCGGCGCGCAACTGTCGCAGCCGGTCGGCCGTCGCGTCGTCGCCGGCCCGGGTGCTGGTGGTGACCGCATCGTCGAGTGACTCGGCCAGATGTTCGGCGCGGTCACCGACAGCCTGCGTACGCGCCTCCGCGTGCTGCGCGCGCTGCTCTGCCGAGGAGGCGCGGGCCTCGCCTGGAACCCGGCCGAAGTAGTAGCCGAGCACCACGCCCGACAACGAAAGCAGCAGCGCGAGCAGGTCTCGCAGGTAGGCGCGGTCGTCGGCGGCACGGGCGCCGGCCGCTCGGACGGACATGTACAAGGTGAAACCGATGATCGCGAGCCCGATGATCGTCGTGACGGCTTCCTTGAGCGCCGTGAGCCTCAATTCCGGACTCCAGCGGGTGGGCGCCCGGTCAGTCGCCGCGCTCGGCGGCGGCGATGGCGGAGGCGCCGGCGCGGCTTCGGCGGCGGGCGGCTCGGCCGGTGCGGCCTGGTCCAAGTCGGGAGGTGTGGTTTCCGGTAGCGGGGGTGTCGCGACGGAGGGCTTCGCCGCCGGATCCGGCAGTACACGGTCGGCAAGCGCGGGGTATCGGCGAACGAGGTCGGCCAATGCGGCGCCCCCTTGCTCGGGATCGGACCTGCCGCCGGCGACCGCGCGGACGACCTCGTCGCGCTCACGTTCGAACGAAGCCGCTTCGGCGGCACCGAGCAGTGTGGCGATATCCACTGAGTCAAGTCGCCCGGACAGCTGGTAGACGTCCATCATGTCTCCTCACCGCACCACGACGGTCGCGTTCGGGTGGCCGTACAGGCAGTATGCGAGCCAGGTCGAGTTGTCCGGAGACGACGCTCTCAGCTGGATCCGGGCCGTGCGTACGGCGGCGGCGAGCGAGGCGCCCCCGCGCAGCGCGTCGTACACGGCGGTCGCGAAGTCGGCGGCGAGATCGTCCGCGATCTCCCAGCTCGCGCCGATGAAGGCGGACGCCCCGAACTCCAGGAACCGTTCGGCCCAGCCATCGACGCGACCAAGGCCGGGTTGTCGGCGGCCGGTGTGGCAGGCGTTCATGAATACGAACGGCGCGGCCCGCCGGATGCCGCCGGCTACCTCCGAGCCCACGATCGCGTCGAGCGAGAGGGCCTCGGAACCGAGCGAGATGGACGTCGACGGATACGAATCGCCGGACAACTTACCGTGCGTGGCGAAATGCAGCAGGTTGACCGAGCCGTGCTCCAGCAGGCTCACCACGTCCCGCGGATATCGGGGCATCGGCCGCCAAGATTGCAGCGGCTTCCAGAGCATCGGAAGCCTGTTGAGGTAGGCCGCCTCGCGGTGTACGGCGCGCAGGTCGGTCGGACGGACGACGCGGGCCAGCGTGCGAACCGTGACCGGTGCGGGCGCGACGCGGCCCTTGTCGCTGAGGTACCAGCGCGCGAGGTCGTGCCGGATACAGAGGAAGTCGCCGGAGCCGGTTTCGCCCCATGGCTTGACGAGTTCCCACGGGATCCATGGCTCGTCCGTGTACACGATCATCGTCCTGGTGGCCGCGGCCGCCTTTTCGTAGAACGCCTTGACGTCGGGCGGGAAGAGGTCGCGATACAGGTTCTGGCCAAGCTGGTCGAGCTCGGCACGAACATTGCCGGGGGGTCGTTGACCGGGCCTGGCCAGCTTGCTGAGTTGGGTGTGCTTCTCCTCGGCCCAGTCCTGGACCGGCCGGCCGAAGGTGGTCATGCCGCCGTCGACCCAGCGCCACCCCTGTGCTTTCCAGCAGTACGCCCAATGCAGGGCGTCGTGCGTGCCGGCGGTGCTGCGTACGACGCTGAGCGCCACATCCGGCTCGACGACGCCGGTGTCCGTCGGCGGGTTCTCGATCACCATGGATGCGGTGATCTGCTGCGGAGTTGGAGCTGCCGGCCCGAGCGTGGGCGGGTCGACGGTGAGCACGGCAAGCACGCGGCCGAGCGCGCGCGGGCCCTGGAAGAAGCCGACCGGGACGGCGTAGGGCCCGTCGGCGTCGGCGTCCGCGGCCAGCTCGAAACGTGCCAGCGGCGAGTCGGCGTCGGGCAGGACAGCCAGCTCGGCCAGCGCCGGACCGGTGACCGCCAGGCCGGCGGGTGCCCAAACCCGGACCTGCACATCGGGTACGCCGGTCGGCCGGCCCTCGGCGTCGCGGCTCGGCGTGACCGTGACCGGCTGGGCGAGCTCGAGACCTGGTGGCTGATCGACCGTGAGCGTCGCGTCGATCGTGAAGCGCCGGCCAGCGGTCACCCGGTCGGGGTGCCGGACGACCGCGAAACGCTGGACCGGCGTCGGCGGCGGTTCCTCGGGACCGCCGGCGCCCCGGCCACCGGCGATTTCGGCGGCCAGGACGACGAAGTCGCCAACCTGCGTGATGGGCGCGCCGCCGGCCGTCTCCCACACCCATGCCCGCCCGTCCGGCGACGCTGTCGTCAATCGCGTGCCGCTCTCGTCGAACGCCGGACGCCGGCCCGGGACGGAGAATTCGGGTTTGGTGCCGCCCAGCCGCCACACGTCGGTGCGGGTCTGGTCGACGCTGGGCTGGTGGGATGCCCAGCTCTCGCCGCCCGACGAGACGGCCACCGTACGCCCGTCCCGGCCGAACGCCACGGTTTCGCCGGGCACGCGCAACAGCTGCCGTCCCTGCAGGTCGTGGAAGCTCAGCTCGGGCCGGCTCCGTCGGGAGGACAGCCGCACGTCGTGGCGTACGACGATCACGTCACCCGTGGGCGACACGGTCGGGGTGGCCCAGTCGCTCGGGTCGCGCGGCAGCCCGAACTCTTCGCCGGTGCGCGGGTCGACCAGGTAGGTGTCGTCGCCGGTGACCAGCAGCCGTGAGCCGGCCCAACCGACCGCAGGGCGGTACGGGAACGCGTCCCAGCGAAGTGCGAAGATCGGCGCCAAGGCGGGCGGAGCGTAGACGAACGCGGCGTCGTCCGTCGTGGTGAGCAGCAGGTTGTCGGCGTAGCTCCAGGACGGTGACGACCCCCCGGCGAGACCGATGACCTTGCGGTCGGGGAGAGACTGGATCCGGATCAGGCGCGTATTCGTGGTGGCGCTCTCCGGTGGCGGGTCCACGGTAGCCAGAAGACGCCCATCCGGGCTGAACGCGTACTCGCTTGCCGGTAACGCCAGGTACTCGCGGCCGCTATCCGCCTCGTACAGCCGCAGCCGGTCCTCGGACTCGACCGCCTGCCATGGCTGGATCCAACGCCTCTCCACCACGCCGACGAGTCCGGCGGCGGCCGAGTAGCGGGCATCCTGGCCCGTAGCCGACCACCGTGGCCGGCCGGCCCGCCCGTCCCACACGATCGCGGCGGAGTGCGCGATCATCAGGAATGCGCCGCCGGTAAGCGCGGCCGCCAGCTCGAAGTCCCGGTCCGCGTCAACGTCGCCCAGGCTCCGCAGGACTGCGCCCGGCACGTCCCAGATGCCGCAGCATCCCGCCTCGTCCATCGTGGCCAGCAGGTCCGCCTCGGGAGAGAGCAGCGCGCCGGTGATCCGATCCACGTGTCCCGCGGGCGGCTCGCCGCCGTGCGGAACCGCCAGCGCGTACGTCGTTCCGGCGGTCACGGTCACGCCACTGATCGGGCCGGTCGAGGCCAGAGCCGGGTCGAGCACCTGTTTGACCACACCGAGCCGGTCCCGCGGCACCCCCTCCAGGAAGAGGATCTGCTCGCCGGCCAGGAGCTGGTAGTTCACCGCATCGGCTACGGCGGTCGGAAGGCGGCCGGCCGGCAGCGCCTGCATCGCGGCATCGCCGGCAATCACCTGGATGCCGGTGATCGCGCCGGCGAGATCCGGGTCGTCGCTCACCAGCGTGGCGGGAATGGGAAACCGGGGCGCCACCTCGGCGATCCACTCGGCAAGCAGAGCGCGGTCGGCCGACTCAAGCCCAGCCAGCACGACGTACGATCTGCCGCCCGCCAAATCGCCTCCCGCACCAGCAAGGTTCGCGCCATCGGCACCGGCGAGTCTGCCAGAACGCGCCGCCGGGCGTACAGGTTGACCACGGTCCGGGCGGTCGAGGAATCGGAGCGGGCGCGCCTTATCCGAGGACGTCCGGCTTGTCGAGGACCCACAACCACGTGCCGTCCGGCTGCCGGCGTGCTACTTCAGCGGTGATCACACCGCTGGCCAGGCGAGACGAGGTGAGCGCCAGTTCGGCGCAGCGCAGCGTCGGTCGCGGGGTGCCGGGCGCGAAGGTGGGCCTGTCGGCGACCAGTCGCTGGTAGGCCTTCCGGATCTCCTGAGCGCCGCTCGCGACCTGGCCGTCGGGTAGCGCCAGCACCGCGTCCGGTTCGTAGAGTGCGACCAAGCCGTCGACGTCACCGGCGTTGAGCCGCTCGACGATGAGACGGCTCAGCTCCTCCGGTTGTGTTGCGCGTTCGCGTTGTGCGTCGTCGTCCATGAGGCGAGCGTCGCATCGGGGTCTGACACGTTATGGTCGTGCGACGACGCCCGGAGCAGCGATCAGGCGTGGGCGGCCTCGATGAAGAAGTCGGTGGCGAATCCGAGCAGGAGGCCGGCAAACAGGCCCCAGTACAGCAGTTGTGTCTTTCCGAGCTTCACCGCGGCCATGATCAGTTGGACGATCACGTACAGGATCGACCCGGCCGCCACCGCGAGGATCCCGATGTAGAGCGTCTCGTTGACGAAGGACTGTCCGATCAGCGTTCCGATCAAGGTGGGACCGCCCCCGATCAGCCCGAGCAGTGCCAGGAATCCCCAGCCGGGACGCGCTCCGGCCAGCGGCGCGGTGATGCCGAAACCCTCGGTGGCGTTGTGCAGGCCGAAGCCGATGATCAATACGAGCGCCAGGCTCATCTCGCCGGCCGCCGCGGACTGCCCGATGGCGAGGCCCTCGGCGAGGTTGTGTACGCCGATACCTACCGCGATCATCAGGGCGAGCCGTCGGGCCGGATCGGCGAGCGCCAGCCCGCGGGTGGACGCGGTCGGCTCGTCGATCGCCATCGCGCCCGGGCCGAACCGGCGGCGCGCCCGGCCGGCCATCCACCGCTCGTAGTACGCCAGCCCGATCAGCCCGAGACCGAGGCCCAGGACCACGATCGGCGCCCGCACCGCGAACGTTGACCAGGACTCCTCGCCGCCCACCGCCTCGACCAGAGACTCCTCGACCGGCTCGGCCGCGTGCGACAACACCTCCCACAGCAGGAACACCAAGATCCCGGTGGCGGCGGCGTTGAGAAATTCCCGAAGCGCCCGGGACGGCGCGCCTAACCTTCCGATCGGCAAGCCGAGAAAGATCGTGAACCCGGCTATCGCGCCGAGGATTGCTATCTGAGTGGACGTCATCAGGGACTCTCCTGCATCGACGGATGCGTGACGCCGGCCGACCGACCAGCTCCGAGGGCTGAGGTTAGGTTAGGCAGACCTAAGACGCAAGCCATCGTACGCGATGAGGTCGCGGTCGTCGCTGCGCGGGCCGGGAAGGTGGTGGTCAGCGCCGCTCGCGCCGACCGGACGGGTCGAAGCGGCAGCGTACGGTGAAGGCCTGCGGTGATGGCCCGTATGTGCGCAGATGCCGCAAGCGGGCCAGCCCCTCAGCCGGAGTGGGCTGGTGACCGGCGGGAACCCACCACAGAACGGTGGCCGAGGTGGGGATCTTGTCGAACCACTCGACCTCACTGGGTTGTTGGTCGAGTCGCTGGCCGACGCGCTAGACCTGCGCGACGCGCGAACGGTTGTCGACGTCGCGGGGGGCCAGGGAAGTCTGCTCAGCGCCGTCCTCGACAGAAACCCAGGGGTCGACGGGTGCTGTTCGAGAATGCGGCCGTGCGCGGCGCCCTGACAGCCGATCCGCGAGCCGCGAGATGATTCTCTGCTTTACCCAGGGCCGCGAACGTACCGAGGACGAGTTCCGCGCATTGTTCGACCGGGCCGGGCTGAGTTGGGTCGGGATTACCCCGACGACATCCGATATGTCGCTCATAGAGGGCGTCGTGCCCCCGGCGTTCAGGAGCTCATGAATCATCCCGCCCGGGGGTGTTCAGCTCGTTGATGCCCTCGAGGATCGCCGGATGTTCCCTTTCCCGGCGGGTGCGCTCGGCGTCTACCTCGGGCGGCTCGGTCGGCGCGGCCGGTCTGAGTGTCATGAGGTGGGCGATGCGGAGGCTGTATCCCCACTAATCGGTCGCACGGATGATGAGCGACGGCACCGGCCCGGACGGCGCCACAGGTGCGGGCCGGAAGTCCGAGCCGCTGCGGCGCCGCCGGCTTGCGCATCGGCTTGGCCGTACGATCGGTCGACGCCGCGGCAAACGGCGTCGCCGACCTTGCTTGATCTGTGGGTGCGGCGGACGCCGCCGTGGGCATCTTGCTTGATTTGATGGGGCTATCCGCCGCTGATCCCGCCGGTGCCGGTGACCACGTAGCCCCATTCCACGTGATAGGTCTCGAGAGGGCTGGACACGGTCCCCTTGATGGTGACCGGCAACGCGGCCACCGGGGCTCCGGGCTGTCCGATGTTGGTCGGATGTTGCACCGTGATGCCGATATGAGCGTCCCACCCGTAGCCCACGAAGCAATTCGGCACCTCGATCCACAGGTTCGGGATGAATGCGCCGCCGTTCTTGTAACGAGAGCCGAACTGCCACTTCAGCAAGATGTCGAACTCGGCGTGGACATAATCGTCGAACGGCCACACGTACGACACGTAGTAGTTGTTCCGGTACACATTCGGGCCGCGCGTGTCGGTCAGCGACAGCCAGTCTTCGACCTGCGGCACCGCGTTCGCGGTGGAGTTGTCGATCTCCGCGGCGGGCTTGCCGTCCTTGATGATGTCCCAGGCAAACTTCGCCACATTGATGATCGTTTCCGCGCTCATGCCATTGCCTCCCCATCGCCGTGGCCGGAATCCTCCATCGCCACGACTTCGACCTCGTCATGAGCCAGCGGTTCCACCACAATGGTCGGCTCGCCGAGGAGCGCCCGCTTCTGCTCCTCCGTCAAGTCGTCACCGGATGCCGGATAGCCGTTCGCGAGCCGCGCGGCTACCCGTTCGTCTCCATCACCCGCGGCGGCGTTCTCATCGACCGGCTGCCAATTCTCGCCGTCCCACCAGTAGTGGCCGTCATCCGAGCGCAGCGCGCCCTCCGGAATGTTTGCCATTTCTCTCCCCGACCTGTCGAATATGGTGGCGCCTTTCTCAGGATCTCGATGAAGGTGCGGGTCGGACACTCCGGAAGGTCGGCCAGGAGGGCGCTGAGCCCCGCCCGATCGCGCGACCAGCGCTGCCCTGGCGGCACCTCAGAGCCGGCGACGGCAGGGTTGTCCGGTCACCAGGGCGGGCGCAGACTCACGGCGTGGCGCCGCAGTTACCGATCCTCGACCGCGAGCATGAGATCGCGGTGATCACGGAGGTCGTCGAGGAGGCGGCGCACGGACACGGGCGGTTCCTCGTCATCGAAGGCGACGCCGGCATCGGCAAGACACGGCTCCTGGAGCACGCCCGTACCCTCGCCGCCGAGCGGGAGCTGCGGGTGCTGTCCGCGCGCGGGTCGGAGCTCGAGAGCGAGTTCGCGTTCGGCATCGTGCGGCAGCTGTTCGAGGTTCAGGTGGCGGCGCCGCCGGAGCGGGTCGCCCTGCTCTCGGGCTCGGCGGCGGGGGCGGCCCCGGTCTTCGAGAGCACCATCGAGCCGGTCCGTGGAGCCGAACTGCCCATCCTGCATGGCCTGTACTGGTTGACGGCCAACCTCTACCGGCGGCCGGGCGTACTCCTCATCGACGACCTGCACTGGGCCGACGCGGCGTCGCTGCGCTACCTCGCGTACCTGCTGCCGCGCCTGGCGGAGCTGCCGTTGCTGGTGGTCGCGGTGATCCGCTCCGGCGAGGTCGGATCGGACGAGGTGCTGCTGCGGACCCTGCTCGCCGACGGCGCGGTCACCGCGCTGCGCCCCGGACCGCTGTCCGAACCGGCGGTGCGGGAGCTGCTCCGCACGCTGCTGGGCGACGACGTCGATCTGGCGTTAGCGGCCTACTGCGCGGCGGCGACGGCCGGCAACCCGCTGCTGCTGCGCGCGCTGGCCGCCACCCTGGCCCGCGACGGCGTCGCGCCGACCATGGCCAACCAGGAGCGGGTGACGGAGCTGGGCCGCGTTGCGGTGTCCCACCTGGTCGCCTCGCGCCTGGCCCGGCTGGCGGAACCGGCGCGCGTGGTGGCCCGAGCCGCCGCGGTGCTGGGGTCGGGCGCCGAGCTGCCCGCCGTCGCCCGGCTCGCCGGGGTCGACCTGTTGACGGCCACCGAAGCGGCGGACGAGTTGACGCGGCTGGGACTGCTGGACGGGCGGACGCTGAGCTTTGTGCATCCGGTGGTCGGCGCGGCGATCTACGCTGAGTTGGGTGGTCGCGACCGCCTACTGATTCACGCCCGCGCCGCGGACGTGCTCGATGACCTCGGTGAGGAGCCGGAGCGGGTGGCCGCGCACCTGCTCAAGACCGTACCGGGGGTGGGCACCGACGTGGTGCGGCGGCTGCGCCGGGCCGCCGCCGTGGCGCTGTGCCGCGGCTCCCCGGACGCCGCGTTCGCCTATCTCCGCCGGTGCCTCGCCGAGGATCTGGGCCCGGCACAGCGCTTCGCGCTGCTCCGCGAGGCGGCCACCGTCGCGGTCAAGGTCGACCTGCACGAGGCGGTACGGCTGTTCGAGGAGGCGAAGAGGTACGCGGCCGCGCCGGCCGACCGGGCCCGCATCCTGGCCCGGCTGGGCGTCGCGTACGGGTACCTGCTCGACCCCGACCAGGCGGTCGAGGCCTTCTACGAGGCGCTGCGGCTGCTCCCCGAAAGCGAAGACGACGAACGCCGCCGCATCGAGGCGACCCTGCTGGTAGCGGTGTTCGTGGCACCGGGACGGCGCGAGATCACCGACCGGCTCGGCGGGCTGAAGCAGCTGCCCCCGGCCGACGGCCTCGGCGCGCGGATGCTGGAGGCCGCCATCGCCGGTCATGAGATGGCGGTCTGCGACCCACGCGGCCACGCCCGGGCCCGCGCCGCCCTCGCGGACGGCCTGCTGGTCCGGGCCGCCAACGGCGAGGGCGCCTTGGTGTGCGGCTGGCTGGCCCTACTCGCGGCCGACGACCCTGCTGGCTTGGCCAGCCTCGAAGACGCGGTCGGCCAGGCCCACCTGCACGGATCGCTGCGGGCACTGGCACCGGCGTACACGTTCCGGGCGCTGGGCCGGTTGTGGACCGGGCAGCTCGTCGAGGCCGAGACGGACGCGCGGGAGGCGCTGCGCCTGGCCGAAACCGGCCGGGTCGACATGGACCCGGTGTTCGCCGGCTCCTGCCTGGCCGACGCGTTGATCGAACAGGGCCGCCTGGATGAGGCGGAAGCGCTGCTGGAGCGCTTCGGCGTCCGCGCCGACCCCACCCCGGCGCGCCCGCGCTACTACGCCATGGAAGCGTACGCCCGGCTGATCCGGCGGCGCGGCGACCGGGACGCGGCGTCGATCGCGCTCACCGCTGGGACGGTGTGGCAGGCGTACGGGTACGACAATCCGGCGTTTGGCGGCTGGCGCACGGATGCGGCGCTCGCGCTGTTCGCGTCCGGCGACGCGCCCGGCGCGCGCCGGCTGGCCGCCGAGGAACTGCAGCGGGCCGAGCGTTGGGGCGCCCCGCGCGCGTACGGGCGGGCACTGCGCGTCGTGGGCCAGGTGACCGAGGGGACCGACGGTCTCGCGCTGCTGCAGCGGTCGGTCGAGGTGCTGGCGGGCAGCGCGGCCCGGCTGGAGTACGCGCGCTCGCTCGCGGAACTGGGCGCGGCGCTACGCCGGTTCGGCCGCCGCACCGAGGCACGAGAGGCGCTCGGCCGCGCGCTGGAGGCTGCCGAGGTCTGCGGCGCGGCACCGCTGGTCGCGCAGGTCATGACCGAGTCGCACGCCGCCGGTTACCGGCCCCGGCGGCACCGGCTCGTCGGCGTGGACGCCCTGACCCCAAGCGAACGCCGGGTGGCGGAGATCGCGGCCGGCGGAGCGTCGAACCGGGAGATCGCCCAGGCACTGTTCGTGACCACGAAGACTGTCGAGGTGCACCTGACCAGCGCGTACCGCAAGCTCGGGGTGCACCGGCGGGGAGAGCTCGCCGCCCGCCTCGGGTAGCCGCCTGAGGTTATGCCCCTGGGCCCGGTTGCTGTGCCAGCAGCTCATAGACGCCGGTCGCCCGCAGCTGTTTCTCGACGAACGGTGCGATCTCCCGCACTTCGTACGCGACGCCAGCCTTCTTGGCGGTGTTGTAGCCGGCGAGGAGGGCGCTCATGCCCGTCGAATCGACGAAGACGACGTGCCGCATGTTGACGACTACGCGGGGCGGCCGTCGAGTCGTGATGGTATCGACCAGAACGTCGCGCAGAGCATCGTTGACGGCGACGTCGAGTTCACCGCGTAGATCGATCACCACGGTGCCGTCGCCGAGGACGCGCCGGCTGACAACCGCGTCGGCCATGCCTGCCTCCTCTGGCACGCTTACAGACGAGGAGCGCTCGGGGCTGGGCTACCCGCGGCGTTGCCCGTGCAAACCGTCCGGCTGCCGTGGCGCTGGGCTACTCGGACAGCAAACTGTAGGTGCCGTCCGCGTTCCGCTGGAAGTACGCGGTGTAGCCACCTGGGTTGCCCTCACGATGCTTCGGCAGGAAGACCTCGTAGGTATGGTGTGCCCAGCCCGGGCAGGCGCGACGAAGATCGTCGGGGCGGAAGCGCTCACCGAGCAGGCCGTCGGCGCAAGCTTGTCGGACGTCCTCAACGAAGCGGCTCACGCCGCCAAGTATCGATGTGCCTGTCCGGCCACGGTAGTCGGCCGATAGGCTGGCGCACCGGTACCCGGGAGTGCCGTACCGTCTCGGGCTCAGACGGTGGCGCCGGTGAGCGGGAGTTCCGCCCACAGGGTGGTCCCCTGATCGCGGCGGCTCTCCAGAGAGAGCCGGCCGCCGAGTGCCCGCACGCGGTCTTTGAGACCGACCAGACCGGTGCCGCCAGCGAAGTCGGCGCCGCCCACGCCGTCGTCGTGAACCGAGACGTGCAGGACGTCGTCCGCTACCTCTACGGTGACCGTGACAGCCGAAGCGTGCGCGTGCTTGGCCGCGTTCGTCAGCGCCTCGGAGACGACGAAGTACGCGCTGACCTCGACCCGCTCGAGTAGCTTTCCTCCGGTACGCATCGCGAGGTCGACAGGGATGGGGGAGCGGCGAGCGAGCGCCTTGAGCGCGGAGGCCAGCCCACCCTCGGCGAGGATCGCCGGGTGAATACCGCGCGCCATCTCGCGTAGCTCGTCCACCGCATCCGCCAATCCGGCGGCGATCTGCTCCAGCTCCGCGCCGAGCTCGTCCCGGTCGGGCGGCACCGCGGCTTCCGCCGCTTGCACCTGCAGCGCGAGCGAGACCAGCCGTTGCTGCACGCCGTCGTGGAGATCACGCTCGATGCGCCGACGCGTCTGGTCGGCGGTCGCCACGATCCGGGCGCGTGAGACCGTCAGCTCAGCGCGAGCTTCGGCGTTCTCGACCGCGGTGGCGACGAGCTCGGTGAAGTTGGCGATCTGGGCTTCGGTGTTCGCCGGGAAGGGCTGGTCGCTCTTCTTCGAGGCGGCGATCACCCCCCACAGGCGCCCGGCTACGACGACTGGGCAGCCGACCGACGATCGGATCCCCAGCGCACGCGCTTCCCGCGCGATCGCACCGGTCGCGCCGTCAAAGGTGTCGATCCGGACCGGGCTGCCGGTCTGCCGGACGTCGCGGGCGACGCTCGGCCCGTCAAGGTCGAACCGCGTGTCGATGGACAGCCGCTCAGGTACCCGACTCCAGACCGCCGTGCCGGTCACCGTGCCATCCGGCTCGTAGCGCTCCATGCGGGCGAGATCGGCGTCGCAGAGCCGACCGACCTCTTCGGTGACGGCCTCGAAGACCACGGGTGGCGGAACGGACCGCGCGACCAGTGTCGCGACCCGCCGCAGTGCGGACTGCTCTTCCGTCAGGCGTGCCGACGCCAGCGCAGCCCGCCGCAGCCGGGCCGCCAGCTCCCCAACGACCACGGCCGTAATCAGGAACACGCCGAGCGCGACCGCGCTCGGCGCGTCGGCAACCTCGAACGCGTACACGTAGACCGCGACGCTCAGTACCGACGTGACCACCGCGAACACGGTGCCCCATACCACGGCAACCGGCAGGACTACGAGCAGGTAGAGCATCAGAAAGGAGAGCGGCGGAACGTGTGGATTGATGAGCGCGATGAAGGCGGTTACCGCAGCGACCATCGCCACGCTGGCGACCAGCCCGCTCAACCAGCGCATGATGGGCGGACTCACCGGGCGCCGTGCCATCGCGTCGCTTCCTAGCCGAGTTGCCGCTCCTGAGGGTCCCGACGGGCGTCTCGCCGCCGTACACGCGTCGAACAATTATCTGACGATGTGGCGGCGGGACGCGTCAAGGCCGAACAAATTCTGCGGGCATTGATTGCTTGTCCTTGCCGGGACTTGACGCGATGCCGCCGTCGCCTCCCAGCATCGCCGGCGTCACGACACTGTCGCCAACGACGGCTTCCCGCAGAACGGCACGAACCGCGTTAGGCCCGCTCCTGGAACACCGTGATGTGCAGGCCGCCCGGGGCGTCCAGCCGGGCGTTCACGGAGTTCCAGGGGGTCACCGTCGGTGCGGCGACTTCGGTCGCGCCGGCCTCCACCAGCCGCTGCGCAGTCGCCCGGGTGTCGTCGACCTGGAACGCCACCCGGATCCGCGGGGCTACCTGCCGGCCCACTTCGAGGTCGTCGACGGCCGCCTTCTGGGCGGCGTTGAAGATCTCCAGCGTTGCTCGGCCGGCATCGAGGATGGCGCCT